>JAKJCA010000008.1 GCA_022706685.1 Bacillota bacterium
CGCATTGCTGAAAACCTACTGGGTCGTCATCTTCGGCGACGTCGACGGGGACGGATACGTAACGGCTGCGGACGAAAACCTGATTGACGCGGCGGCATCGTACCAGAGCGAGTTTGAGTACGGCACGGCAGCGTTCTACGCGGCGGACATCATGCAGGACGGCGGGGTGGACGCGCTCGACCTGAACATCGTATCCGCGGCGACAAGCTACACGGGGGTGCTCGACCAGGCCAATCCGGGCGTCATCATCTGAATATCAGCGCTAAGGCATAACCGGGCCGCGGGGGTAACCCCGCGGCCTTTTCCGTTGGTATCAACCCGGCAGACGCACCGCGCCGCAACGGATTATCTGTCCGGTTTCGCGTTGACTGGAACAGACGAAGAGTGTAATATATCTTTGTTTGACTCAACTTTGTAAAAACGGTGATATGATGTCTCTTTTTGAAAAGCTGCTTGCCCGGGAGGAAAAACTTTCGCTCGTCGGGCTCGGCTACGTCGGTCTGCCGATCGCTGTTTCGTTTTCCGAACACCTCGACGTCATCGGTTTCGACGTCAATCTTGAAAAAGTCGAACAGTACAGGCGCGGCGTTGATCCGACACGCGAAGCCGGCGACGAAGCGGTAAAAAACTGCGCGGTGGATTTTACGGCGGACGAAACACGCCTTCGCGAAGCGAAGTTTCATATCGTCGCCGTGCCGACCCCCGTGAGAAAAGATAAGACCCCGGACCTTTCGCTGGTGGAAAGCGCCAGCAGGCTCGTCGGCAGGAATTTGACGCCTGGTTCCATAGTGGTATATGAATCGACTGTTTATCCCGGCGTTACCGAGGAAATCTGCCTGCCCATCCTTGAGCGGGAGTCCGGTCTTCAAAGCCCCGCGGATTTCCGTGTCGCCTATTCTCCGGAGAGGATTAACCCGGGCGATAAAACCCACCGGCTGGAAAATATTGTTAAAATCGTCTCGGGGCAGGACGCCGAGACATTGGATACCGTTGCACGCGTCTATTCCTTGGTCGTCAAGGCCGGCGTGCACAAAGCGGCAAGCATTAAAATCGCGGAGGCGGCCAAGGTCATCGAGAACGCCCAGCGGGATATCAATATCGCGTTTATGAACGAACTGTCCCTGATATTCAACAAAATGGGCATCGATACAAAATCCGTGCTGGAGGCTGCCTCGACAAAATGGAATTTCCTTCGCTTTTATCCGGGCCTCGTCGGGGGGCACTGTATCGGCGTGGATCCCTATTATCTGACCTATAAGGCGGAGCAGCTCGGTTACCACTCGCAGGTTATTCTCGCAGGCCGCCGCATCAACGATGAAATGGGTAAATATGTCGCCGAAAATATCGTCAAGAAACTCATTGAGGCGGATATTCCGGTCAAAAACGCGGCTGTCGCCATTTTCGGCTTTACGTTCAAAGAAAACTGCCCCGATACCAGGAATACGCGTGTTATCGATATTGTCCGTGAACTGCGCGAATACGGAATCAAGGCTGTCATTTCCGACCCGGTTGCCGACGCCTGCGAAGCCGGCAAAGAGTACGGCGTTGAATTCAGCCCGGCGGAGTCCGTCAAGGGTATGGACGCCGTCGTTTTCGCAGTGGCGCACGATGACTTCTCCCGCCTGACGCCGGCTGAATTGGAACCGTTTTTTAAGGCCGGACAGCCCGGAAAGGTTCTTATCGACGTCAAGGGTGTGTTTGACAGGCAGCAATGCGAGCGGCAAGGTTATACCTATTGGCGGCTCTAAGCGCGGCAGCGCGCCCTACCTTGCGGAAGGAACCGTTTTATGGCAAAAAGAAGGTTTCTGGCTGTATATGAAGCAATCAAGTACGAACTGCCCGTGTTCATACTGCTGACAGCGCAACTGATACCGCAGGGCTTCGATTTCAGCAAAGACGCCTACTCGTCTGTCCTGGTGCTTGACTACCGCATCGGCTTCGCGCCGCGCCTGTTCATGGGCTCGGTGTTGTCGCTGTTTACGCGTTTTAAGGGCAGCCGGGAACTGAATATCTTTTTCGCCGTTATGTTCGCCGCTTGCTTTTTTCTGATATCGTGGACGGCGGGCAGAATCATCCGCGCGGCTGCGGATGAAAATCAGAAGATGACGATATTTTTTGTATCGCTGTTTCTTGCGGGCCCCTTTTCCACCGCGTTTTTGTTTCCGGTCCTGCTGAGTTTGGACCGTTTCCTCGTCCTATTCACCGTCGCCATTTTGCTGGTGATCGGGAAGCCGAGGCTGCGCTGGCTGACGCCTGTTTTCCTGTTTATGGCGCTCGCGACGCACCACGTGTTTGCTTTTACCTATATGCCGGCTGTTGCGATCGTCGTCTTATATGAACTGTATGTTAAAAAAGACAAACCCACCGTTCTGTTCGCCACGGCTGCTTTTATTACCATGGCGGTGTTTTGCGGATACTTTTTTCTGTACGGCGGGACGGACAGATTTGCCGACTACCGGGAACTGGTCGCCTACGCCAAAACACAGACGGATATTCCCATCCGCGAGGATTTCTATGCCGGCTATTTCTTTTTGCAACCTTCGAGTTTTTCCAACTATCTGTTTAAATACACGACGATCGAAATGGCTCCGTTCCGCAGGGATATGCTCGTCAACCTGTTTTTGCTTCCGCTCATTGTATTGTTTTTTGTGATTTGGAAACAGGCCATTCAAAACAGCGGCAGTCGATTTGAAAAGTTTATCTTTCTCCTGTGCCTGCTGGCGCCTCTGGCGAGGATACCGATGTATTTTCTGGTTTCGGACCTCTTCAGGGGCCGTGTCGGCGTTGTGGTCGTCGAGTTTTTCCTGCTGTTTTGGATGCTCTATTACCGTAACGAAGCCGTTGAACAATCCGCCGCTAAGGTATGGGCTTTTCTGGGGAAGAACCGTCTTGTGGCGCTGATGCTGGTTGCCTATTACGCGGCCGCTTACGCTTCCGTCGAAAAGAGCGAATGGTGGCGCGACTTATTCCGGCAGCTGACCGGCAACCTTTAAGTCAACACGCAACGCGTTGCTTTGGGGAAGGAGGACGGGGACGAACGTGAAACAATGGATGAAGAAAAATATCAGCGCATTCGCGGTATTTTTATTTCTGTTGCTGACCGCTACCCGGCCGCCGCAATTCAACGCGGCCGTCGCGCTGTGCCTTGGGGGCCTGCTGGCCTTGTGCGCGTTTACCGCATGGATATTCAACGGAGTCATCAAGCGGGCCGATGAAGACCGCAAAGCGTCTCTGATTACCCTGACGGCGATATTGCTGGCAGGATACGCCTCGCATCCGGTACTGTCGTTGGATAACTGGTATAAAGATTCCCATATCTTTGCCGGCGCTGCTGTGGCCGCATTATTCTTTCTTTCGCTGTACGCTGTTGGCCGGCCTTCGATGGCTTGGCGCATCCCTGTTTACTGCGCGCTGGCCGGCGTGATAGAGCCGCTTTTCCTCTTCACCTTTTTGCCGGCCGTTCTGCTCGCGCTTGCGGAAAAGAAAGTCTCGACAAAAAACAAGTCCGGCCGTTATACGGCGGCTCTGGCGCTCGCGTTCCTGCTGCCGTTTGCGGCTTTTCTGATTTTCGGCTGGGGCGCTGCAAAGCGCAATCAGACCGATCCGATTTTCAGCTTTCCCGCCGGCGCCTGGCGGCTGCCGGCGCTTAGTGCTGCAGTGCTGCTTCCAGCGATTGTCCTTGCTGCGGTTCTATGGATTTCCATTTTAAAACACGGCCAAGAAAAAAAGGCCGCGGCCATAACGGCATTGGCCTTGGCAGCGCCTGTTGTATCCATTGTTTCTCTTTTTATCCGCGACACTCATGTTAATTTCATCGCTTCGGCTGTTTTTTCACAGTTTTGCCTGCTGATATATTTTGCAGATGCCGGCAACAAAGCAGTCTTGTCCGCGCTGGAGGCTATGGAGGCCTTTTTCAAAAAGAACCGGCTGCTTTTTTATATCATGCTGATTTATCTTGCCGCTTTTGCCGCGCTGGCCAAAGCAAATGACTGGCGGTACTTCTGGTTTTAACCGGACGCAATTATGTTCAAAACGCCGTTACATAGACATCTTCAACTCTCGCAAGCCCAGCGTTTGCTTCAATAGCGTATTGTCCATCAGACAGACGCCCGCGCGCTTCGCCTGAAAAATTTCGTGGTCTTCCCGCATTTCAACGGGAAGAATCAGCTTTTCGGGGAGCGCTTCCTTTTTTGCCAGCCTGAGGCCGAGGTCGTATTTCGACAGCGCCTCGTCACTGCAAAGGTTCAGCACATTCGGCACCCGCTCGCAGACTGCCTTCTCGGCGAGGCGGACCGCCATGTCCGCGACGGTAGCGTAATCGAGCGCCGAACGGACGGCATCGGTAAACAACCTTACGCTGGTTCCGTGCTTCAGATCATCGATAATCTTGTCGTAGAAATGCTTTTTCTGCGGCGAAAGGCTTGGCCCGAACATATATGGCAACCGCAGCGCATGGCCGCCGCAGGCCGTGACAAGGCATTCGGCCGCCGCTTTTTGGCTGCCGTAATGGCCCAGCGGTTCAAGCGTGTCTTTTTCCGTAAATCGATGCTCAATCCGCCCATCGCCGTACACGCAGTCGGTGGAGGAAAAAAACAGGCAGGCGGGCGGATCGATTGCGCCGAGGAAGGAAGCAAGCGCGGTGATATTGACCGCCCAGGCTGCTTTAGGGTTTTGCTCGACGCCGTCAATGTTGTGATAAGCGGCCAGATAGAATACCTTGCAGGGTTCTTTCCCGCTCATCGCTTCAGCCAGTTCCAACACGTCGCCCGGCGAAGTGACGTCGCACCTGAGCGGCCGGACGCGCTCGTCGCAGGCTAATCCTTCCACGCCGCGGGCGGCGGCAACGATATTGTCCGAAGTATTGGCAAGAATGGATCTAATCAGATAAGATCCCAAAAAACCGTTGGCGCCGATAATCGTGTACATCGGTTTGTTACACCACCTTTGACTGGATCATAGGGCAGGATTCCGGCGGCGCGCGCCGGCGGGAAGAATAAGGATTCGGGTTTGCGGCGCTTCAATGCCGTCTTCTTTTCGGTCGCTGGTTGCGGCGGCGCAGGCGGACGGCGAAAGGTTTCAGGAATTTTTGCAGCAGCGCAGCCGCTTTTCTGCCGGAGGGGTTGCCGGCAATAATCCAGTCCTCGGCCTTTGCGCTGTTTTTCGGCGCGGTTTTCCATGCGAAGGGTTCCAAACCCGGCGAACAGTAGCTGCAGAAAGGGTGCGCCTTGCCGAAAAGGCGGTTGATCTCCCAGCCGTTTAAAGACGTATGATACAAATCGACCACTTCTTCGGGGTCGCGCGCCGGATAATGCAGGCCGAAGGCTTCGTTGAGCCGGCTGCTGTAAAACTGGCGGGTACAGGCGCCGAGCAGGCCGCGTTCCAGCGAGTGGCAACGGGTAAAGATGCAATGATCATAAGCGCGGTCCGGCGATGCGGCCGGGGTTGCCAAAAGGCCTTTGTAAAATACTTTGATAGGCAGGCTGACGTTATACGAGACGCCGGCCGCGTCGAGATAATCGGTGATGGATTTCAGCTTTTTGCGCGTCGGCGGGTATGCGGAAATATCGATGGAGCAGTTATACTGCCTGATAACGGCGAGTTGCCCGCGTTCGAGCTGCTCAAGAAGCAGACTGTTGCTGACCAGACGAAGGTCGCTGTCGGGGAATATTTTACGCGCGGCCTTGATAAAAAGAAGAAAATCGGGATTTAACAGCGGCTCGCCGCCCTGTAGTCTGATTTTTCCAATCCCCCAGAAGAATTTTTTCAGCTGTTGCAAATCCTTCGTAAAGGCGTCCAAATCGGCCGGACACTTGCCGTTAACCAGGTTGGAAAACTGGAAGCAGCCTTTACAGTTGAGGTTGCAGCCGCTGTTGAGCTCGATTTCGACGCGGTCGAGCCGCGGTTTGCTGTTGTCAATCGCCGTCAGGCAGTGCTGTAAAATGGTTGTTTCCCTGCCGAAAAAATGGGTATCCCAGGGAAAAACGCTCATTTCGAAGATACCCAGTTGATGAAACGCCTCGCTGACTTCCTGCAGCTGCTCGTTGCGGAACACAAGAATGATGTGTTTGTTTTCGGCCGCACGCAGGAACGCGGCGAGGCCGCGCTTCCAGTGCCTGCCCGTCAAAAAAGGCGCGTCTGCGGCGACCGCGCTTTTATGCAGTTGTGCCGCCAGCCAGCGGCTGGCCTGTTTATGGTTTCCAAAGATGGCGGCTTGGTTCATTTTCAATTTCGGCTCCGGGTCAATACTCGGCATTGGAAAAAGATCGGGCTTCTGCGGCTTTCTTATCTTTAATTATAGCATCCGAAGGCCGTTAAGCATAGCGATTTCCGTATGAAGACAAAGGTGATTTGTTGCAGTATCATGGGCCTCGCGGGCGAAATAACCGGCGACGGATGTCACGATTGAAAGTTGTCAATAATATGTGCATAATAAAAGGGTGATTTTTGTTTTGCTTTGAACTGATGTACCTTCCTGTATGGGCGGCCGATGAGCGCAAGCAATATATATTTTGGGCTGCGAGGTTGATGATTGAGCGCTTTATCCGCGAAAAACAATACGAATCGAAATGGCGACGCGCCTGATTCCCGCTACCCGGCGGCGAAGCACGGAATGCCGGCCGCTTGGGATGATGTTATCCTGACAGCATCGGACGAAGAACAGGCCGTTTTTTACCGCAACCAAATTCGTTTCAGGCTCTCAAAAGGCTTGCTTTCGCCCGAAACAAGGTTTGCGGTCGTGCCGGACCTTGAGGGGCAGCGAATCGGCTCGGGCGGCGCGTTTTTCAATGTGCTTAAGCATTTATGGGAGTTAAACGGCGGGCCCGACAGGTTTGAAAACAGGCGTGTCCTGCTCATCAACAGCGGCGGCGACAGCGTTCGGGTGCCGCAGTATTCTGTTTGCGGCAAACTGTTCGCGCCTGTCCCGCGCGAGTTGTCCGGCGGCGCGCCGGCGGCGCTCTTTGACGAAATCATGCAATCGCTTGCATGGCTTCCGGCACAACTGCCGCCGGGCATCCTGACCGTGAGCGGAGACATCCTTATCCTGTCCCAATCGCCTGCATTCAATTGCGAAGGTTGCGGCGCCGCTGCTTTGTCTGTCAGGGACAGTGTTTTCAAAGGCGTCGGCCACGGCGTTTTTGTAACCGACGAGCACGGCGTCGTCGTTCGCTTTCTACATAAACGCTCCGCCGAAGAGCAGCGGCAGGCCGGCGCTGTCGACGGCACGGGCATGGTGCTGATCGATACCGGTGCTATATGGCTGGGTACTGCCGTTGTGCGGGATTTAGCCGGCCTCATCAGCGCAGCCGGCAAACTTGACGCCGATCAATTCGGCGTTTATGTTAACGGCGAGACGCGTCTTTCTTTCTACACGGACATTGTCTATCCCATGGCGCGGGCATCCCGTCTTGAAGAATATTATTCGGAGCAGCCCGAAAACGGCTATACCGACGAACTTCGTTATTGCAGGGAGCGGCTTTGGGGCATATTGCGCAAATATCAAATGAAAATGATTGAATTGTCGCCGGCTTCTTTTCTCCATTTCGGCACGACGGCGCAGGCGCTTGATGCGATGACCGGCGATATTGAAAAATATTCCGCGCTCGGTTGGCGGAACCGAGTTCTTTCGGATATCGCGGTCAGAGGCGGCTTCAATGCGCTTTGCTCTTTTGTCGATGCCAATTCCCGCGTCGGCGAAGGCGCTTATCTCGAAAACAGCGTCGTCATTGGCTCGAAAATCGGCCGCCGCTGTGTCGTTTCCAATATCCGCCTCGACGGTGTCGAAATCCCCGACAACACGGCCGTTCACTGTCTCAGGCAAAAGGACGGGAACTTTGTCGTCAGGATATATGGAGTTGACGACGATCCGAAACGCGGCCTATGCGACAACGGCACGTTTCTCAATAGGCCGCTGACCGAATATATGAAAGCGCGCGGTCTTGCGGCGGAAGATTTATGGCCCCGCGAACCTTACGACTTATGGAATGCGAGACTCTACTTATCATGCCCGTGCGCCGAAGCGTCTTTAAGCCATGCCCTCGGCTTGTTTGGACGGCCGTCCGGGATTGCCGCGAACGGTCCGCTCTTGAGCATGAAAGAAAGCGCCGACAACGCCGATAAATCGCTGTTTTTTTAATGATATATGATTTGTCATAAAAAACCGGCGGCCTCTATCCATTCATTGAAGGAAGGGGGCCGCCGCGATATTTCGGCAACAAAAGGTTATCCGCCGGCAATATGGTAAACGTACCGGTTGAAATAATTTTCAATCAATTCTGCCGTCGCTTCCTTATCTTTGATAAAAGAGAAAATATCGGTTGCCGCGGCGGAAAAGGTCAAAGCGTTCATGACGATTAAAACGGCCGGCAAAATCAGCGGATGCTCTTCAAAGAATCCGCCGACCTTTTCGGCTGCAGAGGTCACCGTTTTTTCCCGCGCGTAAATGAAATAGAAGATTAGGATAAACTGGCCGTTGACCGCTGCCGCCCAGTAGCGGTCCCAGTCGTTGGCCGCCAGGGCGGCGGGGATGAAAACAAGAGGCGCCGCGGCGCACATCACAAATATCAGCCGCAAAAATTTGCTTGTAGAACGCCTGAGTGCGCGGTACCATATATAGACAAAGACGGCGATCAGCGGAACGCTGGAAACCAGGTAGAACATCCCGAGAGGCAAAGCGTAACTCGCGGTAAAAGGCAGGGTATATTCGAAAAGCCACTCTTTGGCCGGAGCGAAAAAGCCGACATGGAGCATCGGGGCGGAGGCGGCAAAATCCGCTCTTTGCGAAAGATGGGCTGCCAGTTCGGCCGCGCTGCCGAAAGGAAAATGCGAAGGAGCAAATTGAAAATATGCGAACAGAAGTATCATGACAAGGCAGTTGATGCCGAATAAAAGATAATTGCGAAAGCGGCGCGGATTTTGATAGACCTCATACAGCATCGGGATAGCCAGCGCCGGCATGTACGTGCTCATGAAACCCTGGTGAATACACAAGGCGGCCGCGCACAGCAGCGGGACGGTCCAGCGCAGCACGGGCTTCCTTAATATAGAAAGCGCCAGCAGCGTGAGGATAATCCAGTAGACATCCAGGCGCTGCATATGCATGCCCAGCAGATAGGTTACCGACAGGGGAGAAGCCAAAAACAGCAAAGCGATTGCGGCGGTTGACTGCCGCGCGGTATGGCCGCTTTTCCTGATCAGGTATCCGAGAAGCAGTGAAATCTGTGCGGCCATCAGAAGGAAGGATATGACCGAGACAATAAAAATCATTCGGCTGGTAACGATATCGGTGAATAAATAGAGAATGGAACCTGCAAACGCTTGAGGGCCGAAACCAAACTCGTAACTGAGCAGGTAAGCCGTCCTTGTGTTGGTGTCGGATACATTGTTGCCGACCAGGAAAAAAAATTCCAGCAGCAGGAAAGCGAATATAGCGCCCTCATAGACGCCGAAACGCCCGCGCGTTTGCTCAACCAAACGGCTTGTTGAAGGTTTGTCCAAGCATGTCACCTTTCTGATTATTGTTGCCATCGAGTTTACAGGGAAAAGTCGTAATTCGGCAATACTTTCGCGAAAAAGTCCTGCCAAATACTCTTGTCAAGCACATCAAGTGTAAAAGACGTGATATTTGACAGCATCAGCGTTCCGGAAAAAACGAGAATACACAGCAAAACCAGTGTGTGACGGCCGAAATAATCATAAACCTTGCGGATGGAACTCCGGACAGGTGAATCTTTGTTGCTGAGCAGGTAGAACAAGAGTATAAACTGGCAGTTTAGAGCGGCAACCCACCACCGTTCCCAGTCTTGAGCGAACAGGGCCGCGGGAATAAACGCGAGCGGCGCTGCCGCGCAAAGGATGTAAATAATTCTGGATAAGCGGTCGTTTCCCAGACGGAAACTGCTGCGCCATACTGCGGCGAAGACGGCTATCAGCGGGATACTGAAAGCAAAAAGTACAAACAGGCTGGGTAAAGCAATATTTTTTGCCATGGGGATTTCAAGTCCCCAGAAAATATCGGGCTTTGACGGATTGTCCAAATGCGGGCTGATGTATTCCAGATAGAGGACAGGGTTGGATATTTTCATATCGGTTCGGGCGGCAAGTTCGCGCCCGAATGCTTCCGCATCCTTGAAAGGTACGGCAGGTGACAGGAATTGGAAATAAATAAAAGCACCGAGTATCACTGCGCCGGAAACGGTAAAAAGAGCAATGCTTGAGCGGGAATATTTGCTTCGGTGTACCTCGTAAAGAAGCGGAATCGCCAATGCGGGCAGATAGGTAACCACATAGCCGGGATGTGTCGCGACTGCCATAACACCCAAAAAAGGAACCAGCCACCTCAGTCGCGGCGATCTCAGGCATAAAAGTCCCAGGAGCGTCCACAAGAGCAAAAATATATCCAAACGCCCAAAGTGGCGCTCCACAAGATAAGTATGGGAAAGCGGTGCAGTTGCAAGCAATAAGAGGAACAGGTACATTGACGGTTTTTCTTCCGCGGGTAAACGGCTGGCTATTTTACCAAGCATCAGGGAGGCCAGCCCGAGGGTGAACAAGACTGTTACGGTTATGATTAACATTAATGTGTCACGTGTCAGATAACCGGTGAAAAGCGAAATAAGCCAGCCGATAAAAGCACGCGGAATCGGCCCGTATTCGTAGGTTAGGGTATAATAAACAGCGACAGCGGGAGAGAAAAAGAATTGCCGGTTGCGCGCGTAAATGAAAAACCTGAGAAGGAAAAAAACAAAAAGCAGGGCGCCGGGTATAAAGGCGGTTGAAACAGACCCGTTTGTCAGCAGCGGATTATTCCGGTTGCTTTTCATTGTTTCACATCCTTTCCAGGAATGATTTGACTATCAGTTGAGATAATCATGGCTACGATGCCTGCCTTATGCCGTGACAGCAGGGGAATGCTTCAAACAAAATCACATTCCCAAACCTCAATGCCCCGGCCGGGGAACGATTCTTTGAGGCGGTCGTTGAGCTGCTGTCTGCTGAAACCTTCGCGCAGAATGATTTGGATAAAGCCGCCGCCGCCAGCCCCGCAGATCATTCTGCCCGCCGTCATATCAGCGCAGGCGCGAAAAATCTTCTCGAGGTCTTCGTCAGCGAAGCCTGTGTCGAGCGTCTTCGTCAGTTGTGTCTGGCGGTTGAGGTTGGCGATGAACCCGTCCATATTGCCGGCTTCGATGTTCTTTTTTGCCTCCAGGGCGAGTTCACGCGTCTGCCGAAGGCTCTCGACAAACAGGGCGTCCGATTGGATATATCCGCTCATAATTTGCCGGAGTATGGTTCTGCCGAGTCTTCTCCTTCCGCTGTAAACCAGGCAGAAACGCTTGCGCAGTTCTTCCATGAACATCGGCGGAGCCAGCAACTGTTCGCTGCGCACTTCCTGCCTGTTGCCGCGTTCCGCCCGTACCAGTTTGATGCCGCCGGCCAGGCCGCCCATCTGATCCTGCCAGCCTCCGCCCGTACCCATGAGTTGTTCCGCCAGCAGAACGCGGCGGCAGATTTCCGCGTCGGAAGCGTCGATTCCCTGAAAAGCCAAAAGCCCCTTGACGCAGGCCGCGAGAAGGATGCTGCTGGTCCCCAGGCCGGACCCTTTTGGTATGTCGACAACCCCAGTCGACAGATGTAGGCCGCCCGAAAGGCACTCGAAAAGATTCCATCTTTCTTCCCGCCCCGGAAAAGCGACAAGACCGCAGACCATCAGAGCGGCTTGAAGCAGCGGAAAAGGGTTTTGCTCGATGGAAAAATCGGACAGCTGTTTTGTTTCGCGGAACTCGCCGATATCGCCCGAGTCAAAATATTCCAGTACAATTTTCGGTTCGCTTATTTTTTCTGCCAGAACCCTGACCGGCAGCCGGCCTTTAATTTTGACGGCGACGTTCACCACGGCGCCGCCATTCTCCAGGCAATAGGGCGGGGTATCCGTCCACCCTCCGCACCAGTTTACGCGAAGCGGCAATTCAAGATGTACGCTGTCGTTTTTTGCGGCCGGTTTGGGGAAATCGACGCCGCCCGGGAAAGTGCCTTGCTGTACCATTTCGCGGACGCAGCGGAAACTTTTATCCTCCAGCCGTGCACGGATTTCTCCCGCCGCAATATATGAAGCATAACTATATGCCCGCATTTGTTCTTCCAGCGGAAGACATTGAACTGCCCGGCTAAGCATTTCGGCTGTTATACGGTCGATTCCGCCATGTTCGAAATGGCCCGCAGCGATCTTAACCGGAGTTCCGATCTTTATTGAAGACAAGAACAAATCAATGTCTGTTGCCCGGTCTTTCTTTATTGAATATCATTCCTTTCGGTTTGATGCATCGTCAAAATTTCAGGCAACATAGCTCATCAGGGCCTCAAACACATCCGCATTTTGATATGCTATGCTGAGCACCAAGGCTGAAGCTTTTGAAAATGTCAGGGAATTGGAAAAAATCAGCAGCAAAGCCAGCATTAATAAATGTTCGTTAAAAAAATCTCCAACTTCACGAATCGCATCGATTACTGATTTC
Organism: Bacillota bacterium; assembly: GCA_022706685.1. Taxonomy (GTDB): domain Bacteria; phylum Bacillota; class Clostridia; order Oscillospirales; family Acutalibacteraceae; genus UBA1447. The sequence continues at coordinate 12,513 of JAKJCA010000008.1, forward strand.
TCCTTTGAAAAGATAAAATAGAAGATGATAATAAATTGATTATTGATAACAGCCGCCCACCATCTGTCCCAATCGGTTCCGAGAGCAGCTACCAAAACAAAAAGGGATGGCGCCAAGGCGCACAATAAAAAAATAAATTTCAGGAATTTGTTATCCGTTTCCCTCAAACACTGTTTCCAGATAGAACCGAAAATGATAATCAGCGGGATGCTGAAGGTTAGAAGTGTCAGGCCCACCGGAAGAGCAAGGTATGCCAGCAAAGGATAAACCACATGGATTTGCCACTGCGGAAAGGGACAGTAATACTCCAAATAAACCATCTGCTGGTCGGGAACGAAATCGACATTTTTTGCTATCTGTTTTACAAAATCAGCAGCGTTATCATAAGGGAGATTTTTTTGCGCAAACGTGAAAAATATTAGGATGCATAGCATTGAAACACAGCTTAAGCCAAAAATGACGATGGATTTCTTTGAATATCTGCTTTTATAGATTTCGTAAAACACCGGTATGAGCAAAGCCGGCATGTATGTAAACAGATATCCCTGGTGAATCATAACAGCGGCGGCGCACAGCAGGGGAATCGCCCATCTTAAAATGCGGTTTTTCAGACAAAAAAGTGAAACAAGGGTGATAATCAGCCAGTACATATCCAGCCTGGCAAAATATCCTCCGAGCATATATGTAACGGACAAAGGCGACGCAAGGAAAAGGACTGCAAATATCTTTAAGGCCGGTTTTATATCCGAGTCGCTTTTTCTGATTAATCTTCCGAGCGCAATTGAAATTTGGGAGATTAAGATCATAAAGGAAATGATGCTCATGATATATACTGCTTGTGATGTTACTTTATTTGAGAACAATGAAATCAATGAACCGATTAAAGCCCGGGGTATTAGGCCGAACTGATAAGTAAACGCATAATGCGTAAGAACAAATCTATCGAGATATTTCTCGGAGACCATAAAAATGAACTCGAAGAAAAGAAACAAGAAAACAGCAATTTCATATCTTTCCTGAAAGGAGGGTTTTGTTATGTGAATTTGTTTAGAATGATTGATTTTCACATAATTCCCTCCATTCGAAGAAAAGTAAATGAGTTTCACACCATGTCAGGGTAATTGAAACTGTTTAATATGACAAACAGATAAAAGGTTGATTGGTTGTTATCAAGGAATAATAAAGAACAGATCCGTTGAACACTATCGGCAAGCTGAAGCAGCATTGTATCAAAAGCTGCCGTAATAAGCACCGATATAATCACAAAGCGGCATCCGGAAAAACAATCCCCCGGCGTTTAAGGGCCCGGACAGCCGGGGACTGTTTTTGGGTGTTGTACAAAGGCGTTAAAACGAAAATATCACGAATAAACAGCACGCCGCACAACGCGGCGGCTGCAGGATGAAGAATTTGTCCGGCAATGGCACTGTGCGGCACGTGTTCAATAAGGCAGTTTGGAGAAAATATCCTGGAAAGGTTTGGCCAGGTATGCGGAGGTGACGTTCGACAGCGAGGCCATAGCAATAATCACGATATAGAACGCAAAACGGTGCTCGGCCACATAATCGCCGAATTCACGAACCGCTTTAAGCGCCGCAGGGCTGTTTTGCGACACGCTGTAAAATAATGCCGCAAACGAGGACACAACAAGGAAAGGAATCAAAATTATATAGTAATTACGATAGGCAAGTACGAGCATCAGCACGGCCGCCAGAGCCGCCGCTTTCCAAACACCGGCGTACAAGCCGGACTTTGCCGCCTTATACAGCACAGCGCAGATGCCTGCCAAAGCCGGCGCCGCTATCACCAGCGCCACTAATAAATACCAGTCATACTTCTGGTCCGAAGAATAACGCATTTCAAAAAATACTTTTCCGCGAATCAAAGTATAGGCATACGAAGCGGCGGCAACCGCCGTACTGACGATGAAAAGCGCAGGCGACGGCGGACGTCCTTCGTTTTTCTTTGCCGCGCTTTTTTTTGAGCCGGGTTTGAGGCGCGTTTTCATCGTCGAGAGGAACAGCAGCATCAGGATGAGCGGCACATAGAGGATAGCGGCTTTGCGCAATGCCTCGAAAAATACTTCTTCGGTATGAACGGCGGGTACAAAAAATAGAATGCAGATGACCGGCACGAACCACTGTATACCCGGTTTGTCAAAAACCAGGACGGCAAGCAAGAAAACAGCGAAGGGGTACAGCAGCATGGTGCCGCTGATCCCGTTTGGGTCAAATAAAAATGGAAGTGAAACGGGGCAGGCAAAAAAGAGGGCAATCAGGAATATCAGCGGTTTTTCCGATTCTTCACCGGCGCCCCTGATCAGTTTCCCGAACAGCGCGGCTGTGCATAAGACCACCGCGACAAGAACAACAGTCCCAAGGGTGACGGACGGCACAGCGGACAACCCGAAAACAGGCTTCTGAGTGAAGAACGCTTGATAGCCGAGAATGTTTTTGAAAAAGAAGCGCAACAGAAGAAAAGCGGACAAAACAATTTCCGCTTCATACCGTTTTAACCGCTCGGCCAAAACAGTTTTGCCGCCGTCTGCTTTTGCCAATGCAACCACAGCCTTTCAAAATTGATTGTTTAATAAGAAAGAGTAACAAACAAAGAAGAACTTTTGAAAAAAGCACTTTTATCAGTTACTGCCGGTAGAGCAAGCGCGGCTACTGTTCGCATGAACATTAAAGAACCTGTCTTTATATAATAGAATATCTTCGATATTTATTCAAGCACCGGACGGCCATATAACGCCGTTGTCGCCCGGACAGGGCTTTATTGACAAGCCAGACCAACAAATATAGAATATGTTTGTTATATTATTTGAATATTACCGTGATCGCAATATGTTGCTGATTTCCCGCCTGCTTCTCCCGCGAATCATGGCGAACGCTGCCAGAGGAGAACAACCCCGTGAAAAAGGAATGCATGGAAATTTTTGTTCCCGGCCGGCTCTGCCTGTTCGGCGAACACAGCGACTGGGCAGGCGCGCAGCGCATTTTTAATTCGGCCATCGTTCCCGGTGAAGCGATTGTCACCGGCATCGAACAGGGCATCCGGGCAAAAGTGAATAAGCATGAACGCTTTATTATCTATTCGAGTCTGCCCGGCGAAGAGCAAATGCGGCTGGAATGTCCCATGTCAGCTCCTCAGCTTCGCGAGATTGCCCGCGAGGGGGGCTATTATTCCTATGTCGCCGGTGTGGCTTCCTATGTTTATGACAACTATTCCGTCCAAGGGCTTGAAATATGTATCACAGAGAGAACGCTTCCCGTCAAACGCGGCCTTTCATCCAGCGCAGCTATCTGCGTCCTTGTGGCGAAAGCGTTCAATCGCCTGTACGACCTGCACATGAGCATCAAAGGTGAAATGCAGGTTGCCTATTACGGCGAGCAGCGCACTCCTTCACGCTGCGGGCGCTTGGACCAGGCTTGCGCGTTCGGGATTCGGCCGGTCCATATGATATTTGACGGCAACGAGATAGACGCTTCGAGCCTGCCCTCGAAGGCCGAATTGCATATTGTATTTGCCGATTTGATGGCTCAGAAGGACACCATTAAAATTCTTGCCGACCTCAACAAAAGTTATCCTTACCCGCAAACACCGCTCGATCGCAGCCTTCATGACGCATTGGGTAAGGATAATCATGAAATAGTAGCCCGCGCGGTCGAACTCATCGCGCGGGGGGATACGCCTGCGCTCGGCGCGCTGATGACAAAAGCGCAGCGGCTCTTTGACGAAAAAGTCGCGCCTGCCTGCCCGGATCAGCTCAGTGCCCCTATTTTGCACAGCGTCCTTAACGACCCGATGGTCAAAAGCTTGACTTATGGAGGGAAAGGCGTCGGTTCCCAGGGCGACGGGGTAGTGCAGCTGCTTGCAAAAGACAAGTCCTGCCAGGGAAAGCTGGCGCTTTATCTTCGCGAAGAACGGCATATGGACTCCTATCAACTGACCCTTTTACCCCGGCACAGCGTACGAAAAGCCATTATACCCGTCGCAGGTTATGGAACAAGAATGTATCCCGCCACAAGGTTTTATAAAAAGGAGTTTTTCCCCGTGGTGGACAGGGACCATCTTGCCAAGCCGGTCATCCTTGTTCTGTTGGAAGAACTTGACCGTGCCGGCATTGAAGAGTTCTGTCTGGTCATCAATGGTGATGAGGACCGCGAGCAGTACCAAAAGTTTTTTAACGATTTTCTGGCCGGCGATTATCTGGATAAAATACCCGCACAATTAAGGTATTACGAACAGCTGATCCACCGCATCGGCAGCCATATCGAATATGTGATACAGCATGAGAAACGCGGTTTCGGCCATGCCGTTTACCAGGGCCGCGCTTTCGCGGGGAACCAGCCTGTTCTCCTTGCGCTGGGCGACACCATATACCGCAGCGAAAACGAGGACAACTGCACGGCCCAATTGCTGGAAGCGTTTGAAAAAATCCAAAAAACGACAATTTCCATCCATACGATTCAAGCGGAAAGCGTTGCCCATTACGGCGTGCTGACCGGTACATGGGACGAGCGTTTTGCCGCCCAACGCATTCTGAGAATCCGGCGCATGATGGAAAAACCCTCCGTCCGGCAGGCGGAAGAATTATTAAAAATGCCCGGCGATACGCGGGGAGACAAGTTTTTCTCCGTCTTTGGCGAATATGTGCTGACGCCGGAGGTTTTTGAGATCCTTGGGAGGAATATTGACGAAAACAAATGTACCCATGGCGAAATACAGCTAACCGACGCTCTTGAAGAATTGAGGGCGGACGGCGAACTTTACGGTTTTGCCGTGGACGGTTCGATGTTCGATGTCGGTATTCCGCAGGCGTATGTCGAAACCGTTGCCCGATACAACCGGTAGCAGGGGTCAAAAATCTGTTTGAATGCGGGAACAAACAAAACAGAGTGATGTAATGAACAAAAGGCTTTATATCGTAATTCCCTGTTATAACGAGCAGGATGTACTGCGCGAGACAGCCGAACGCCTTCGGCAAAAAGTGGAAGGCATGATAGCGAACGGCCTTATTGCACCGGACAGCAGGGTTCTGTTTGTGGATGACGGCTCCAAAGACGCCACGTGGGCTATCATCAGGCAGCTCAACGGCGAAAATAGACTTTTCACCGGTTTCCGGCTATCGCGAAATGTCGGCCAGCAGAAGTCCCTTTTCGCAGGGATGGTTGCGGTCAAGGACCTGGCGGACATGGCTGTTTCTATGGATGCCGATTTGCAGGATGACATTGATGTCATGGAGCAAATGATTCAGGCTTATTACCGTGGGGACGATATTGTTTTCGGCGTGCGCTCTTCGCGCAAAAAAGACTCACTCATCAGGAAACTCGCCTCCGAAGGTTTTTATCTTTTCACCAGGATGCTGGGCATCCGCATCGTGCCTGACCACGCCCATTACCGGTTGATGAGCCGCCGTGCAATTGAGGCGCTCGCCCAGTACAGCGAAGTCAACCTGTTTTTGCCTTTCCTTGTCCCCCAATTGGGTTTCCGGCATTCCATCGTCTATTACGAAAGAAACAAGCGGTTCGCCGGCAAAACAAAATATTCGCTTCGCAAACTTTTTTCCATGGCCGTCGACGGTATTACCTCTTTCAGCACAAAGCCGATTGAATTAATCAGCATTCCGGTATTTCTTTCCTTTTTGGCAGCTTTTGGCGGATGCATCGCCATGCTTGCCTTAAAGGCGCGGCACGATACCATCCCTGAATGGCTGCCTGTTTTTTCTTCTCTATGGTTCGTCGCAGCTTTTCAACTGCTGGCCATCAGAATTATCGGGGAATATATAGGCAAGACATTTAAGGAAACAAAGAGGAGGCCAAGGTATTTCATCGCTGAAAAACTGCTGGACGATATAAAACACGATGGTTCCTGATCAATCAGACAACGGCCGGACATATTGCCCGGCCGTTGTCTTGTGATAATCAATATATATATATCCGCAAAAATAATCAAAATCATACAAGGGCCGATAGAGGCTAAACAACTATTTTGAACTTGACGCCGTTTGCGAGTTTTATACATATCGCGATAGACTTATTTATACGGTGTGCCTGATGGAGTCTCATTCCAGCATATACTCGAAATCACGCAGAGCTGTTCCAAAGAAATCGTAGTAAAGATTTTTATCCCAAAAATTCAGAAACAACGTCCCCAGATTGGAGAGCATCGCCAAACCTGCAAAAAGAAGGATGAACAACAAGACCAGCGAATGTTTTTCAAAAAAGTCAGCTAAGTGTTTCAACGAGTCCGTAACGGCATGTTCGTGTGAAACGATGAAATAGAATAAATAGATGAATTGGCAATGAATCAACGGCGCCCACTGACGGTCCCAGTCGTGGCCGAAGAACGCTGAGACAAAAAACATGAGAGGAGTAAACGAGCAGAGCAGAAAGATAAACTTGAGAAATTTGTCTTTGGCGTTTCGGATGCTGTTTTTCCAGACAACCGCGAAGATGACGATAAGCGGAAGGCTTACCGTCAGCAGCGCGATGCCGACCTCCGGCAAATTCATGCTCAGGGATTCCGGGATAACCCATTTCGTAATCCAGTCGGGAAAAGGCGCGAAATACTCCAGATACAGCATCGGCAAGCCGATTTTCATATCGGTATGCTGCGAAAGGAATCGGCCCATTTCCTCTGCTGTTGAAAAATCCAGCTGTTTGCGTGAAAACAACTGGAAATAAAAGAAAAGACCGAGCAAAATTAAGCAGCTGGAAGAAAAGATAGCGACGCTTTTTTTTGAACATCTGCTGCGGTATACCTCATAAAGCATAGGTATCGCAAGCCCCGGCATAAAGGTGACCAAGTATCCCGGATGGGTCGCTACGGCTGCAAAGCAAATAACAGGAACAAACCATTTCAGGACCGGATTCCTCAGGCAGACAAGCCCTATCAAAGTCAAAAGCAGCATGTAAACGTCAAACCTGCCGAAATGCGCCTCAAACATGTAGGTCAAAGAAACAGGCGCTGAAACGAATAAAAACACAAATATAATAACCGTATTTTTTAATTCCTTGCTAATTCCCGCAATGACCTTACCGATTAGATAAGAAATCAGAGCAATCAGAGCCAGCGTTGCCGTGAAAGCGATTATCTTGAATTGTTTGAGCGTTAAATCATCCGTGAATAAAGCAATGACGGAACCGACAAAGGCCCGCGCAATAAATCCCGATTGATAATTGATGACATAGGGAGTCGTTATCCAGGTTGAGAAAGTGTTTCTGCCCAGGAACGAAATTAAAAACCTGGTGAAAAAAAACAGGAAAATCAGTATGCCGCAGCACAAGCCGGAGAGCCGGTTTTGCTTAACGGGAGAATGGTTGTTCGCGATTTTTATCAACGATACACCCCCTCTTTTTTGCCTGATTTACGGCATTCTAATCTTCGCTAAAAAACAGCGGCTTGCTTTTATTTTTTCAAAATGTCATCCTTTTTCATCAGCCTGACATGGAAAACGGTTTTAAAATAGGTGAAATATTTGAAAAATGATATGACCGACGTTCCTTCTGTCCTGGCGTTCCAGGTAGCGGGTACTTCGATAAAATCAACACCCAGCCGCAGCGGTTTCAGGCAGGATTCAAGCGCGAACGGGTGCTTTGCTTCTTCCCATCGTATGGATTGCACCAGTTCCGTGGGATAAAGGCGGTAACCGTAGGTGACATCCGTCAATTTTGTCATAAAAAGTACGCGGATCATTTGCTGGAAGACATAGTTTAAACCCAGCATAAATTTTTTATATCCGTTGAAGCCGCCTCCGGGCATCCAGCGCGAAGCGGCGATGATGCTTTCCGGGCTGCTTTTGCTTTTTTCGATGAACTTGCTTAGAGCGTAAGGGTCCATGTCCATATCCGCCGCCACCGTAACGACATGGGAACCTTTGGCCAGGAAAAAAGCTTCGCGCAACGCGTTGCCGAAATGCGGCTCCTTCTGATAATAAACCGAAATCGGATAATCGCTGTAATCGGCCTTGAGCTGTTCCGCGGTTTGGACACACGCTGAGGTTGTCCTGTCGCAGAGGACAAAAATCAATTCCTCGATATCCTCTTTATTGCACGTGCCCAGCATGATGTCGACCGTTTGGCGAAACAAATACGTTTCGTTTAAAGCAGGTATGATCAGTGTGACCGATTTGAATTCTTTCATGCTATCCGCCATTTCGATTGATTTGGCCTTGTCAGCGTTTCCCGTTCGCCTTCAGTCCGTATTTCCTCAATATTTTCGGGAACGTCAGCGCATAAAAAGCGACGCCGATGAATTCCCTTACCGCGGCGAAAACTTTGCGTAAGGACCGCGGCGTTCTCCGCCGCAGGTTCTCAACAGTCTGGCCGAGAGCTTTTTTTGCGTATACTCTTGAACGGCCGGCATAATTGCGGTAATTCCCGAAGATGCTCTGCCATAGAAACCACGAACAGACAACCTTCAATTCCCTGTCGGGTACCTGCGAAAAATTCATGGTCAATCGATTGAGTTTCGGGTACCGCATCCATTCGCGAATCGTTCCGGGTGCCTTGAAACATCCGCTTGCGACGAGTTGCGCGAATAATTCGGAGTTCGGCACGGGATAGAAGTAGAACGCGAGCTTTACGTCGGACTGAAGCCGGCAGATATAGCTAACAGTTTCTTTAAGCTCAGCCTCGGTTTCTCCGGGGAAACCGATGATGAAGGAGGTGGTCGTTACAATGCCGATTTCTCTGCACGCGTTAACAGTCTCTTCTGCCTTTTGCAAATCCGTCATTTTTCGGATTTTTTTCTGCCTTTCCGGCGAGCCGCTTTCAATGCCGAAAAAAATCCAGCGGCATCCGGCGTCGTACATCATTTGCAGGTCTTCGCGCGACCAACGGTCGACCCGCAGGTCGCAGCCCCATACAAAACGGAGCCCGCTAAGGGAAATCGCTTTAAACAATTCGTGCAGCCGGGCTGCGCTCGGGCTGAGCAAATCGTCCGCAAAGAAGACACCGTCGATGCCGTGGTTTTCAACGAGATACTGAATTTCCTTCATCACATATTCAATCGGCCGCGCGCGCCATGTGCACGCCGAATAATTCGGGCTGTAGCAGTAGGCGCACTTGCCCGGGCAGCCTTTTGAAGAGTAAACGTGAAGCGTCTTGGCGCTGCTGAAGTTTTGAATGAAATACTTTTCGAGGCCGACGTAACGCCAGTCGATAACCGGCAGTTGAGCCAAATCGGCAAAAGCGCGCGGTTTATTCGTCTTAACAACGCCGTTTTCCCTGTACGCCAGCCCGTTGACATCACCCAGTGGACCTTTGCCGCCAAGCGCGTCAAGCAAAGTCATCATCGTTATTTCACCTTCGCCGATAACCACAAAATCTACCGCAGGATTTTGCAGGACCACTTGCGGAATCAGCGAGGGCATTTGCCCGCCCCAAACGACGGGAATATTTCTCTTCTTCAGGGCTTTTGACACCCTGAAGGCGTCGGGGAAACTTTCGATGCCGATGGCCGAAATACCCGCCGCATCCGGTTTGAATCGTTTAAGGTGTTTGTGAAGACTGCCGCCTTCAACGACTCTGTCATAAATTTCAACCGTATGGCCATGATCGTTGAGATAGGCGGCGATGGAAAGCAGCCCGAGAGGCACGGCTGCCTTCTGTTCGACATGGACGGCGTCGGCATTGATTAACAGGATTTTCAAAGAATCACTCCGTCGTCTGCTGTTCGGCAGGGGATAGGTGCTTTTTTCTACGGTTGATCTTTTCCGGCGCTGCCCGGACAAACTGAATTCCATCAACGATTTTTCGGCGTAAAATAAACGTTACTGCTGAGATGAACGGTTGATTTTATTAAACATTAATCCCGAATACCCGCTCAATTCCGGGTATGTTTTCGGCAACATATCTCACGATAATCATAATCAATTCCCCGCCTTTTCGAAAATCATCCAGGGAAATATTAAGCACCAAAGAGGACGCTTTCGAAAATGTAAGCGAATTTGTGAAAATCAGCATTAATGAAAGTATCAATAAATGATGATGCAAAAAATTCCCGACTCTTTTTACTGCATTCGTGACCGGTTTTTCTTTGGAAAAAATGAAATAGAAAATGAATATAAACTGGTTATTCATAACGGCCGCCCACCATCGGTCCAAGTCCGCCGCGAACAATGCCGCCGCCGCAAAAATACACGGAGCCGCGGCGCACAGAAAAAAGACAAATTTCAAAAACTTGCTTTCCGCAGTCTTGAACGATTGCTTCCAAATATAAAAGAAAATTATCAGCAGCGGCGCGCTGAACACGAGCATAAGCGACACAACCGTGGGTCCGATGATTGACAGTGTCGGAAGTATCACATTCTGCGACCAGTCCTTTGCAGAACAGAAATATTCCGAATAAATCAATGCAATTTCGGGAGCGAACGCCGCTCTTTTTGCAAGATGATTTAAGAATTCGACGGGATTATCGAACGGGATATGATTGACCGAATATTGCAAATACAGGAATACGCTTATCATTGAAAAACAACTCAAAGCGAAAACCGCGATGCTGCTTTTTGAATATTTGTTCCTGCACACCTCATATAGCAGCGCTATTGCCAAAGCCGGCATGTATGTTACCATAAATCCCTGGTGTATCATCACCGCAACTGCGCATAACAAAGGGACTGCCCATCTGAAGGCGGGCTTTTTTAAAAAAACAAGCGAAAGCAACGTGATGATGACCCAGTACAAATCGAACCGGCCGAAATAACCGCCGAGCAAATAGGTTACGGAAAAAGGCGATGCCAAAAAAAGAAGCGCGAAAATCTTAATGGACGGCTTCATATCGGTTTCGCTTGTTTTTATGGCGTTCCCCAGTAGAAGCGATATCTGCGCAATCAAAAAAGTGAACGATACGATGGAAACAGCATATACCAGGTTATATGTAATATTATTTGCGAACAATGAAAGCAGTGAACCGATAAATCCTCGCGGGACCAACCCGAATTCATAAGTGATTAAATAATGCGTAAGAAGCCATGGGTCAAGAGTTTGCTCCGATATCATCAGGACAAATTCAAAAAGAAGGAACAGAAAAATAACCATTCCGTATTTTTCTCTTAACGAGTCTTTTGATATCAGTGGATGACTTAACCTGTAGTTTTTCAAAAAAATTTCCCCTGAATGCTGAATTTGACATTCAAATTATTATCTTGAGTTGCTTCACTTGCGCCGAGCATTTTTGGGTATTGTTAAGACAAATATGCGTGATCGCAAAAAAGTTTTCTTCTCATTCTTTTTCCGTGTATTTATTTGTATCGGGCAATTCTTCCGCGATGAAATACCTCGGCCTTTGCTTGGCTTCCAAATAGGTTTTCCCAACATATTCGCCTGCAACACCAACCGATAAAAGTAATATTCCCCCGACAGCCCACACGGACGCCAGCACAAGCAGCCATCCTTTGAACGTGCCGGCAAATGCGGTAAAAATATCGTAGACAGCAATTCCGCCGAAAATAAGCAGACAAAGCATTGCGGCGAGATTGATGAGGCGAAGCGGCTTCAAACTGAAAGAAGTGATGGCTTCCATTGCAAGTAAGAACAGTTTTTTAATGGAATACTTGGTCTTCCCTGCAAACCGTTCGTTTTGTTTATAATGGACAACGGAACTGCTGAAACCCAACAGATGCACAAGGGCAGGCAAGAAGATATTGACTTCGCTGTATCCCGAGAGCGCGTCCATTGCCCGGGAACCCATCAGCCTGCAGGAAGAATGATGCGAGACCATGTCGACGCCAATGATTTGAATGAACCGGTAAAAACCGTCGGCCAGCAGTCTGCGGTGTATCTTTTCATTGTGAATGGGCGCTTTGACGCCATAAACGATTTCGCTGCCATTTTGACGCTCCGCCAGCATCATGTCTATCACGTCAAGATCGTCCTGCAGGTCCGCATCGACTGAAACAGTGATATCGGCATATTCCCTGGCCTGCATCAGCCCGGCCAAAAGCGCGTTCTGCTGCCCGCAGTTGTGCGACAGCCGGATGCCGGAATAAATAACATTATCACGGCAAATGCCGCTGATGATTTCCCAGGTGCGGTCCGTGGACCCGTCGTCAACAAAAAAAACCCGGCTCTTCTGCGAAACCATGCCGCTGCTGATCAGGGCGGTCAGCTTTTCGGCGGTTCTGACCGCTGTCTCGCGAAGAACTTCTTCTTCATTATAACAGGGGACGATAAGATACAGAGTTTCCACGGCCTGCCCGCCATTCGTTGTTTACTCAGGCGAAAATACCGGCGATGTACCGCGCCGTGTTTTTCACCGTTTCGATGTCGCCGAAATATTTCATTTCAATAGAAACATAACCGGAATAGTCGAATGCTTTTATTTTCCTGTGGACCGCGCGTTTTTTCAGGACGGCCAGCATCGGTTCGGAAATGTGGATGTGATGGACCATAGCGATGTTCTTTTTTACTTCTTCGATTTTTTCATTATTAAAAATAGCGGTGCCGAGGTCATAATTGACCCGGAAGCCTTCACTGGCGACTTTTCTGCAAAAAGCAAATGCCTCCGGGGTTGTATTGATCAGGTTGGTCCCGTAATAGAAGGGGATGGGCTCAAACGCTATAACGGCGCCGTGTTTGTATGCGAAATCGCCGATTTCGCGGAAAAACGCTTCCGCAACCGGCAGATATTCAACCGAGGGCATGTTTCTGTTTTTGGGAGAACCGAAAACAAGATTCCGGCACCGGACGGCTTCTGCAAATAAGACCGCTTTCTTCAGATAGTCGAGCAGTCTTTTCCGCTGTTCGGGCGAGGCGAAAATATTCTCATCTCTGCCGAATAACAGCGACTGGACGGATGAAATCTCCAGTCCGTATTCAGACCTCAGTTCTTTTGCGAATATAGCGGCTTCGGTTATGCGGCTGTACGGCTTGTCGGGAAAAAGCCGCGTCGGCGCGATTTCAACGCCGTTGTAACCGATTTCCGATAAAAAACGGTACATTTCGCCGTCGTGCGAGACCGGCCATGCAATGTTGGAGATGGACAGTTTCATTTATTCACCCTGCAATTGTTGTTGCGCCCGGACGAACGCGCATATCTCCCGCGTGGATTGTTCTTTGTCGAAAATATACCCGTTTTGTCCGCCGAAAAGCTTATCGTAGATGGTTTTGATATTATATGACGGCACCGGCTTCTCCATTTCGTTATAAAAGGTTTTTCCCGTGACAGCGCGGTAGATTTCCGCTGCGCCAACCGGTTCGACGGCCAGGTTGAGCAGTCGTATGCCGTTCGCGGCGGCCAATTCGATATGTTCCCAAAGATAAGCGAGATTGAAAAATTGAAATTTCGCGCGGCTGTCGGTGAAATGGAGAGCGGAGAAACCGGCCCTTTCAAATGCCTGCTTGAGCAATTCTCTTTCGTTTTTATCCCGGTATTCACAGCGGTAAAAACCGTCTCCGCGGTTATGGTAACACTGAGCGATGAGCGCTTCTCTGCGTGCCAGTTCTTCATATTTCGACGCCGTCAGCATAGAGGGCAAAACATGAATCAAATCATATAAAAAGTTCTTTTTAAGGTTTTCGCCGAACAACCCGGGCAAACGGATGATATGATAGTCGGGCACATTGCCGCGGACCCATTCTTCGAGATAAAAACGGTTCTTTCCGTAAGGCTGAAGCGTATCGGAATCGATGACGGTGTTTTCGTCGACCTCACGCGGGTCGGCATAAACATCTGCGGTGGAGATCAGAACCATTTTTTTTGGTTTGATTTTTTCAATATTCTCTTCAGCGCCACGGATAGCTTCCAAGTCCTTTTCGGGCGCCGCGTTGGCAAGGAACTTCTCGGCCCTGACGCCGCTGTATACGCATAAATCGGGAGCCAGGCCGAAGGCTTGTTCGATGTTGGTTGAATTGAAAAGCCGGTCAAAACACCGTGCTTTTAAAATGTTGGAACCGACGAAGCCGGTATAGCCTACCAAAATGTCCATATCAGCCCGCACCGCCTTATAAAAAGCCTTCTTTAAGAAATTATTATACCATAATGGCCACGACAATAATTCGTATATCGGGAAATAAGGCTTATGCCGTGCCGTTAAGCGCCGCGGCAGCGAAGGGGCGGCTTGCAGGCAAAAGGGGACGGCATCAAGAGAACGAAACAACCCGGCTTGATAAACCGGGCGCTCATCCGTTGTCTGCGGGTAATCAAAATGCGCTTGTTGTCAATTCCGGTGCAGGCCGTATTTTTTACGGATTCCGGGAAAAAATAAAAAATAGTACAGATAAGTCAGGAAGGTTTTTGCCGATAATACAAAATTTTTAAAAAACATCACAAATCCGTCGTTGGCCATATCGAGGAATTGTTCGCGTAGCATTTTTAAAGCAAAACTGAAAGGCTTTGCGGATTCGGATGTTTTTTTTCTAAAAAGGGTGGATATCATAAAATAGGAATAGACGACATTCAAATCCCGGGTGCTGATTTTTGAAAAATTCTTTACGATGCGGCCGCCCAAGGTTTCAATCGCCGCCAAATCATTTAAGGTTGCGGGTAATTGGTATCGTCCCTCATTGATCAGCGATAAAAAGAGTTCTGAACCTGGGTCGGGAAAAAAGTGATTAAAACTGCGCATAGCAAAAGGCAGTTTTTGAGCCATTTCGGCGGTCTGGCGGAGTTCTTCTTCCGTTTCATCGGGGAATCCGACAATAAAAGCGGCTATCACCACAATGCCGGCGTTATAGCAATTAGAAACGGTTTCCGCAATCTTATCATAAGCGATTCCTTTTTTGATCTTCGACAGCCGTTCCCTGGAACCGCTTTCAATTCCGAAAAATATCCAACGGCAACCGGAGTCATATAAATATTTAAAATCTTCTTCTGCGAATCCGTTGATTCTGGTTTGGCAGCCCCAAACAAAATCGAGGCCTGAATTTTTGATTTGTTCACATACAGCGCGCATCTCGCTTTTTGTTCCCAAAAAGTTCTCGTCGGAAAAATAAACGCCATCCAATCCGTGATGACGAATAAGATAATCGATTTCCTTCAGTACATATTCTATCGGGCGCTTTCGATAAGTACATCGGTGATACTCTTTGTTGAAGCAAAAGGTGCACTGGTTGGGGCAGCCTTTGCCTGCATACAGATACAGCATTTTTTTGCACCCAAAATACGCGCGGAAATATTTCGCCGGCTCTGCCAACGACCAGTCAATGACAGGAAGACTCGCGAGATCGGAGAAATCCCTCGCCTTGTTGATCACAATCTTGCCGTTTTCGATAAATGCTAAACCGTCAACATGACTCAGCGGGAGGTTATTGGAGATTGCTTGAATCAACTCGAGCATGGTAATCTCGCCCTCGTTGATGACAACGTAATCCACAACTCCGCTCGATAATACAAGTTCAGGCAGTAAAGATGAAAGCGTTCCGCCGCAGGCAACGGGAATATTGTGCGCTTTGGCCGTTTTGCATATTTTCAAAACGTCTTGAATTGTTTTGGCCGACATCATTGAAACCCCAATGATATCGGGTTGAAAATCTTTTATAACATTTTCGATATCGCATTTACATATGGTCCTGTCGATAAACTTCACATTGTATCCGTTTCCATTGAGATATGTGGCAACCGATAGAATGCCCAATGGTGCCGATAAGCTTCTTATCGATATTTCCACTTTGGGCGATATCAGCAGGACATTCATTGGCCGTTTCAACTCCCGGGCTCTGCGTGACTTTTAATTCAGATTAACACTAATGCGATTCATTGTCAATTTTACCGGAATTCAGGTTTCACGGTTTTTCAACCCTTGAGGATAAAAAATGAAAGATTATTTCTATAAAAATCAATTATCCGGCGACGCCTTGTTGAGTGCCCGCCGAACAAAAAATCGCAGCCGTTGCTATAATCGTTCGGCGTTCTTCATTTGGTTTTTTACATAGATACGACTTAATATAACACTTCGCCTTTGCGTGTTTATGCCGCAAATGCGAAGTGCGTTTATGAATTGACCGCCAGCGGAAAATAGCCCGGTTTGCAGCCTGAAATAGTTGCGGGCGAATGGAAACGACAAGAAGTCAATTCAATCCTTGGCGTTTGAATATAAGCCGTATTTTTTGCGTATTTTGGGGAAGCAAAAGTAATAATAAAGATAAGTCAAAAACACGTTTGCTGTTTTAACGAAATTGATAAAGAACGCAGCAAGCCCCCCTTTTGCAATATCGCTCAACTGTTCTTTTACTATTTTTATTGCAAAACTGAAAGGTTTTGCGGATTTGTCTGTTCTTTTCCTTGCAAAGGTGGATATCATGAAATAGGACCAAACGACATTCAATTCTTTGGTGGGGATTTTCGAAAAGTTTTTGATGATTTTGTCTGCCGGCGAAATCCTGGTCATTTCGCTTAAATCGGACGGTAATTCGTATTTCCCATCAGCAATCAGCGAATAATAGAGTTCGGAACCCGGAACGGGGATAAAATGATGAAACGCCCACATCGTGAACGGCATCTTTTTAGCCAGTTCAATGGTTTGGCGGAGTTCCTGTTCGTCTTCGTCGGGGAAACCGATAATGAAGCCGGAGATGGCAACGATCCCGGCGTTATAACAATTGGTTACCGTTTCCATGATTTTATCGTATGCGATGCCTTTTTTAACCGCCGCCAGCCTCTCCTTAGAACCGCTTTCGATGCCGAAATAAATCCAACGGCAGCCGGCGTCGTACATATATTTAAAATCCTCTTCGAGAAAACCGTTGATTCTCGTTTGGCATCCCCAAACGAAATGGAGGCCGGTCGCCTTGATGCTGTCACAAAAATCATGCATTTCTCGCCTGGTTCCGCAACAGTTTTCATCCGAAAAGTAAACTCCGTCCAAACCGCAATTCGTGACCAGATACTCGATTTCCTTCAACACATAGGCCATAGGGCGTTTTCTGTAGGTGCAGCGGTGATACTCCTTGTTCATGCAGAAGGTACACTGCCCCGGACAGCCCTTGCTGCCGTAAAGATAAATCATCTTCTTGCAGCCGAAATAAGCGCGGAAGTATTTTTCGGGGTCGACGAGAGACCAGTCAATGATCGGAAAATCGGCAAGGTCGGCGAATTCCCTTGGGTTGTTGTAGATGATTTTACCGTCTTTGATAAAAGCCAGGCCGTCGACTTTATCCAAAGGCATTGCGCCGCTTAGTGAGCCGATGAGCTCGAGCATGGTGACTTCGCCTTCTCCGATGGCGACGAAATCCACTTTGCCGCTTTTCAGAACGAGTTCGGCAATTAACGAGGTGAAGGTACCGCCCCATACGACAGGTATCTTTAAATAACGCGCTTTTTCGCTGATGGCGAGCGCATCCGGAATGGCCTTGGTCGACATGACTGCGATTCCGACCAAAGCGGGCTGAAATTCCCTGATGATTTTATCGACATTATAGGGATATACTTCCCGGTCGATAAACCGGACATTGTGTCCTTTTTCTTTAAGATATGTCGCGATCGAAAGGATGCCCAGAGGGGCCGAATCGGTCCGGGTCGATATTTTCGGCTTTGGGCAAATCAGCAGAACATTCAAAGTAATTCCTCTTGCATGGATTATATTAAGTCTAATTTTCAGTCTAACATTCGCGCGGGGGGTTGTCAAATATCGGCGCAGGCGAAAAACCGCTGCGGTCCAATCCCCGCAACAGCATATAAAAAACCGGCGGCGCGCAACACTGCCGCTAAAGCTTTTTTATGATTCTTTTCGTTACTCTGGTATAAAGCCGGTATTTTTTTCGGATATGAGGGAAGCAAAGAATATCGGCAAGCAGAGACAAAAACAGAATAAAAGTCTTTGCAAAATTGGGGAAAAACATCCAAAAACCGTCGCGCGACATATCACGGAACTGCTCCCTGAGGACTTTTGAAACAAGGACGAAAGGCTTGGTCTCTTTCGACGGCTTTTTTCTGAATAAATCCGCGAACAGGAAAAATGCGCGAATCACTCTCAAATCTCTGGAAGGAACATTCGAAAAGTTCTGGAACACCTGCTCAAAGGGCGTCAGGGACGCCACTTCCTCTAAACTTTTGGGTGGTTTTAATTTACCTTCGTTCTTAAGTTCTTGATACAATTCGGAGCCGGGCAGCGGGGTGAAAATATTGATGACGTGCATCGCTCCGGGCATTTGGAAAGCCAAATCAACAGTTTCGCGCAGTTGTTGTTCGGTTTCGCCCGGAAAGCCGGCGATGAAAGCGGTGATTGCCACAATACCGGCCTTAAGGCAGTTTTCGACGGTTTCGACAATCAGGTCGTAAGCGATTCCTTTTTTAATTTTCGCCAGCATTTCTTTCGAACCGCTTTCGATTCCGAAAAACAGCCAGCGGCACCCCGCATCGTACATATAACGAAAATCTTCCACGGTAAAACCGTTGATTTTTGTTGTTGCGCCCCAGACGAAAGGGAGCTGAATGCTCTTGAGACTGTCGCAGAATTCGAACATTTCGTCTGGTGTCTTACAGCAGTATTCGTCAGTGAAATAGACACCGTCCATGCCGTGCGCCTGAACAAGATGGGTGATTTCCCTTGTTACATATTCTAACGGCCTTTTTCTGCATATGGCTCGATGATAGTCTTTGTTCGTGCAGTAAGTACACTGACACGGGCAGCCCTTGCTGGCATATAAATACAGCATTCTATTGCAGGCGAAAAAGGATGAAAAATATCGGGAGGGGTCCGTGAAAGACCAGTCAATCACCGGAAGGTCTGCGAGGTCCGCCAATTCCCTTGGCTCGTTCACCACCGGTTCGCCGTTGTCTATATAAGAAAGCCCTTTGATTTCCGAGAACGGGGCGCCGGTTTTCAACGCATCGATCAGGGCGAGCATGGTGACTTCGCCCTCGCCTTTAATCACAAAATCCATGTATCCGCTTTTAAGGAAAAAAGCAGGATCGGATACCAGCGTGCCTCCCCATACGACCGGAATCTGGTGAGCGCGCAGCGTTTCGCTGACAAGCCGGGCATCCCGAATCGCCTTTGTTGTCATCAGCGACAGTCCGGCGATATCCGGTTTGAATTTGCTGATTAACGTTTCCAGTTTTTCAACACGCACCGACCGGTCGGTAAATTGAACGGTGTGTCCGTGCTCCCGCAGATAGGTGGCCACCGATAAGATTCCAAGCGGAACATAAACGGACCTTGTCGAAATCTCCGGTTTCGGGCAGATGAGCAAAACATTCATCGATGAGCCCCCGGTCATTAAGGCGGCTTTTCCTGACGACGTTAAAAGGGAAAACCGGTGTAATCGTAGAAATCAATGCGCGCGATTGCTTATATAATATAATAAAAATGAAATATTGTCAATTTGCCTTGGTTATGGCTTTGCATTTGCCGCACGTTTCCGTACTGCAAATACAAAAGCTTTTATTTTAAACAGTTCGGCGTCTGAATAGATATAACAAACATTGATTACGTTCACGCTATTGTTTATTCGCGACTGTCGGCGGCACATTGGCCCGGGACGGAGCGCTCGTGCAACCCGTATTTTTTGACAATACCCGGATAAGCTTTTGCATACCAAAGAACGGTAAAAAACCATTTTGCGGAAGCGATTGCCCCGGGAATAACGTAAAGCGGCCCGTTGCGAAAGATTTTAATGAACGCATCGCTGATCATTTTTTTTGCGATGCCGTAAGAGTCGTTATTGATCGAACCTTTGTCCGCAAAGGCAGACCATTGAGTATAATGATGAATCACTTTGAGTTCCCTGTCCGGGACATTGGAAAGGTTGACGTTGAGTTTCTCGAGCCAAACAATTTTACTCCAGGCTTTAAGGGTCTCAGGCGGTTTATAAAGCCCTTTGGCGACAGCATCGTTATACATTTCCGTGCCCGGCTGAAGGAACAGCATGGAAAAAGGGCAGAGGTTTGCGTTGAGCGACAGGCCGAAGCGGACGCTTTCTTTGAGTTCTTCTTCCGTTTCCCCGGGGAAGCCGATGATAAACGAACTCTGCGTGGTCAAACCGATTTCCCTGCACGCGGCGAATATTTCCTTTGCCTTGTCAAGATCGACGCCCTTTTTAATCTGCCTGTTGCGCTCTTTGCAGCCGCTCTCGATTCCGAACAGGATCCAGCGGCAGCCGGCGTTGTACATTTTTTGGAGGTCGCCGCGGTCAAGGGAACCAAGCCTTGTCTGGACACCCCAGGAGAATTTCAACTGTTTTTGTTCGATGAGGTCGAAAAAACGCTGCATTTCCTCTTTGCCGGGATGCCAGTATTCGTCGGCAAAATTGACCGAGTCGATCCCGCAGTGCTTGATCAGGTACTCGATTTCAGCGATGATATGTTCGGCGGGCCGTCTGCGGTGTGTGCTTCTCTGAAAAGTGGGATTGATGCAGAAAGTACACTTGCCCGGACAGCCCTTGGAAAAATAGACATAGATCATTTTTTTGACGCCGAAGAAATACTGGAAATATTTCTCCGGCTTGACAAGCGACCAGTCGATGACAGGGAAAGTGGAGAGGTCCGCGAAAGCGCGCTGACCGGTAATCCGTACGCGGGAGCCGTCCTTATAGGCGAGTCCATTGATATTTTCGGCCGGGCTTCCGCTTTGCAAAGCGTCGAGCAGTTCGCTGAAAGTGATTTCGCCTTCGCCGATGACGACGTAATCGACACAACCTTCCTGCAGCGCAAGTTCCGGGAAAGTGCTGATGAAATGACCGCCCCAAACGACGGGCTTGTTGAGTTTTTTGGCATATCTCGAGATGCGAAGGGCGTCTCTGCCTGCCATCGGCGAAATCAGCGAGATGCCGACGACATCGGGGTTGAATCCGCGTATTTTCTTTTTCGCGCTTCCCGTTTCCACCATGCCGTCGAAAATGACAGCCGTATGCCCTTTGGCGTTGAGAAAACTTGCAATGGAAAGAAGACCGAGTGGACAAGTGGCGGACCTTGACAGATCGAGCGATATTTTGGGGTTAATCAGCAGAACCTTCACGAGCGTCCTCCCGGGGCCGAACACGCAATCAATGTGATCATACTTCATAGAAATCAAATCACAAACACTATGCAATGTCAAGAAAAAGCCGCCGCCCGGTTTAAAACCGGGCAATGTTTCGCTTTGTAAAGGTTGAAGGCCTTTTCGCCTAAAAAGGCCGAAAATACCGGGCAGGGCTTTGCGATAGGGCAATAAAATGATACAATATATATAAATTTTTAACGAGCGGCTTGCGTTGGGGTGATGAATTGGGCGATATCCTCTTTTTTGTGGTGCCCTGTTTTAATGAGGAAGACATTCTTCCCGTTTCGTCGACCATACTGTCAGGCAAAATCGACGCACTCGTCAAGGCGGGGCTGATCAGCCCGGCAAGCAAGATTCTTTTTGTCGACGACGGTTCGACGGATCGCACATGGGCAATGATTAAAACCCTGCATGAGGATAACTCTTTGTTTCTCGGCATCAGTCTGGCGCACAACAGCGGCGAACAGAACGCCTATCTTGCGGGGTTGATGACCGCAAAAGAGTACGCTGATTTTATTATTACGATCGATGCGGATTTGCAGGATGATATCAATGCCGTTGATGCCATGATTGCCGAGTACCGTAAAGGCAGCGAAATTGTGTATGGCGTCAGGTCCTCCAGGAAACACGAATCTTTTTTTAAGAAAATACCGGCGCAGGCGTTTTATGCGATGATGAAATACATGGGCACCGAACTGATTGCAAACCATTCGCAATATCGCTTGATGAGCCGCAGAGCCGTCGAAGCGCTGGCCGCTTATCATGAGGTGAACATGTTTTTGCCTGCCCTTGTTCCGCTGCTCGGATTTCAAAGCTCGGTTGTCCTTCATGAAAGAAAAGAGAGGGTTGCCGGCAAGTCGAAATATTCCGTCCGAAAATTGTATCACTTGGCGGCTGAAGCCGTAACATCTTTCAGTATGAAACCGCTTCGCGTCATCAAAATTCTCGGAGCGCTTTGCCTGACGGTAGCAGCCGTTGCCGCCGTCTATGCGGTTGTGCTGGCTTATCGCGAAACTTTACCGGGCTGGCTTGCCGTGCTCGCCTGTATTTGGGCGGTCGGCGGCGCTGTGCTGCTGTCCATGGGCATCATCGGCGAGTATACAGGCAAAATGTACGCTGAAGCGAAAAGAAGGCCGAGATATTTTGTTTCGGAAAGTCTGCTTGACCCCCTTGGAGATTCGCTTTCTCAACCGCCCGCCGCAAACGTTGCCGGAGACGATAACAGCCGAAAGGATTAAGATGGGAAATTTTGTCGAATACATCGACTTAAAGCGAGATTATATTACCCGAAGGGACGAATACCTTGACGCGATTGACCTTGTATGTCAAAAGGCGCAGTATGTCGACGGGGAATTTGTCAGGCAATTCGAAAGCGAATTTGCGGCTTACTGCGGCGTGCCGTTTGTTTCCTGCGTCAACAGCGGCACCAACGCGATTTTGCTTTCCATGCTGGCGACGGGGATTCAGAGCGGCGATGAAGTGATTATCCCAGCCAACACATTCGTCGCGACGGCTTGGGGGCCGGTCTACGCAGGAGCGAAACCGGTATTCGTCGACTGCAACCCCGAAACCTGGCAAATCGATCCCGCTTCAATCGAGAAAGCCGTCACTCCGAGGACCCGGGCGGTTATCGGGGTGCATCTCTACGGCCTGCCGTTTGACATTGATGCCGTGCGCGCGGTGACGCAGAGATACGGCCTTCTCTTAATTGAGGATTGCGCGCAGGCGCATGGAGCGACATATAAAGGCCGGCCGGTCGGCGGTTTATGCGACGCCGGCTGCTTCAGTTTTTACCCGACGAAGAACCTTGGTGCTTTCGGCGAAGCGGGCTGCGTCGCTACAGCGGACTCCGCCGTAGCCCAAAAAATCGATTCGCTGAAAAACCATGCCGCCGATATCGGCGGCGACCACTCGGAGATCGGCTTCAATATGCGCATGGACGGCATTCAAGCGGCGGTTTTGAGCGTACGGCTTAAAAACCTCGACGCGCTCAACACCCGCCGGCGGGCCATCGCGCAGCGTTATAGTGAAGAAATCGTCAATCCGCTGATTCAAAAGCAATCGGTGCCGGAGCAAAAGCGGCATGTTTATCATCTGTACGTAGTTACGGTCGACGACAGGGACGCCTTCATGCGCCATTTGGCCGCGAAAAAAGTCGGCTGTGCGATTCATTATTCTATTCCCTGCCATCTTCAGAAAGTATTTTCACATCTCGGTTACAAGCCCGGGGACTTGCCGAACGCCGAGTACGTTTCCGGACATTGCGTTTCCCTGCCGATGTATCCGGAGCTTTTCGATGGGGAAATCGACCGCGTTATTGAAGCGTGCAACAGTTATCAAGGCGGTTATCGTTTATGAGAATTCTGTTCATTGTGGCATCTACGGGTTATTACCGAAGCGGGCTGTCCAACCCCTTGGGGGTGTTGTCTATCGCCTCTTATCTTCAAGCGCACGGTTACGAGGTGAAAATATATGACAGAAATATCGAAACCGCAGGAATAAACAGCGTCTTTAAAACTTTTAACCCGGACATCGTCGGCGTTTCCATCATGTCATCCAGAGGCGTTAAGGATGCCGTTAAGGTTTCGAAAGCCGGCCGCAAGCACGGTAAAATCATTGTTTGGGGCGGTCAAATACCGACGATGAATATCCAACCGTGCCTGAACAATGATTTTGTCGATTATATCGTGATGGGCGAAGGCGAACTGACTTTTCTTGAATTTGCCGATAAAATCAGGCGGGGCGAATCGCCCGACGCGATTGACGGCATCGCTTATAAAAGAAACGGTCAAATCATCACGACGAAACATCGCGCGTTTGTTAATCTGGATGATTTGCCTCTAATCGATTGGACCATACTCAATCCGCGGGACTACTACCAAAAATATATCTATGATAATTTGCTTTATCTGTTTTCTTCGAAAGGTTGCCCGTTCAACTGCTCTTTCTGCGGCAATCGGGATTATCACCGCTGTACCCACCGAAGGCGGCCGACCGATAAGACTCTTGACGAAATCGAAAATCTTGTCAACAACTACGGGCTCAAGGCTGTCTATTTTACCGATGAATTATGGTGTTATAAAAAAGAAGATGTTTATGAGTTTTGCCGCCGGGTGAAAGAAAGGAATATGAAGTTCTACTGGGGCTGCGACTCGCGCGCGGACCAGTATACAAAAGAAGATCTGAAGCTCATGCATGATGCCGGATGCAGATGGCTGCTGTTCGGAGGCGAAAGCGGCTCTGAATTAATGTTGAAAAAAATGAATAAAGGCATCACCACTTCAAAAGTGGAAGAAGCTGTCGAGCTGTGCAGGGAAATCGGTATTGCCGCTATCATCACGCTGATTGTCGGGCTGCCCGGCGAAACGGTCGAGGAAGTCATGGAAACAGTCAGCCTCGGCTTGAGAATCCGCACAAAATTCGTTTTATTCTTTCATTACTTCCCGACGCCGGGTTCGGATATGCACAAAGAGCTTGTGGAAAGCGGTTTGTACAAACCGCCCGAATCACTCGAAGAGGTGAGTAAATTAGTCGCGATGGAGAGTTTGGGCCGGAATTTCTCCGCGGTGCCTTCGAAGGATTTAATAGTCATCAGATGTTTTTTCTTGTGGGCGGCATTTATTCAAAACGGCTCGTTTGATCCTGCGAACAATAAAAAGCTGGCGTTTGCGAAAGAAACCGTAGCCGATTTTATTAACGCTGTTTCCAAGAAAGGTATCGGCTATTTCCTGCAAGGTGTTTATTCGGCTGCAAAGGAATTTCTCTTCATTTTATGGCATGTCATCGCCTATCCCGGCATCAGAAAGAAATATGGTTTATATTTAAGAAATAAAAAGTGAGCCCGCTCATACTCCGGCTGCCAGAACAGTGCATCCTGATAACGGGTTGTTGCTGTTCCGGTGTTTCGTTATACGAAAAAGTGCGGCCTATGATGATTTAAATCGCCTTGTGAACTGTGAACCTTCGCTTGCATGCGCTTGCGTTAAAACGGTCCGTTCCTAATATGAACCGCGAACGTGCGAATTATTTATTGTATTTTTTTTCCGTAGCCGTAAGCATGCGATATAGAATGGATAATATCGCGCCGAGGTTTTTGTATAAAAACGGATGATATTTTTTGTTGATCAAATTTGAACGAATAATCCAGTCCTCCGGCTTGACATCGGCGGATTTGCGCTGTTTCCAAACAAAGGGCGTGATGATGAAATGACAGTACTTGCAGAACTCCGCAGGTTTCTCTTCCAGGATTTCCGCCAGCTCCCAACCGTTCCCGCGAAAGCTGTTGATTTCAATTTTATCGGTATCCGGCAAAGCGAAACCGAACTGGTTGTTGAATTTATTGATGTGCAGCGGAAACATGCATGGAGCAATATAGGAGTTTTGCATCCCGGAGCAGCGTTTGATCAGGCAGTTTTGAAATGAAATATCGGGATGCTCGTGCGGCTTCAGCAGCAGTTTTTTTGCGAAGATATATCTTGGTGTGGTTATGATGCACGCGATATTGTTGTCTTTGACGATCTTTCTGATCTTTCTGAATAATTTTCCGAATTTCGGATACCGTGTGATGTGCAAAGTGCAGTTGTATTTTCTCAGCGCTTTTAGTTTGTCCGGGTCAACAGAGGGAATGCGCAGCCCGTTTGTGACGATGTGGACATCGCAATCAGGGAAGATTTCATGTGTCAACCGGACATAGTCTAGGAAATTCGGATTCTCGAGCGGTTCGCCGCCCTGCAGATGGATGGTCGCGACACCCCAGAAATACTCTTTCAGCTTCAGGAGGTTCTTTCTGAAAAGTTCAAGGTCCAGAAAAGCCTTTTCTGTTACCAGATTGGAAAAATCGAGGCATCCTTTGCAGCGCAGATTGCAATGCTCGGTTATTTCAACATCAATAAAACTAAGACGAGGCTTTGTATTATCAATTTGAATGAGATCATCTGTTCCCGGGGTTCTTCCGCCATCATTTAACTGAATATCATATGGATAAATATATAAGCTGTACACGCCAAGTTGATGTAATGATTTTGAATATTTTTTGAGCAGGCTATTTTTCATCAACAAGGCTATATCGGCTTCGCCATGAAAATATGCTTGCATATCGTCCGGGTCGACACAAGTTCCTTTTCCGCGGCACAAAACAGGTTTCACATGCGCAGTCCAGCCGTCTGAACGGTTGTCTCGCATCGCGTCATATATTGATGTGCTGTCAGTCAGAATGATGACGGTGCTTCTCAAACAATCCCCTCATAATCGAGCAATAGAACATAATATAACCGCTTTTTGAGCGGTTTAAATATAAATTTGCCGCATACGCCCGCAAGTGCGGTTTCGGCGCAAACAACTGGCGAAGGCGTGAGAAAACATCTTCCCCTCGGCCGGTGTCTTATTGGGCCTGCCAACGAGATTCCCCAAAATTATAATACTGTCAGTACATATCCGAACTCGCTTTCCCGGACCTGGACTTTGAACATATCCGCAAACTCGTCAACCATTTCTTTTGCCCTACTGGGGAAGTAGAGGTACATCAAATCGGTATATTTCGAAACATAGATGTACTTGGGCGATTTGTCCGGGTGCAGTTTGTAATAATCGAGAAGCCGCGGCATCATCTCTTCGAAAATGTCGGTTAAAAACCATGATGAAAAAGTGGCGTAGGGCATGTCCAGATATAGATAGCACCACGGCATATTGGCGGCGACCAGAACGGGAACCTGTCCGCTGTCTTTCAGCGGGGCCAAATCATTCAGCGTTCCAAGATAGACCTTTGCCCGGTCAGCCGTTGTTTTTATGCCTTTTTCGGGACCTTTATTTAGAGTGATATCCAGTTTTTCCTTTGAACGCCTGTCCAGTTTGAGACTCATTTCTTCGGTGTTTACCACCAGGTAGTCGCTGTTGAGTTTTAAATCCGCAGCCAAATAAATTTCCTGCCCGAGTTGGAAAATGATCGCTGCGGACAGTGCAACCGCAAGTATTTTCTTCCTTGAATTATCTCGCTTGCCGGTACGGCGCTTTTTTTGCGACATGATTTCCATGGAAGTATTATAAATAAATATGACGCTGGCAGGGGACGAAACCGTTAAAGCCAGGCAGGCTGTCCAGTAACCGACGTCCGATGTGATATCCAAGCAGAAAAAGTATAAGACGCTCGATATCCAGAGAAATACAAATAGGCTTTTCATCTGGTTGTTTCTATTTTCCATTAAAATATAACACAAAAAACCAAACATGGCCAAAGGCAGCATGGTATAACCGTAGCGCGGAAAATCTGTCGTGAGAACGATGTACAATACATAGGCGCAGAAAGCGGCTGCTCCGGCGGCAAGGTACAAATGCCGCCGTTTCTCTTTGTTTTTATCGAACTGAACCGCCGCGAAAAGAAGAATAAATATGCCGAATATGTAAGGGTTGATCTTGATGATCGCGAGCAAAGTCTCCTTGAAAGTGAATACGTTCTGCTTGCCTGATGTATTTGACAGCAAGCGGTAATCCGGATCCTGGAAAATCATTGGCAGATTTTCAAGGATTTCTTTCAAACTGGTTTTAGAGAAGATGAATATCAGAAATAATGCGGCAACCGAGGCGACGCCGAAAGTCAGCCACATCCAGGCTTTGAACGAGAATGAAAATTCAGTGAACTCCAGTAAGGCCCGCTGACGGTTTTTCGTCTTTTCCCGCAGGATCATGCAAAAAGAATAGATAAGATATACCAGAACCAAAACGGGATTGCATAAGACCGCGCAGGCGAACAGCATCCCTGCGAAAAAGAAGGTTATTTTTTTGAACGGCTGAACCGTTGCAAGCAAAAGGCCGGACATCATGACGAAAGCGATTCCCATTGCATAGTAGCTGGGCGCCATGATCGTCATCGGGATATTAAAAAACAGAACCAATCCCGCAAGTATAGCGACAAAACCATATCTTCTGAGCCGGATATAAATGAGCGTCGCAGCGCTGCCTTGAAGAAGGATAAACAGATAACGGTAAAAAAGGACGATGCCGTCTGTTGTTCCCGCTATCGCCATGTATATTTTGAACGGGACGTACAGTAAGAAACTGAACAACTGCGCGACGTTCCACTCGTCTGTCAGCAAAGAGTCGCCCATCATCATTCTGTGCGTCATGGTCATATACCAGCTTTCGTCGTCCAGACCAAAGCCGAAACTTGCCCTCCAAACAAAAAAAACAATCGCTGCGGTAAAACAAATGACCACAGCAAAATCGGGATTCTTGCTCAAGGAGAATGCCTTGTTTATCAGCTTCTTCATGAATAGCGGCCTTTCCAAAGCAAAGTAACCGGGATTTGAAACATCAGGTGCAATGAACCGTCAATGAATTTTTTTCGTTTGTAATGATTGTTTCGCCCCGTCTTTTGCCCCCCAGAATGATTTTAAAACCGTAATCCGACCAGGAGTTGACTTCTATTGCCGTACGAAAGCGCACATGGCAATGCTTCTTCTCCAACGGAGCATAATCGCTGTTGTATATCCGTTCAAAGTAGTTGATAAAATCATAGTTGAAATCTGCTTCAGCTGTCCGGATATCCGGGCGGCGGATAATAAACTGCTGATAACGAAGCATATCGGCAAAAAGGTCTTCTGGGATTTCAAACTGTTCGAGGAAGGGCCGGATTTCCGGCCAAAAGCCATCCCAGACGTAAATCAGGTCCAAAAAAGCGGCTTCCTCAAAATACCAGCCCGACTTGCCGAACCTCTCGTCGACATGGGTCCAGTCGCCTGTTTCGGTGTCGCGCAGCCGCTGCTCATACCCGAGAAACAGTTTTTGCAGAAAAGTGCCGTCAGCATGGGTGATATACGAAAGCAGGAGATTATAAAAATCGTAGTATTCGACCCCTTGCTCGGCGTGCAGATACAGCGCAAAACACCTGAGAAGTCCCATGTGGTGAAAGGTTTGCAGGACAATGGAAAACATATTGGTTTTTACCCAGTCGTTTGTATCCATATCCGCCGTGCCGACGACAATTTCGAAATACTCCTGAATGCCGTTGGTATCGGGGATATGGTGCACGCGATGGAAAGGGACTTTTGCAGTCTTAATTCCGAACTGCTTCTGGTAGTCTTTGTCGCCCAATAACGCGTGATAATAAACCTGGCACAGGTAGACTGCGATTGAGTTGTGCTGACCGGCTTCAATCAAACGGCATAGCCCCTCACAGAAACTTTCGTAGGTTTCGCCCGGTAGGCCGAGAATCAGTTCCGTGTAAGTCGGAATGTTCTGCGAGGCGTATTTCTGCTCGAGGGAGGCGTAATTGTCAATATTGAGTTCCTTGCGGCCGATGAGTTCAAGCGTGCGTTCGTTGAGCGACTGATAAGCGATGGTGACGCCTTTGTCTGCGCCGTTTTGGTTAAGGATTTTTCCCGCTTCAAAAACTGTTTCGTTGCTGTTTTTTGCGTAGGTGGGGCGGAAAATCGCTGGATAGCCGTTTTTCTTCCGCGTTTCGATGACAAACCGCGCAATTTCAACGTCCCGTTGGGCGATGCCGAAGTTCGCGTCGGCACAGTAGCAGTATTCAATCTTCTTGTCCGACATCCACTCGATTTCCTTCTTGACCCTTTCAAGGGGGAAAAAGCGGATCTCCTTTGTATAGCACCACTCGCAGAATGCGCAGCGGTAGGGGCAGCCGCGGTTGGTTTCGATAATCGCATGGAATTCGACGCCCGGATATCTGCTGAAAACGTTGTCAAAGAGCCCTGTCAAATAGGGAGAAGGGTAATCGGAAATATCGAAGTAATCCGCTGTCTCGTTGATAATGATATCGTCGCCGGAACGGTAGGCGAGGTTTGTAATGCCTTCGAACCCGCTGTTGTTTATTAAACTTTTCAGCAGACCCGAAAAGGCTCTTTCACCCTCGCCGCGGACTGCGAAATCAATAAAAGGATACTCGAGCAGAATCTCTGCGTGGTCCGGTACTCCGTGGCCGCCGAATATGATAAGGCATTCGGGATGGGCTTCTTTGAGTTTTTTGGCAAAGGCCTTGGAGTACTCAATATTTCCGATGACGCAGGAAAAAGCAGCGAGAAACGGTTCCTCGATAGCCTTTATTGCATCGCCGATCTCTTCGCGCATAAAAAGGATGTCGTTGAACCGATAAGATTCGGCTATTTCCGCATCCTGTTTCGCGTACGCAATCAGGCAGCCGGTGGCATAGGGCAGATAGACCGTGAAATTATCGCGGCTGATAGCTGCCTGTACAAAATAGAGGTTTCTCATCGATATTCTCCGGCGGGGTTGCGGTAAGAGGTTATGTTTGTGGAGAGAATCGCTTCCCTTGACCAATGTGTTGAAATAAATTAAAATGAATCATAAGATTAAGCAGAATTTTTCGGCAAGTTTGAGATAATGAGTAAACCCTATGCGCGTGCTTTTGGTCAATCCCGTCATGAAGAGGTACTACAAATCGCCGACATGTCCGCTGGGATTGTTGTCGATAGCGACCTATCTTCACCAACAGGGCCATATAATAAAAATTATCGACGCCGCTGTCAAAAATGTCAACTATCAAAAAGAAATCAGCGCATTTCAACCCGATATTGTCGGCGTTTCCGTCATTTCAAATAAATCAATTGCCGACGCGGTCCGGGTGTCGAAGACGGCCCGCTCGCAAAAGATTCCCGTTGTATGGGGCGGGACGCTCGCTTCCGCCATTCCCGAAATTATCCTGCGCAGCGGTTTTGTCGATTATGTCGTCATCGGCGAAGGCGAAATCACCTTCGATATGCTGCTTGAGGCGCTGAAAGACCGTTCTCCTCTGGCTAATATTGACGGACTCGCGTTCCTGCGGCAGGGCACAGTGGTCGTCAATCCCGACAGGGCTTTTGCCGACCTTGCCGATTTTCCCGTTCTGGACTGGACCTTTGTGAACCCGGCCGACTATTTTCAGCAAATGTTCTCAGCCCGAAAGATGCTGTACCTCTATTCCGCAAAAGGCTGTCCGGCGCGCTGTACGTTTTGTTTTAATAAAGGTTTCAACCGCTGTGTTTACCGTGCCCGTCCTTTCGAACACTGTTTGGAGGAGATTGCTTTTCTAACTTCTTGCTGTGCGATGGACGGGGTCCATTTTGCAGACGAACTCTGGTGTGAAAACAAAACGCAGCTTGCCGAGAAATGCGAAAAGTTATTAAGCCGTTTTCCGGCTCTCGTATGGGGATGCAACGCCAGGATAGGGTCGCTTGCCCAACCGGATTTTGAACTGATGTACCGCGCGGGCTGCCGCTGGATATTTTTCGGTGTGGAAAGCGGCTCGCCGGATATCCAGAAACTGATTAAAAAAGGCATAGAACTTCATAAGGTCGAAACTACTGTCCGCGGCTGTTATGAAGCCGGCATTGTACCCGTCGTCTCGCTGATCCTCGGCTTCCCGGATGAAACGCCCGCCCAGGTCAGGCAGACGGCGGACCTTGCACGCAAACTTCCCGAAGCGCTGTTTGACGTTAATTTCTTTTTTCCGTTGCCGGCAACCGAGTTGTGCGATATGCTCATTCAAAGAGGCAGTTACCATCTGCCCGCAACGCTTCGTGAATTTTCCAGGTTATTGCCGACGGAAAAATTGCATGATAATTTTTCAAAGACACCCGCTCGCGACCTTAAAGTGGTACGATCATACTTCATGTGGTCGACTTTTTTGCGAAAAGGTTTGCTGCCCGGGCAAGGGCGGCCGCTGGCAGTTAAAGCCGTCAAAGACGCGTTCAAAGGTATTTGCAGGCATGGACTCGGGAATGCGGCGCTTTCTGCCGCATACGATGCCGCGACGTTTTTGGGTATTATGGCGGCTCGGACTTTGCATCCGCGAATCAGGCAGCAGTACGGCCTTTTTAAAAGGACGCAAAGCTAGAAAATCCTCGGTTGCGCTGCGCGCCGGGCTAATCATGAACACGGAGGCATGAAACATGCTGATGGCGGGTTTTTATCCGTCATAGAGATGAGCGTAAAAACCCTTATCGAGCGCTGCGGTTTGTTTGACGGCAAAAACAATAATCAAATACATTAAGCCCTGATTCGGTTTATCCCAGCCTATGGCAGGAAGGAATATCAAAGATAAAAATTTTATTAATACAACCGGTCATGAACCACTTTTTAATAAGACAAAAATCAACCAGCACGCCTCTTGGCCTGCTGGCAATAGCCAGTTATATGCAGGAAAAAGGGCACACGGTAAAAATCGTCGACTTAACGGTGGAAAAAGAAAGCATAGAAAAACAAATCAAGCTATTTTGCCCTGATGTAGTCGGGTTGTCAGTTATGGCGGCTCTTGCGAGAACATCCGCGGTCAAAGTATCCAAAATTGCGCGAAAACATAAAAAGCCGGTTGTGTGGGGCGGGCGCTTGCCGAGTTCGTTGCCCGCCGAATGTCTGAAAGAAGGCTGCGTTGATTATGCGGTGATCGGAGAAGGGGAAGTAACGTTTGCCGAATTGATAGAAGCAATAGAAGCGGGTCAATCGTGTGAGGATATTGCCGGCTTGGCTTACATGGATCAAAACGGCGTTCATATCAATCAAAAAAGGACATTTGCAGACCTTTCGGATTTTCCAGTGACAAATTGGAACTTAATAAATACACAGAATTACAATCAAAAATATTTTTCATGCGACAAAATGATGTATCTTTATTGGTCTAAAGGTTGCCCGGGCCGATGCACTTTTTGTTACAATGCACAATATCACGGGGCGCTTCATCGCACGCGCCCGCCGGAATATGTTGTTGCGGAGATTGAATATCTCGTGAAAAACTGCGGCGTTGACGGCATCTATTTTGCGGATGAGTTTTTACGCCCAAGCAAAGAAGATATGCAGACTTTTTTCCGGCTAATCAAGGAGAAGAATCTTGATTTCAGATGGGGCGGCATGACGAGGGTAGGAGCATACAGCAAAGAAGAATTGCAGCAAATGTATGACGCGGGGTGCAGATGGCTCCTTTTCGGGATTGAAAGCGGTTGCGCCGAACGGTTGAAGGCGATTAAAAAGGGTGTCAATCTGGAAAAAGCAAAACAGGTGTTTGAATATTGCAGAGAAATCGGTATCACTACGCAAAGTTCCTTTATC
This sequence comes from Bacillota bacterium, assembly GCA_022706685.1. GTDB lineage: Bacteria > Bacillota > Clostridia > Oscillospirales > Acutalibacteraceae > UBA1447. Next base: position 45,490 of record JAKJCA010000008.1, read on the forward strand.
ATCGGGTACCCGGGCGAAACGGAAGACGAGTTGAAAGAAACTGTCCGTTTCGCTTTCAGCCTCCGGGCGAATCTGCTGCCTTTCAACGGCTATTTCCCTCAGCCGGATTCCGAATTGTATGATACTCTCGTTGAAAAAGGGTGGTTTGTTCCGCCCAAAACCTTAAAGGAATGGAGCCGCTTTGAAGTCGGCGAAGTGATTCAAGTCAATTTTTCTAAAGTCCCGCGGAAAGATTTAATGGTGCTTCATTTCTATACGCAGTGGCTGGCGTTTTTGCGGAAAGATTCGGTGAACACAGAAAAGTATGGCCTCGCAAAAAAAGTGGCGGCCGATACGATGCAAAGCATTTTCACATCCGGATTTTCCGGTTTCTTCATCAACATCATTGATTCGGTGAAAAGATTTGTGACCATTGCATGGTATGCCAACGCCTATCCTAACATTTTGCGCAAGTACGGAATCAGCAAGCAGGTGAAGCAGTGAGAATACTTTTTTTCCATCCGTCGACAAGCCAATATATCAAGGCGCCCTCCGTTCCTCTCGGGGCGCTCTCTGTTGCCACGTTTATGAAAGATAACGGGCATACCGTGAAAATAAGCGACAGGTGTATTAGAAAGGAAAATATAAAAAAGCTTGTCAAGGAGTTTCAGCCCGATATCGTCGGCCTCTCCATCATGTCTGCCAGAGGAATAAAAGACGCGCAATTCATTTCGCAGACAATTAAAAAAATGAATCTACCCGTGATTTGGGGCGGGCATTATCCGACCTTTATTTACGACGACGCGTTAAATTCCGGACTGGTTGATGTCGTTGTTCTCGGGGAAGGGGAATTTACTTTTCTTGAACTGGTCAACAATATTTCCCGGAAGCTTTTTCCCGATAAACTCGACGAAATCCCGGGGCTCGCTTATCGCCGCGAGGGCAAGATTGTCGTTACAAAAACAAGGGAGTTTGCCGACCCGGCCGATTTGCCTTTGATTGATTATTCCCTTGTCGATGTACCGCGCTATTATCAAACATGGTACGGATGCAAAAAAATGCTGTACCTGTACGGTTCAAAAGGCTGTCCGTTTGCCTGTACTTTCTGCTACAATGCCGCATACAACAGGTCTCAATTTCGCAAAAGGCCTGACGAGGTTCTTTTTAAGGAGTTCGATTACCTGGTCAACGAACAGGGTATGGACGGCATATATTTTACCGACGACGTGTTTTGCCCCAAAAAAGAAGATTTGCAAAAGTTCTGCGCCATGATGAAGCAGAAAAACTATAAAATGACCTGGGGCTGCCAGGCCAGGACCGGCCAGTTTAGCCGGGCAGACTTTGAACTGATGTATGACGCCGGGTGCAGATGGATTTTTTACGGGGTCGAGACAGGCTCCGCTTCCATGCAGAGCAAAGTCGGCAAAAATCTGGATTTGGACAAAATGGAAGACACGTTCAAGGCGGCAAAAGAAACGGGGTTAATCACGATTTCCTCGCTGATTATCGGTTTTCCGGATGAAACCGTGGAACAATTAAGGGAAACAGTTGCCCTGGCAAAAAGAATCAAAGCGGATTTGTATCCCTGCAATATGTACACGCCCAATATTGAGCAGAAACTGTGCCAGGATTTGATTCGGCAAGGCCGGTTTCGACCGCCCAAAACGCTTGAAGAGCATGCGAAACTCAACCCGACAGTCGACTGCTATGCTGCTTTTTCAAACGTGCCTTACAGGGACCTTATGGTCATCAGGAGTTACTTTCACTGGCTCAGTTTTACCAAAAAAGGCACAAACAAGTCGGCGAAACCCTTTGAGTTCGCCGCCAAAGCGTTGAACGATGCATACATCAATATATTTCGCTTTGGGCTCGTTTCCTTTGTTTCCGCGGGGCTCTATTCGCTGAAAACCTTTTTGAGCGTTGTTTGGAATGTTTACGCCCATCCGGGGATCCGAAAGAAATACGGGCTGTACCGGTTTTGATTGCAAAGTTTTGAGGTGAGCCGTTGAAAGTTCTCCTGGTCAATCCGAAAGCAAAGTTTACCATGGAAATTCTTACAAGCCCGCTGGGCTTAATTTCCATTGCGACATATTTGAATGCGAACGGTCATACCGCACGAATATATGACAGCGGAAGCAGCAAAGAAGGCCTGTGTGATGTCATCAGGGAGTTTGAACCCGATATCGTCGGGGTTTCTGTCATTTCCGGCAAAGCAGTCGATGACGCCGTAGCAATCTCGAATACTGCAAAATCAGCCGGCATCACCGTCGTTTGGGGCGGTTACCTTCCTTCGGCGATGCCGGATCTGGTCTTAAAGAACGCCTGCGTCGATATGGTGGCCATCGGGGAAGGCGAGTACACGCTGCTGGAAGTACTCGGAACGATGGAAGCCGGTCAAACCCTTGAAACGGTCGCCGGGCTGGCGTTTATGAAAAACGGCGAACTGGTCAAAACGCCCGGACGCGATTTTGTGGACCTTGCTTCTCTTCCGATGCTGGATTTTTCTTTGATTGACATAGAGCGTTATATCTATCCGTACTATTTCTCGAAAAGAACGTTTTCCCTGTATTCGTCGAAGGGCTGCACGGGACATTGTACATTTTGTTACAACGCGTCCTTCAATAAAAGCAGGCATCGTGTCAGACCGCCGGAGCAGGTGGTTCGGGAAATGGCGTATTTGACGGAAAAATACGGTGTTGACTCCTTCAGCTTGAATGATGATTTAATATTCTGCAATAAGGAGGAAATGTACCGGTTTTGCTCGCTGCTTCAGGATGCGGATTTGAGAGTGAGTTGGGGGAGCAGCTGCGTGATCGGCTTATTCGGCAAAGATGATCTGCGGTATATGTATCAAACCGGTTGCAGGTGGCTGATGTTTGGCGTGGAAAGCGGCAGCCGGGAAATATTAAGCTGTATCCGTAAAAACCTTACCACGGATGAAGTGGAACGTACCTGCGACGACTGTGCCGAAATCGGCATTGTTGCCCGCGCGGGAATCATCATCGGCTTTCCAGGGGAAACGGAAAAAGACCTGAAAGAAACGGCAGAGCTGGCGATGAGACTCAAAACGTCCCAGGTGTCCGTCAATTATTATACTGTTGTTCCGGCTTCGGCATCCTACAAACAGCTGCTGCTTGACGGAACCATAAGCCCTCCTCAAAACCTGGAGGCATTTATCGAAAAATACAGTTTTGATAAATTGAATAATTTATCGTGCGTGCCGGACAGGGATTTAAAAGTCATTTATTCTTATTTTATAATTAAAAGGCATTCCGGCAAAAGGACGGATCCCTCGGGGCAGGCGAACTCATGGACGAAAATCACCGCAGATTCGCTGTTGAGAATATTGCGGACGGCCACCCTTTCCGGTGTTTTTGCTTATTTCAGCCGCTTTGTCAGCATATTTTTCCATTATTTTTGTTTTCGCGGAATAAAAAAGAAATACGGATTGCGATGAATATTGCTTTCCGGCCTTTGTTTTTGGCCGGCCGTGCGCCGGTATCAATCTATTTATACAGAGGGGTAATATGGCTGGCAAGCCAACGTCGGGCAAACGAATAAGAGCCGCGCGGCGCGAACCGCAATATGAAATTGCGGTATTCGCCATGTTGCTGGCCGCGCTTATGCTGACATTTCCCAACCTGTACGCATTAGGGAAAAGCAATTCGCTTTACTATGTCCTGCCTTATAAAGATTTCGGTTTTCAATCGAGGCTGGTCGTGGGTTCTGTTGTCCGTCTGTTTACGGATTATATTACCGAAAAATCAATTTTTATTATCATGGCAGTCACTACCCTGTTTTTTATTCTTGCGGTTTCTTTGATGGCGGGGAGAATCATAAGGGCCGCGGTTCGGCGCGGCGATATCGAGGCGGAGGTGCTTGCGGTTCTTTTTATTGCCTGCCCGGTTTCGGTGCAGTATCTTTTCACAAGCAACAACATGGGGCGGCTCGACCTGTATTTAATCCTGATAACTGCCCTTATTTTGTATTGTATCCGTCATAACAAAGCGAAATGGGCAGTTCCCGCGCTATGCTCATTTGCGATGATTGTCAGTTTTAACTTTATTTTCTTATATATGCCTGTGATAGCGGTCATTATGATTCGCGAATATATCCTTGTCAGCGGTTCAAGGAGCAGTCGTATACTGCTTGCGCTTTCCGGCCTTGCGGTTGTGTTGTTTTTTGCTTTCTTTAAAATATTTCCGCCTGCTTCCGCTTTTTCAAATCTGGAGGAATTAAAAGCATATCTTGCCGGCATAACCGATGTGCGGGGTGAAGAATTTCTTATCTATAACGACATGTGCCGTCCTTTGGCAGATACGTATACGCGAGGCGCAGACACAACATTTTCGTGGTTCTTTGAGTTGCTCGGCAAATACGGGTCCTTTTCTTTGTTTACTGCCGGGCCCGCGGCTGCTTTCTTTATTTCTTTTTGGCTCTCGGCGTTCAAGAATGCCACGAACGGTAAACAGCGCCTGTTCTATTTGTTTTGTCTTTTGGCTCCTGCCGGCGGCCTGCCCATGTTTCTTGCCCTTGACTGGGACCGCTGGATACCCACGCTGTTTATTTCGCAGATCATTCTGGTTTTATATTTGGTGGCGGTGAATGATGCCGGTACCGCGGATACGTTGCGCAGATTCCGTGATTTTTCGGGCCGCCACGCCCTTTTTGTTCTGCTGTGCGTGATTTATTTGTCATCCTCCATATTTTTTGACAGGTATCTTATCTATAAGCCTGTTATTCTGAAACACATTAACAAGTTTTTTGATTTTTATTGATAAATCACGTCTACATCAGACCCGTTAGAAGAACGACGGGAGCGCCGCCGCTTTGACATTGCTTCGTTTGAAATCATGCCGCCTTAGTAGGAACATGTCGCCCAAAATCGTTTTAACCAGACAATTTTCACCGCAACACGGCTTGCCGGTCAGCCGGTGAATAAATTGCTTGTTGAGGATACTGTATGCTATCGAGAATGTCGAAAGGAAACAGGCGGGATGTGTTGCGCCGTGAGCCGCATTATGAAATTGCGATTTTCATAATGCTCATTCTGGCGTTTCTTTTCAGTGCCCCGGATATTCAGCATCTGAATCAATGGACTTCGATTTATTATGTTCTGTCTTATGCCGATTTCGGCTTCCAGTCAAGGCTTGTTATCGGTTCCGTTATCAGGCTCTTTACAAGTTATGTGTCTACCCGTTTGATTTATACGATAATCACCGTCTTCTCTGTTTTGTTTATCGTCTTTGTGTCGCTGACTCTCGGAAGAATAGCGAGGAACATATCAAAAAACGCCGGTGTTTCCGCCGAAATACTGATTGTGATATTTATCGCCTGCCCGGTTGCCGTGCAGTATCTTTTCAACATCAATAATTATGGCAGGTTTGATTTATTTTCAATCGTTTTGACTGTATGTATGCTGTTTTGCATAAAGAGCAGAAGGGCGAAATGGCTGGTGCCGGCTTTATGCGCGCTTGCGGTCATTTTGAATTTCAATTATGTTTTTATGTATCTGCCGGTTTTGGCGGTGGCAATGATCTGCGAATACGTGACGGAAAACAAATCAAAAACGCGGCTCTTGATTTTAATTCTTTCATGTGCGCTGTCCGTTGCGCTTTTTATCTATTTCAAGTCATTTGCGTATTCGTCTGATTTCAAGAGCATTGAAGAAGTTAAAGCCTATCTCGGCGGTATCACGGATGTCCAAGGCGGGGAAACCCAGGTTTTTTATGACTTGTGTTATCCTCTTGCGAAGTTTTATCATCGCGGCACGCAGACGACATACGAATGGTTCTTTGATTTACTGATGAAATATGGCCTCTATATGCTTTTTTCAACGGGTCCGGTTTTTACCGTTTTCATCGCTTTTTGGCTCAAAGCCGCGAAAAACGCACGGAGGAAGTTGAAAAGGGCTGTTTTGATGCTTTGCCTGCTTGCGCCGGCGGCGAGTTTGCCCATGTTTCTCGCAATCGACTGGGACAGATGGGTCCCGACTTTGTTTTTATCGCAGTTTATGCTTGTTTTGTATTTTATCGCGTCGAACGATATTGATGCTGCTGCCGCCCTTGCGAGTTTGAAAAAGTATTTCAACCGGCATAGCCTGCTTTTCGCGGTTCTGGTTCTTTATTCCGCTTCCTCCGTTTTTTCAAACAGTTATTCGGTATATGTATCGGTGCTGTCGAAGTACATTGATGATTTTTTAAGTTTGGCATAAAATTGAAGACGCGAATTTCTGCGGCGCGGTTTTTCATCCATGCCGTTGAGTAACAGGCGGCAGTTGCAAAATTGATTTGCGGCTGCCGCCTGTGTTCCGGGCGTTCATGAAAAGGCTGAACGGAAATCAATCGATCTTATCAAACGCTAAATGACATACTCAACGGCAATGTCGCTGAATAGAGTGCGGCTGTCGTTCCTTCCGTACCAAACATTTCCAACAGCATAGTCCTTCCATGTCTTTGCATACTTTTTATCTGCGGCATGAATAATGTTTTTCTTTTGCTCAAGTTTGGCATAGGAATGCACATAGATCCGTTTAAAGTAATGATGCAAATCGTACGCTAAAACAATCTCGGCTCTGCGTTGATTCGGCTGTTTGAGCATACCTTTCTGATAAGCCAGCAAGCTTGAATAAACGCTTTGCTCAATTTCGAACAGATGCAGGAAGTCCTCGATTTCCTGATAAAAACGTTCTATATTAGGCAGGATTTCCAAAAAAACCGCTTCTTCAAGAGGCCATACCGTATTTCCGTAGATGGGATTGATGTAACTCCTTGAGCCTTTGCCTACGGACACGCCGGACAGTTTCGAGTTAAAACTTGCGTATATTTCGCCGCACAGGGTATGTTCGTTGGTCTTGCTCCATTCAAGCAGTTTGTCATAAAATTCACAGTATTTCAGATTTGTTTCATAATACAAATAAATGGCGAAAAACTGCAGCAAACCCAGTTGATGGAAGTTTTGCAAAAAAATAAAAAACATCATTGATTGAACCCACATCGACGAATCCATGGAAGCGGTTGACACGACCAGGTCATAATATTCCGGGATATCGTCCTGGGCTTTTTCACAATGAAATTGCAGAAACTCTGTTTTGACGGTTTGTATGCCGTGCTTTTTCCTATATGCCGGGTCCGCCATTTGAGAATTGGGCAGTAAAACCAGCGCGTGCAAGTTGAGCGCGTTATGCTGCCCGGCCTCCAGAAGCGTCTCGATTCCGTTGCGGAAACTTTCGTAAGTTTCGCCGGGCAGTCCCAGGATCAGCTCGGCATAGGTGGCGATTTGCGCGTCGTTATAAAGCGCCATCATTTCCGCGAACCGCTCCATGGTGATGTTTTGTCTGTTGATGTTTTTCAGCACCGTCGGATCGAGACTCTGAAAAGACAGCGTGGCCCCTTTGTTCATGCCGACCGCATTGAGTTTTTTGCACATCTCGTAGACTTCGACTTCGCGGCGCTCAGCGTAATTTGCCTTGAATGTTTTCGGATAACCTGTTTCCAGTTTCCTTTCAATGAGCCGGTCGATGATAATCATGTCCCGCTTGAACAGCCCGAAACTGGAGTCGGCGCACCAGAAATATTCGATTTTATGTTCCGCCATCCAGTCGATTTCTTTGAGCACTTTATCCAACGGGAAAATTTTGAACTTCTGCCCGAGTCTGCCCCAGTCGCAATAGGTGCAATGGTTGGGGCAGCCTCTGTTCGTTTCGATGACTGCGCAGAAATTAAAATCGCCTTGGCTGAACAGCGGCTCGAACAGTCCCTCGAGGTAAGGCGATGGCAAATCGATATCTTCAACAGGGGAAACGCAGGTTTTAACGATTTCGCCGCTGTCGTTCCTATAGGAAATATTATGGATGCCCGCAAGGTCGCCGTTGCTGGCAAAAGCCGAAAGCAGCGCTTTGAAAGCATCTTCCCCTTCGCCGTGCACCAGCACATCGATATAGCCGCACTGTTCGAGCATCAGGGTATTATTCGGCACATTATGGCCGCCGAACACCGTAACGCATTCGGGATAGATTTCCTTAATCTTTTTTGCGAGGGCTTTATTATATTCGGTATTCCATATATAACAGGAAAAACCGACGAGAAAAGGGGCATCCATTGACGCGGCCGCCTCTTCGATTGGCTGCCGCCAAAAGACAAATCCTTTCAATTCATAGTGCCTGGCGACATCCGGGTCCGAGAGCGCGTAGGCGGCAAGCAGACCGGCGGTATACGGCAGATAGATGGATTTTTCTTCATTGCCGTAGAGATGGTCCACTTGAACCATATACAGGTTTTTTTTATTCACGCGCACAGCCTCCTTTCTCAATACGGCCGGCCGCTATTACATGTATTCCGTTTCGATCTCCGTGATGATATTCCTGTTTTCATTGCGTCCCCACCAGACGTTCTCTCTGGCGTAATCGATCCAGTTGTCCCAGCTTTTCGGATCCCGGGTGCGGGCCAAGTTGGCGCGCTTGACAAGGTCTTTTTTATCGTTGAGGTAGATGTTGCGGAAATAGCCGGCAAAATCATACCCCAGCCGAACGGTCTGCCCGCCGAAATTCGGCCGTTTGATAATACTCTTTTGAAACTTCAGCAGGTCGCCGTAAAGCGCCTCGCCGAGGCCGAAGGTTTTCAAAAACGGCTCGACTTCTTCGTAGAACAATTCGAAATCCAGCATGATATCGAGGTACATCGCCTCGGAGTAGGACCATACGATGTGCCCGAACACAGGGTTGGAGTAAAACAGGCCGCCGTTGCCTGACAATACATCGTTATAGCAGGCGTTGAGCTTTTTATAGATTTGTCCGCAGACCGAGTTTTCATGCCGTTCCATCCATTTTTGCAGCTGCTGATAAAACGATTCATACTTAACGCCGCTTTCGTAGAACAGGTAAATGGCGAAGCAGCGCAGCAGCCCGAAATTATGAAAGCACTGGATGCTGTTGTAGAACAGGGACGAACGTTTCCAGCTTTCGCGGTTCATCGAATAATTGGAGACGACGATATTTGAATACTCGGTCACATCCTCGCTCTGAGGGGCGCAATGCAGGCGTACCAGCGGGATGCGCACAGTTTCAAACTGGTATTTTTTCACGCTTTCCGGGCTGCCGAGGCTGGAGTTGCACAGCAGTTCAAAACTGTAGATGTTGACGGTTTTATGCTGCCCCGCCTCCAAGAGTATGCCGATCCCGCGGCAAAAACTCTCATACGTTTCGCCGGGCAGGCCGATAATCAGCTCGGAATAGGCGGTGACCCCGGCTTCGTTGTAGCGGGCGATGAGGGAGGAAAGCTTCTGGATACTCATATTGTCCCGGCGGATATTTTTAAGGACTTCCGGCGAAAAGCTTTGGAAAGACAGCGGTACGCCGCGGCTCATCTTCGCTTCGTTGAGCAGTTTGTTGATGTAAAAAACATTTTCAGCTTTGGTCTTTGAATAGTTCACGTTGAAAACTTTCGGATAACCGGTGCGCCGTTTCGCTTCAACGAGCACGCCGGCGATTTCCATATCGTCGTCGAACATGCCGAAATTAGGATCGGCCCCCCAGACATATTCGATTTTATGCCGGGCGAACCACTCGATTTCCTCTTCCACCTGCCGTTTTGAATAACGCCTTGTTTTTGCTCTTAACTGGCCCCAGTCGCAGAACGCGCACAGATAGGGGCAGTCCCGGCTCGTCTCGAGTATCGCGCAGAAAGTATACTGGCTGTTTTGCTCGATAAGGCTGTCGAATAGTCCCGAAAGATAAGGGGAGGGGTCGTTTTCCAGCGGCCGCGAAATAGCAACGCGCGGGCTGCTGACAGGATTCGTCGTCTTGTCCCTGAATGATATATTCGGGATTTCGGCCAGACTGCCGCCTTTGCCAAGGGCTGTTAAAAGGTTCTTGAAAGCATCTTCGCCTTCGCCGTGCACCAGAATATCGATATAAGGGCATTGTTCCAGCAAAGAAGTGTCGGGCGGCACATTATGGCCGCCAAATACCACGATGCAATCGGGAAACCGCTCTTTCAAACACTCGGCGAAGCGCTTGTTGTATTCAAAGTTCCAGACATAGTTGGAAAAACCGACCAGATAAGGTTTTTCTAATGCGCCGATGGCCTGTTCGATATCGTTTCGTGTGAAAAGCAGGCCGCCGAGACGGTAGTGCTCCCTGATGAAAGCATCCTGCCAGGCATAAGCCGCCAGCAGGCCGACAGCATAGGGCAGATAAACAGCTTTGTCGTCTTCGCCGTAAGCCAGGTCGACCTGCACCAAATAGATGTTTTTCTTTTCCGTCGTTTTCAATGAACAGCGCTTCCTTCGTTTGTTCTTTCGTTCAAAATTTCCGTCAGCAATCGGGTTCGTATTACCCGGCTGTCTGATCCTTGTAGCCGACTTCCCGTGCGTACCTTCCTCCGCTGTACAGCGCTGCATCGTCTCTTCTTCCGAGCCAGACGATTTCGCGTGCATAATCCTCCCACGTTTCGGCGGCGCGGTCGTTATGGATGAGCAGAATGCTTTTGCGTTCGGCCAACGGCGCGTACGCCCCGCGGTAAATATTTTCAAAGTAGGCGGGGAAATCATAGTCCGATTCGATACGCCTTTTTGTTTCGAATGGCAGTTTGACAAGTTCCCGCTGATAACGCAGCAGCGGCTCTTTCATTTCACCAAGCCGGTAGCGTTCCAGAAACCGGCCCATCTCCCGGTAAAAGGCGTCGATGTTTTTAACCAACTCCAAAAAAGCGAGTTCTTCGAAACCCCAGGTGAGGTTGCCGAACTCTTCGAGCGCGAAAACCCAGGCATGCCGTCCTTCGCTGACACCCGCGGTTAAATCGGCAAGGTTTTCATATACCTTGTTGACAATGGTGCCGGGCGTATGCTTGAAGAATTGCAGCAGCTGCGTATAAAACTCCAGGTAAGCGACGCCGCGCTCATGGCGCAGATACATGGCTACCGCCCGGGTCGGGCCGATATTGTGCAGCGCCAGCACCGTGAAGGAGAAAATCGCCGCTTGGACCCATTCTTCGCGCGACATTGTGGCGGTGGCCACGACAAATTCGGAGTATTCCTGTATTTCCGCCGCGCTGTCGGGAATCGGGCAGTGTATCTGGTAAAATGGCAGCCGTACCGATTGGATGCCGTGTTTTTTCTGATAAAGCGGATCACCCAGCCTGGAGTTGGGCAGCAGTTCGCAGGCGTACACGTTGATGGATTTATGCTGACCGCATTCCAGAAGTGTACAGATGCCCTCGCAGAAACTGCCGCAGGTTTCGCCGGGCAGGCCAAGAATCAATTCCGAGGAGGTGGAAACGCCGGTACGGTTGTACAGCGCCATCAGCTCTTTGAAATGGTTGAGGTCCATGTTTTTTCTGCCGATGTTGTTTAACGCGGCCGGCGACAGGCTTTGATAGGAGAGCGGCAGCGACTTGTCCAGACTGTTGGCGTAGAATTTGCCGATGATATCCTCCACCGTCGCGGTGATATTTTTAGCGATATTGACCCTGAACCGCTGCGGGAAGCCTTTTTCGTTTTTGAGTTTCACAATCAAATCCGTGATTTTGCTGTCACGTTCAAATAAGCCGAAGTTCGCGTCGCCGCAGTATATATATTCGATTTTCTTTTCCGCAATCCAGTTGAGCTCGCGTTCGATCTTATCCAGCGGAAAGAGTTTGACTTTTGTTTTCAAGTCTCCCCAGTCGCAAAATGCGCAGTTGTTCGGACAGCCGCGGTTCGTTTCGATAATAGCCGAAAAACGGATGCCGTCTTGAAGGATATCATCAAAATAACCTTCCAGATACGGTGAGGGATAATCATTCGTATCACGCTGCTTTTTCAGGTTTGTAACCGTTCCGCCGCCGGGACTGCGGTAAGAAATGTTCGGAATATCGCCCCACGGCATATAACCTGCGACGGCCAGCAGAACATCCCTGAACGCTTCCTCGCCGCCGCCGTGCACCAAAACGTCGACATATTCGAAATCAGCGAGGTTCGAGGCGTCCGGCGACACATGGTGCCCGCCGAAAAGGATGATGCAGGAAGGGTAAAGTTTTTTGATTTTTTGGGCCAGCGCCTTATTGTACTCCATATTCCACACGCTGCATGAAAAAGCTGCAAGCGCGGGGGCGTCCAATGACGCGGCGGCAGTCCCGACGTCTTCCCTGGTATAAATGAAACGGCCGAGCCGGAAGTTCGCTTTAACGCGTTCATCCGCCCAGGCGAACGCGGCGATGCAGCCCGCGGCATAGGGAATATAAACCGTCTTCTCGGTTTCACCGTAAACGGGGTTTGCCTGAATGATATAGACGTTTTTTCGGGTTTGATCAGCCGTTTGCATGATTTCCGCCTTCGTTGATATATTCAACGCGTACATTTTTGAGCGCCGACGTCATCACCGTGTCGCCGCGCCGCTTGGCAAAAAGCATCACCAGCCGCGCATATTCCTTCCAGTTGCCTATAGTTTCATCGGCTGTGAGTGTCAGCCGGTTGGCTTTTTTTTCAAGCGGGCTGTAACGGCCGGCTTGGATGTTGAAAAAATAACGGTAAAAATCATATTGCTGTTCCAGCACTACTTTTTCACGGCCGGGCAGACGGATGATATTTTTCTGGTAATTGTACAACTGGGCGGCAACGGCTTTATCGATATCGAAACTGGACAAAAACGGTTCAATCTCCGCCCAGAACCTTTCGTAATCGTAAACGAGTTCCATGAAAGCGCCTTCTTCCAGAAACCAGCCCGTTTCGCCGAAGCGGGAATCCTGATAAGTCCATTCGCCGCTTTCGATATCAAGGCACATCGCGCTGACGCGCTTGAAAAGCGGCCTTATCAGCGTTGTGTCCGCTTCAAGCACGTAATCCATCAGCCGGGTGTAGAAGTCCAGGTAAGCGATATCATGCTCGTGGCGCAGGTACATCGCGAAACAGCGCAGCAGGCCGATGTGGTGAAAGCACTGCAGGCAGGTGCAGAATGTCATGGCCCGGGCCATCATTGCCCGGCTCATATCGGCGGTTTCCACTACGACGTCGATGTATTCCCGTATCTCGCCTTCGCGCGGCGGTACAAAGCGGATGAAGTTGATGGGCATGCGCGCAATGACGATGCCGTACCGGTCGCGGTATTCCTGCTGTCCCATCAGCGAATTCGGGTAGACCTGGCAGGCGTAGACGGTGCAGTTGGTGTGCTGGCCTGCTTCAATCAGGTCGCAAAGCCCGCGGCAGAAAGAATCGTAAGTTTCGCCGGGCAGGCCGAGAATCATTTCCGTATAGGTCGGTATGCCTGCCTCGTTGTATTGCCGAAGCAGTTTTGAAAAGTTCTCGACCGTGAAATTCTTCCGGTTGACGTTTTCCAGCGCAGCGGTGTTCATCGACTGATAAGCCAGCGTCGCGGCCTTGTTGGCTTTGTTGTCATAAAGCAGTTTGGAAATCTGGAACACGGTGTCATTGCTGTTTTTGGCATAGCAGCCGTTGAAAATCAAGGGATAACCGGTTCGCTTTTTGACCTCGACGATATATTTCGCGATGTCCAGATCCCTTTCAAGGATGCCGAAGTTGGCGTCCGCGCAAAAAATGTACTCCGCCTTTCTGGAAGCAAACCAGTCAACCTCGCTTTTGACGCGGCTCATGGGGATCGTTCTGATTTCTTTCGTAAAGCACCAGTCGCAATAGGCGCAGCGGTAAGGGCAGCCGCGGTTGGTCTCCATGATATAGCAGAATTCGTCTGCCCGGCCCGCGTCGATATACCTGTCAAACAAACCGGCCAAATAGGGGGAAGGGTAGTCGGCCAGATTGCCGGGGGCGGCATTTTTTGTTCTGCGCGGCCCGTCTGTGGCGCGGTAGGAAATATTGGGTACATCGTCGAGGCTGTTGCCGCCGGCCAGCGCGCGAAGCGCGGCAAGAAAGGACTCCTCGCTTTCCGCGTGAAAAAGCACGTCGACGAAGGGATTGTCGTTCAGCGCCGAGAAATCGTTGGTAATCTGGTGTCCGCCGAAGAATATCAGGCAATCGGGATAACGCTCTTTGACTTTTTTCGCAAGGGCCTTGCTATACTCGTAGTTCCAGTTCAGGCAGGTAAATGAGACGATCGCCGGATCTTTAATTTTTTTAAGGCAGGCGTCGACGCTTTCGTGCCGGAAAAGAAAATCCGCGATTTCGTATTCGCCGCGGACTGTTTCGTCCTGCCAGGCGAAGGCGGCGAGGCAGCCCGCGGAATAGGGTAAATAAACCGCGCGCTCATAGGTCATGCCGGACTGTACAAAATAGACTTTCTTTTTCATGTAGCCCCCGCATCCGGCTGCGTTTGGCCGTCCAGGTATTCCGTTTCGGTCTCGCCTTTGTTGCTGGTGTGCAGCGTCGCGCCCCTGCGCCGACCGTACCAGACGGTTTCCCTGGCGTAGTCTTTCCAGTTCGCCGTTGCGTTGCCCGCGATGCGCAGGATGTTGCCCCGGATGACCGGCGCCTCGCGTCTGCCTGCGTAAACGCCGTCAAAGTAACCGTACCAGTCATACGCCAAGGTCAAAACAACCGCTTGTGTACCGGGCCTTTTAACGATAGCTCTCTGATAAGCGGCGAGGTCGGCATATACCCCGTCCTCCCAATGGAATGTGTCGAGAAAGGCTTTGATTTCATTCCAGAAGCGGTCGTATTGCAACAGGATTTCAAGAAAAGCGCCTTCCTCCGGGAACCAGGCGCCCTCGCCGAAAAGTTCGTTGCGGTACATCCATTTGCCGTCGGTCAGGTTTTCAAATTCCTTTCGGAACCGCTCGAAGAGTTCGTAAACGAGCGTACCTTTGGCCGAAACGGCGAATTCCAGCAGTCGGCGGTAGAAATCGATGTACTTCAAACCGTTTTCATTGCGCTGGTAAATCGCGAAACAGCGCAGCAGCCCCAGATTATGAAAACATTGCACCAGGATGCTGAACAGGTTGGCCTTGACCCACTGGTCCCCGTTCAAGGTGTTTGTGCCGACGACCAGATAGGAATACTCCGTTACCTCCTCGTCTTTTTCCGCGCTGTGTATATGGTTGAAAGGCATTTTGGCGACACGGATGCCGTGCTTTTTGATATATGCCGGCTGCGCCATCTCCGAGTTCGGCAGCATTTCGCAGTGGTAAACACTGATGGAATTGTGCTGGCCCGCTTCCAGCAGGCCGCAGATACCGTCGCAGAAACTGTCATACGTTTCGCCCGGCAACCCGAGGATTAGTTCCGAGTAGGAGGGGATACCCGCTGCGTTATATTTAGCCAGCAGGCCTGCGAACTTATCCAGCGTCAGGTTGAGGCGGTTGACGTTTTCAAGCGCGTCGTCGCTGAGCGTCTGGTAGGCGAGCGTCGCGCCCTTGTCCATTTCAACACTGTTGAGTTTCCTGCTGATTTCAAAAACGTTGTCGTCGCTGTTTTTTGCGTAGCAGGGCCGGAACACTTTCGGGTATCCGGTCCTCCGTTTGGCCTCGACCAGATAATCGACGATCTCCAGGTCTCGGCGGTACATGCCGAAGTTGGCGTCCGCGCAGAAACAATACTCGATTTTATTCTCAGCCAGCCAGTCAATCTCTGCCTTGATTCGCTCCATCGGGAAAAACCGAACTGTCTTACCTGCGCACCAGTCGCAGTAGGAACAGCGGTAAGGGCAGCCGCGGTTGGTCTCAAGCACCGCTAAAAAGTCCGTGCCGCGGTTCTCCGCAATCAGGTTGTCGAATACTCCCGACAAATAGGCGGAAGGGCAGCGTTCGAGCGCGGGAGGTCCCGCCTCCGGTGTGCTGACGACGCTTCCGTTTTCACGGTATGATATGCCGTTCACGGCATTCAGGGCCCCGGTGCCGAGCGCCGCCAGCAGCTGCGCAAAGGTTTCCTCGCCCTCTCCATGCACCAGAATATCGACGTATTCTTCCTTCTCCAGCATCGCCCCGCCCGGCGTGACATGATGGCCGCCGAAGACGATAAGGCATTCGGGGTGGAAGGCTTTGATTTTTTTCGCCAGCGCTTTGTTGTATTCGTAATTCCAAACACAGCATGAAAAACCGGCGAGGAAAGGGCTCTCCATCCGACCGGCGGCTTCGTCGAGCTTCTCGCGCCGGAAAATGAAGTCCTTAAACACGTAGCGTTCGCGTATCACGGCATCCTGCAGCGCGTAAGCCGCCAAAGCGCCCGCCGCGCAGGGAAAATACAGCGATTGGTCGAACGCAAAACCGGCCTGGATGAGATAGATATTCTTCTTACGCATTGCCGCCGTCCTTTGCCGTCACAAATCCGGAGAAGATATTCTTGCTTTCTTTTCGGCCGTACCAGACCACGTAGCGCGCGTAAGAAGCCCAGTCCGTCATGATGTCGCTGTCGGCGATTTTCAGCGTGATGCGCTGCCTGACCGGCGCCGCGCTTTCGCCTTTGAATTTGGCCGCGAAGTAGTCGTGCAGGTTGTACGCCAGGTCGAACTCGGCGGTTTTGCGGTTCGGCCTTTTGATGATGTTGCGCTGGTAAAGCAGCAAACTGTCAAAAAGGTCGTCGGGAAGTCCGAATGCGCGAAGGAAATCTGCGATTTCATCATAGAAAGTGTCGATCTCTCTGACGATTTTCAAAAAAGCGTATTCTTCGAACGGCCACGATATTTCCCCGAATTCGCTGTCATAACATAACAGCCCGCCCCGGCCCTCGACCACTTCGCGCAGGCGCCGGCGTATGTCGGCGAAGACCCTCCCGCATACGCTTGCGGCGTGATGGTCGATGTAAGCGAGCAGCCGCTCATAAAAGTCAATGTAGGCCACCTTTTTTTCGTCGTGCAGGGCGATGGCGAAAAACTGCAGCAGGTTCATATGGTGGAAGCACTGCACGGTGTAGGAGAGCATATTGGTTTCAATCCACATGTCGTGGTCCATCGAAGCGGTTTTGGTGACGATTTGCGAATATTCCGGTATTTCGCCGCTGTCTTTCGACAGCGCCATGTGCGGCTGGTTGAGCGGTATTTTGCTGATGCCGATGCCGAAGCGCTCGATATAAGCGCGGCTCCCCATCGCGGAACACGGCAGCCACTCGCAGTTGTGCACATAGATGGCGTGGTGCTGCCCCGCTTCCATGAGCATATTGAGCCCGTCGGCATAGCTTCTGTAGGTCTCGCCCGGCAGGCCGAGGATCAGTTCCGTATAGGTGGGGATATTCGCCGCGTTGTACAGGCGCATCAGTTTTTTATAATGCTGCAGGCTGACGTTGGTTCTCCCGACATTGGCGGACGCTTCGGGGCACAGCGTTTGAAAAGCCAGCGTGACCCCTTTGTTCATGTCGCTGTCATGCAGTTTCTTGCCGATGTTGTATATGCGCTGGCTGTTGTTCTTTGCGTATGACGTTTGAAACTTTTTCGGGTAACCGGTTGTGTTTTTTAATTCGATCAAACGGTCGATGATTTCCTCGTCGCGCGCAAGAATGCCGAAGTTTGCGTCGGCGCAGCCGAAAAACTCGATTTTTCGTTTGCAGGCCCATTCGAATTCGTCGTAGACCCTTTGCAGCGGGAAACGCCTGATTTTGGCACGCAGGCTGCCCCAATCGCAGTAGGAGCAGCTGTACGCGCAGCCGCGGTTGGTTTCGAACATCAACTCGAAACTCAGTTCCGGATGGCCGCTGACGATGTCGTCAAAATACCCTTCCAGATACGGGGAGGGATAATCACAGCTGGAATACTCCTTGTAAGGCGTGTTGAAGGCTTTGCCGCCTTCACGGAAAGAAATGTTGGGGATTTCATGCAAATTCCCCTTGCCGAGCAGCGCAAGAAGGATTTGCCGCAGCGGTTCTTCCCCTTCTCCGTGCACGAGGATGTCCATATACGCGAAACGGTCCAGCAATTCGCCGCCAGGCGCCACATGGTGTCCGCCGAAGACGATGATGCATCCCGGATATGCCCGCTTGAATTTTTCCGCGAGTATCTTGTTGTATTCGAAATTCCATACATAGGAAGAAAAACCGATCAGAAACGGTTCTTCGGCCTGGGCGACGCAGGTATCCGGATCTTCGCGCAGGAACTGGATTTTTTTCAATTCGCAGTTTTCCCGGATGACGGGGTCGCTGAAAACATAAGCCGCCACCGCGCCCGCCGCGTAAGGCAGATGGGCGGAGTTGCCGTAGAGGTAATTCGGTTGTATCATGTATATGTTCTTGCGGTTCATGTTTCAGGATTCTCTCGGTTCTGCGGATTTGTTCGAGTCTTTACGTGCGAATCTGACCTTGAGCACGGTGTTGATGTATTTGCATTTGGTAAAAAAAGAGTTTTGCGAATCGCCCTGCTTGCGCACCCGCCACATTGCGGGCACCTCGATGATAGGATAGCCGAGCCGCAGCATTCTCAGGTTCGTTTCCATCCCAATGGAAAAGCCTGTCGATTCCCATTTCACAGAGAGCGTTTTGTCCACCGGCGCGAAACGGTAACCGTAGGTCAAATCTTTGACTTTTGTCCAAAACAGGACTTGAAGCATCTTGTTGAAAATAAAGTTGAGCGCCTTGTTGACACGGCCGTAGCCGTCAAAACCGCCGCCCCTGACCCAGCGCGAGGCGAGGATGATGGCGTCCGGGTGTTCTTTTGCGACGGCAATCATATCCTTGACGACGCGCGGATCCGTATCCATATCGGCGGCGATATTGACCACATGGCTGCCGCGCACCCGCTGCATCGCTTCGTGCAGCGCGCTGCCGAGTCCGGGCCCTTTTTGGTAATACAGCCTGCACGGCACGCCGCAGTCGCCGCTGATGTAACTGTTGATGATGCTCAGGCAATCGGGCGTTGTCCGCTCGCAAACCGCAAAAAAGAATTCAGCCAAGTCCTCGTGCGCGCAGGTGCTGAGAATGATCTCGACGCTCTCGCGCAGGGAATCGGTTTCGTCAATGGCCGGTACAACAATCGAAACGGCTTTGAATGTTTTCAAACGGGCTTTCCCTCCGCCGGGTTAAGACGGCTGCGGTTTGGGCCGCCGGATTTTTGTATATCCTTGCTACGGCTCCTTTAATATATTATTTTATCATATCGGTCTTTTCTTTGCAAGGACGGAGCCCTGACCGTTTGCCGTTCGTCTGCCGTTGCGCCGCCTTAAAAGCGGCCGTTTGAAAAAGTTTATCCCGCCTTGGCCCTATCAACGCGGTTTTGAAGTATAATAAGCATAATTCAGCCGGCGTTC
The DNA here is from genome assembly GCA_022706685.1 of Bacillota bacterium. Lineage (GTDB taxonomy): Bacteria > Bacillota > Clostridia > Oscillospirales > Acutalibacteraceae > UBA1447. The sequence goes on from JAKJCA010000008.1 coordinate 64,578, forward strand.
ATCCGTCTCGGCTTTGCGGCAAGAGGATTACGGGGACAATTATTATGGGCAAGAAAATGCGGCGTTCTGCGGTAAGCAAGCCCGACGCTGTTATAAAAAAGTACCGGGCGCTTGTCGGCGGTCACCTTGTGTTCAGATGTTTCGACAAGGTGAAATACGAATTGCCTGTCCTGGCGTTTCTGCTGGGGTTCTATGCCAAAGACCATGACTTTTTTCAACGGGATATCTACAATATCCTGCATATCTTTGACTACCGAATCGGTTTTGCCCCGCGGCTGTTTATCGGTTCTTTGATGTCGTTGTTCACATCTTATAAGTCAGCCGCGTTCATGAACCTGTTTTTTAATATCGTCTGCCTGGTTTCCATCGCCGTGTTTGCCGTCGTGTCGGGCCGCGTCATCCGGCGCTCGGACGACGAGGCGCGCGGCGCCGCAATACTGTTCGTTCTGCTGTTTTTGGCGGTCCCGTATTCGAGGACGATCTTTTTCCCGCGGCTGGTTTCACTCGAACGCTTTTTGGCCATGTTTACGCTATTGGCTTTCACAGCCGTCGGCAAGAAGGGATTCCGCTGGCTCGTCCCCTTATTGATTGCTGTGAGTCTGGCGACCTATCACGGTTATGCCTTCACTTATATGCCGGCTGTTGCCATTGTCCTGCTGTATGAAACACACAGGCGGAAAAACAGCAAGCCGGCTGTTGCGCTGTGCGTGGTCAGTTTTGCCGCCATGGCCGCTTTTTCGGCCTACTTCTACCTTTACCGGGGCGTACCCGGTTTTGAGAGTGTCGAGCAGCTGATACAATATTCGCTGGACAAAACGGATATCCGTGACCAGGTGGGGGAATTTAAACTCGACTGGGTTTTGCAGCTTCTCGTCCTGTCTCCGGGCGAATTTTGGGCATTGAGCCGGCACTTAGGCGTGCTGAAAAACCTCAATTTAGAGGTAACGGGCATACTGGCGCTGCTTCCGCTGCTGCTGCTGTTTTTCCTGATATGGTACTTCGCTTTCAAAAAAAGCACGGGCAGGTTCGAGAAATTGATTTACCTGCTCTGCCTGCTGGCTCCGCTTACGCGCCTTCCGATGCTGGTTCTTTCACAAAACTATCTCCGAAGCAGGATTGCGATGGTCGTCGCGCAGTTTGCGCTGTTATTCTATTTTCTTCATGCCGGCGACGCCGCGGTAACACAGCAGGCAAAAAAAATATGGGGGTTTTTCAAAGAACATTATCTTGCGCTCGCTGCCTTGACAGCATATTACCTGTTTTTCGTCAAACTCCGTTAAATGCCGCGCCGTTTGCGGCGCAAAACCGTTTCATCAGGAAAAGGCATCCGTATTGCCGGAAAGGAAGGCCGTCCGTTGCTCCGCTTGAACGAGCCCAAAAACAATAAAATCTTCTTTTTGCTGATGGGTCTGGTTTCTGCCGGTTTTTTCGCGCTGTACTATCTGTTCAACGTAAAGACCGGTTATCTCAACGATGACTACACCTACCGGCTTGTCTTTGAAGGCTGGCGCGTTGCCGCGGACCCCGTGAAGGTCGCCTCTCTGAGCGATATTGCCCGAAGCATGAAGAACCATTATTTTCTCTGGGGCGGCCGTGTGCCCGTACACGCGGCGGTCCAGCTTTTCCTGTGGCTGGCCGGCGGCCGTGTTTTCGATGCGGTCAACGCCTTAATGGCGGTTCTTCTCGGCTGGCTGGTCTGGTTTCATGCCGGTTTCGAACGCAAACACGGCGCTTTGCCCTTTTTGCTCGTCAATGTTCTGCTCTGGTTTTGCATGCCCCAGCCGGAACTGACCTTTCTCAATCTGACCAATTCCATTAACAATATGTGGACTTGTGTCTTCGTGCTCCTTTTCCTGATTCCTTACCGCCTGTTCTTTGCCGGAGACCGGACAAAGCGCCGAGGTTTTTTTTCGGCCGCCGCGATGGTTCCGTTCGGCTTTTTGGCCGGCTGGTCAAGCGAACCGGCAGGCGCCGCCGCAGGAGCGTTTATTGTCGCTTTGTCCGCACTGACGCTCAAAGACGGCAAAAAACTGCCCGCCTGGGTTTACAGCGGGCTGGCGTCGCTCGCCGCAGGCTGGGCCGTCATGGCTTTGGCGCCCGGTTACCGCTACAAAGCCGCGCACTATTACGGCGTGCAAAATGTTTTGAAAAACGCTTTCGTCCATTTCGGCGCGATTCAGAAAAACCTTTGGTCCGTCACGCTGGGCAACCTCTGGCCGCTGCTGGCGCTGCTGGTGCTGGCGGCGGTTTCTATCCGCGTGGCGCGCCGAAAAAAGAAGGCCGCGCAGCGCAAAAAAAATTCGCGGCGGAACCCGGCGCCTGCCGACGGGTCCTTGCGGATGGAGGGCTGTTATGTTTTCGGAGCCGTTGTCTCCGTCGCGATTTATGTTGTTTCGCCGGAGTTTGTGCCGCGCTACCTTTTTCCGGCGGCCGCGTTCCTGCTGATTGCGTTTTCGTCGCTGTTGAAACGGCTGCTGCAAGAGCTGGAACTTGCGCCGCGCTTGCGCCTTGCGGCGGGCGCCGTCGCTGTGCTGGTTTGCCTGGCTGCCGTTTCGGCAGATGCGCTGCGCGAATACAGCGTCGTGAATTATAACGGCCGGCTGGCTTCATCGCTGGAAAATGATATCGAAACGCAAGTGCGGCAAGGCAAGGCCGACGTGGTCGTGCGCGGCGACTACCGCTTCCTTTCGACGGGCCGCATGTCTATCTACCGGTACGATTTCATCGAAATGGAAGTGCTTTGGGGCGGCCCCGATAAAAATGCTGAAATCAACCGCCTGATTGCTGCGAATTACGGCGCGAAAAGCTATGTCAATCTCGCGCGGATGTCCTACGTCCAAGAAAAACCCTGACATGAGGCGCTGTGCGCGGCACATGTAGGCGGGCAACGAGAAGGGGGCGGCACTTTGAAAAAAAGCAAACCGGATGATAAGGCCGGCGGCGCGCTTTTTTCACGGGGCGATATCCGGCGGGTGTTGCTGCGCTGGGCGCCGTTTTTCGCCATAGGCGCCGTCTGTGCCGCAGCCGTATGGCTGCTGGCTGGAAATACGCCGCCTTTTGCAGACGATATGATGTCCGGTTATGTTTTTCAAGGCTGGTATGTCGATAAGATTACCGCGCCGAAAGTAACGGGCCTCGGGGATATATTTCACAGTCTTGTCGCATATTACCAAATATTTCGCGGCCGCGTCATTGCCCAGGGTTTTGTACAGCTGTTTGTTCTGGCCGGCAAAGGATATTACAATTTTTTCAACGCCCTGGTATGGGCCGGAATCAATTATCTGGTCTATTTTCACGCCAACTTCGGCAAAAAGCCTTCCTGGCGGCTGTTTCTGCTTATCGCAGTTGTCTTCTGGTTCCTGACGCCGGATTTCGTGTCGACCGTACTGTGGATGTCCGGCAGTTTATGCGTTATGTGGCCGGTATTTTTCGTGCTGCTGTTCCTCGTGCCTTACAGGCGGCTGGCGGCCGGGAGCGCGCCTGCGCGCCGTTGCGCCGCTTTAACGATGGCCGTGGTGCCGCTCGGTTTTGTCGCGGGCGCTTTTAACGAGCATTCTTTCGGCCTTTCCCTCGGCTTTTCTGTGCTGGCTGTTCTTTTCGAATGGATACGCAAGCGGAAAGTTCCCTTCTGGGCGGTTGCCGGCATCATGTCCACCGCTGCGGGCACGGCTTTTGTGCTGCTTTCACCCGGCAGCCGTCTGGAATCTTTGAGGCAGTACGGCATGTCGCCGGCCCGTCTTTTTCTCGACAGGTTCCCGGGCAACCTTTTCGACGCTGTCCGCATGAGTTTCAAAGTCACCAAATGGCTTCTCCCTTTTCTCGCGGTCTTGCTGCTTTGGCTGGTGATAGACAGCCGCAGGCAGGAAGAAGCCGCGCGGCGGACGAAGAAAAGGAACAGCGCGCAAACACGGCAAAAATGGACGCTTGAGTCTTTTTTCAACGACCGTTTCGGCCTGCTTGCGCCCGCAATGTTTTTTGCCTGCGCCGCTGCCGCGGTCCTCATTTCCGCGGCGCTGCCTTATGTCGGTGAGCGTTTGTTTTTTCCCGTTTTCGTTGCCGTCGCGCTGGTCTTGTTCAGCCTGCTCAGCCAGGCTGCCGACAGCCGGCTCGGCAGGGCGGCCAAACCGGCTGCCGCAGATGCCGCGAACTGGCGCAAAGCGCTCCCGACGCTTCTGGCGCTTGCCCTGTGCCTTGTCGCGCTGCTGGATTACGGAAGGGAATACGGTATCTATCACCGTTATTTTCTCGTGTACAACGAAGCGGTGGATTCGATTGTGCGGGAAATTGACGCCGGTGAAAAAGACATCGTCGTCCCCAGAAACGAAATCAATGCGAAAATAACGAAAAACGGCAGGCTGCTCAATTTTGTCAACTATTGGACTGTCACCGGCGTGGGATCCGACCCGCAGTCGATGGAGAACAAGTGGATTGCCTATGCTTTGGGGGCCGACACCATACGTTCCGGCAGTTAAACGTTTTTTTCAATGAGGTTGCCATGAAGGGACTGATTCTGGCCGCCGGCAAGGGCGTCCGCATGAAAGGGTTGAAAGGCAGCAAATGCCTGTTGCCCGTGCGCGGCACAAGCCTGCTTGAGCGCCATATCGGGCGCCTGCTCGGCATGGGGATTGATGACATCATTATTGTCGTCGGCCCGAGGGGCGGCGATGTAGTTCGGCACGCCCGTATGAGCAGCGCGGGGGCGCGGCTGCGTTTTGCCGTTCAGCCGGCGCCGGCAGGTATCGCCGACGCGGTGCGCTGCGCGGTACCCTTGCTGGGAAAGGACGATTTTGCCCTTTGCCTCGGAGACGAGATGTTTTACGGCGACAGGCCTATGGAAATGCTCCGCTTTTTCTCGGAGACCGGAGCGCATTGCATCTGCGGTGTCGTGCCGGGCGAGCCGGCGGAAGAAATCCGCAAATGCTACACCGTTATGACGGATAATCAAGGCAACTTGCTTGCGCTTGAGGAGAAACCGCGCCAACCCTTTAATGAGTTCAAAGGCACGGGTTTCTGCCTGTTCCGCGCCGAAGCGCTCGGACCGCTCGGGGTTTTGCAGCCCAATCCGGAAAGCGGGCAGTATGAACTGTGCGACTGGGTGGCCGCCTGTATCGGCGCCGGTCTGCAATGCAAAGTATTTGCTTTTGCGGAAAGGGAGTTCAACATCAACACCCGCGAAGACTATGAAAACGCTGAAAAGTATGGACGCCAAGAGCCGGAAAGCGCTGAAAAAAACAACAGCGTCGGCTCTGCAGAGGAAATGGGGGGATTGCCATGACCCCTCCGGCCGAACGCCGGCGAAACGCCTGCTCTCGGGCGATTGTCAAGGCAATGCCCTTTACAGTGATAGCCCTCTCGAGTTTTGCCGTCTATCTGCTGTTAAACATCGATACGCCGGCTTTCGGCGACGACATCGCGATCATTTTTCAGGATTTGAACCCGGACCCCGCCGTTTTCGAACCGCACCGCATCACCTCGATAGGCGAAATGCTGACCACCCTGCTCGATTACTATTTACACTATCGCGGCCGTTTTGTCGCGGAGGGCCTTGAAATCTTTTTCGCGGTCCGGGGCAAGCAATATTTCAACCCGCTCAACGCGCTTGTTTTTACCGGCATATCCTGGCTGGTTTATTACCACGCCAACTTCGGCAAAAAATCCGACTGGCGGCTGTTTTTGGCTGTTTGCGCCTCTTTCTGGTTTCTCACGCCCAACTTGACGAACACCTACCTTTGGATGGTGTGCGCCCTCAATAGCGTCTGGCCCGTTTTCTTCATTTTGCTGTTTCTGGTTCCCTACCGCTTTCTGCTCGCCGGCAGGACGGTCGGCCGCCCGAAACTCGCGGCGGCGCTCATCATTCCGGCAGGGTTCCTGGCGGGCACTTTTAACGAACAGTCTTTCGGCCTTTCGCTGGGCTTTGTGGTTTTGACGCTCGTCGCCGTACGGTTGCGGCGAAGCCGCCCGCCACGCTGGTCTCTTGCCGGCCTGGCAGGTGTAATCGGCGGTATGCTGCTGCTTTTCCTGTCGCCGGGGTATCGTATCAGCACTGCGGAAGGATACGGCGGCAGTCCGCTCGCGCTGCTTTTTAAGCAGCTGCTGTTTCGCCTTGAGGGTGCCGTAATGGTGACCTGGCGCGTTTCGTGGGCGCTGCTGCTCGGAGCCGTTGTTGTTTTTGTCCTGTTGATGTCGGTTATCCGGGCATCCCGGCGCGACCAGCCGACATTGTCAAAGAAAAATGCGAGGACGCCGTCTCCTTTATCGTTGCAGGCGCTTCTCGATGACAACGACGGCCTGCTTTCGCCCTTTATATTTTTGCTGACCGCCGTTGCGTCCGTAGCGGTAATGTTGGGGCTTCCCTATTTTGAGTATCGTTTGTTTTTCACGGTGTTTACGGCTTTTGCGCTGCTGTTCTTTTCGCTGCTGGCAGAACTGGCCGCCCGCGTCGCGCGGTCGAACGGCAAAGCGCGGGCTTTCTTTTCAAGAAAACTCGTGGCGGCGGCGGTGCCGTTGCTGCTTGCCGCGGCCACGGTGACGGATTTTTCACTGGAATACCGCGTTTATCATCAGCATTCCGCCGTACACGCCGCTGTCGTCGCGGATATCGAAAAGCGCGTCTCCGCTGGCGAAAAAGACATCCTCGTCCGCAATGTCACACAGATTCCGCAGCAGCTGCTCCCCGAACGGAGGCTGCGCAGTATTGTTGTAAACTGGACGGTGACCGGGCTTACGGAAGACGCAAGCCAACAAATCAACAGATTTTATGCCGTTTATTTCGGCGCGGAAACCATACGCGGCGAGCGCAAAGCAGGCGACCCGCCGGTCAGTCCGAAAGACGGTATTGTTGCCCGATATCATTACTGAAGAATCATTGCCGGGCGTCCCGCGGGGCGCCCGGTTTTATCATCGATGAATACCACATCGGCGGTATAATATGCTATAATAACTCTCAAAGCAAAATGGAACGCTTACTGCGCCAAGCTGGAGATAATCGTATGAAAACCATTTCCGTTGTGGTCCCTGCTTTCAACGAGCGCGATAATATCGCGGCCCTCTATGAAAGGACCTCCGCCGTCATGCGCGCGCTTTCCTCTTATGATTACGAGTTCATCTTCCTTGACGACGGCTCGACAGACGGTACCAGGGACATCATCGAGGACCTTTGCGCAAGGGACCCAAAAGTCAGGGCGGTGTTCAGCGCGCGCAATTTCGGTTATTCGCGCACGATATTTTACGGGATGCTTCTTGCGCAGGGCGACTGCGCCGTGCTGCTGCACGCCGATTTGCAGAATCCCCCCGAACTGATTCCGCAATTTGTCGCCCAGTGGGAAAACGGCTGCCAGGTCGTTCTCGGCGTTAAAAAAGGCAGTAAAGAAAACCGTCTGCTGTATTTCTGCCGCAAGTGCTATTATGCGCTGATGAAACACATTTCCGACTTTGACCATGTCAGCCAGGCGACCGATTTTGAACTGCTCGACAGGAGTTTTCTCGAAATCCTGCGCAGCGTACGTATGAGGACCCCTTACCTGCGGGGCTTAATCATGGAGTACGCTCACAGCATCGGACGCGTCGAATACACGCAGGAAAGGCGCCTGAAAGGCAAATCGCATTTTAATTTTTACCGTTACTATGATTTCGCCATGCTCGGCATCACGTCCACCTCAAAAAAACTTTTGAGGCCCGCGACCCTTTTCGGCGCGTTCTTTGCACTGGCAGCGGTTTTGTTCGCTTTTATTGCGGTCATAGCACAGTTGATCGTCCGCGGGGATGTTTCTGTCCTTATAACCCGGTTGCTGATTTTGCTGCTGCTGTTTGCCGCGGGCGTGCAGACCTTTTTTATAGGCCTTCTGGGCGAGTATGTGCTCGCGCTCATCGGCAACGCCGCCGACAAACCGATTGTGGTGGAAAAATTGCGAATCAATTTCCACGATCATCAGTGAGTTCTTAAATAATAAGTCGAACGTTTCGTGCAGCCCGAAAAAAGGCAATAAGGCGAGGAATATCGTCTGTTCTTTCCGAGAGGGGATAAAATGTGATTTATGCCGTCATTACACTGGGCGCAATCATTGCCTTTGTCCCCGCCTATTTCTATTATCGAAAAAAAAGCGCCGGCCGTTACCCCGCCAGGTTTTTCATGGCGTTACCGGTGTTTTGGATTCTGGAATTCTGTGCAATGTTCTTAGCGGCCTATAATAAACACGGAAAATGGAACGTTGAAAAGACGGATTTCCCGCTCGTCATGACCGCAATATTAACCGGCGCTGCTTTATCTGCTGTCGCCGTTTTGATCATTGCCTATATTGATCAAGCCAAAACAAACGCTTACGGGAAAAAATGCCTGTTTACCGTAAAAGGTATCGAGTTCTTCCCGTTGAACTCGCTTGTCTATGCGCTGGCCGGCCTTGTCCTGGTTGTGGCGGCCATGTTCGCGATTGAAATCGCCTTGGCTTCAAGCAGCGGCTTGAACCGGTGGAACGAAGACGATACGAAAATAAACAGCATGATCCACGAAAAACTGAAAACAGACCAGGAATACCCCCTTGTCAAAGTCAGGGGCACATCTTTGGAGAAAGATGCGAAGGTGAAGATACTCGTACTCGGCGATTCGTTTATTTTCGGCTACGGCTCGGCCAATATCAATTACCTGTGGTGGAACCAATTATCGGGCGAATTGGCAAGGCGGGGATATGACTGCGCCGTTTACGCGGCCGGATACGGGGGCGCTTCAACATTTGACGAGCTTCAATGGTTGACAACGACGCCGATGCTGGCCGATCTGGATCCCGATATTGTGATCATCGGGTATGTGACCAACGATGCGGAGTATGACCCGTCAAGCGGCGGCAATTATAACCATTCGGGCCATTATTACGGCACCCTTTCTCAGGTTGTCGACATACCCCTTGAAAAATTATTTCAAAAGTTCTTGCCGAATGTTTTTGCGGGCGTCGATTACGCCGTTACGCTTAAGTTTTCAAAACTGGGTTTCGTGCAAAAACGAGTCGGTTATCAGATAGCTGACTGGGAACAAAAAATTGTCGAAGGGAAGATGCTGTCGGACTACAATTCTTATGTCGTCGAGCCTCTCGGCAGATTTGCCGCCACCCTGGATATTCCCGTTATTCTCGTTACGACTCCCCACATACCGTCGATTGAGTATTTTGAACCTAAATACAAACCCGTCCTGCCTCTTTTCGAAAAGGCGGGCATCAGGACGTTCAATTTGCTCGATGATTTTTACGCGGCCTGTTCGGATAAAAAATACGCGGACAATTTAGCCATCAATCCTGCCGATTCGCATCCCGGCACAGCCGGCACCTGGTTTTATTCAAAATATATTGCCGATCTTCTGGAAGCGGATTATCCGGATGTCCTGGGCGAAAAGACCATGACAGGAAAAGAAGTTTATAATATTGAGGTCAATGACTGGATGCCGTATTCGTTATCCCCGAAAGTGGTCGACGAGGGCCCTGCGGCGGCGCGGTATATCGTTTCATATCCTGCGGCGGACTCGTCGGAATCCTTCCTGACCATGCCCGTGAAGAAAAACTATGTCAGATTGAATTTTAAGCATCCGGTCGACCTTTCCTCTGTTTTGATTGAGGGCGAAAAGCTTTCTTCCGCCGAACTGTATGTCACTGGCATCAATGAAGAACTCGGCTTTGACGATCAGGTATTTCATCATCTTGGTAAAAAACAGGGCCGGGTTCTCCGATGGGCTGACAACACCGCGTTTCGAGTGACTTCTCTTTGCTTCAACGCACAGACGTCGGACGGGTCGGCAGCCGAACTGACTGTGCGAATCGCTTGCAAAGAAGGTGCCGTTGCCCCGTGAAAAACGATGTCGTGCTTGGCATTTCGGCTTTTTATCACGATTCCGCAGCCGCCGTCATCAAAGCCGGCGTCATTGCCGCGGCCGCGCAGGAAGAACGGTTTACGAGAATCAAAGGCGATTCCTCTTTTCCGCACCATGCGATTGATTACTGCCTTCAAGCCGGCGGCGTCTCGATCGAAGACGTCGGTTATATCGTCTTCTACGAAAATTCCGTCGATAAGTTCGAACGCCTGTTGACCAGCGCGCACATGACCGCCCCGAAAAGCATCCGCTCTTTTTGGGCCGCGATGCCGAAGTGGCTGACGGGTAATTTATGGATGGAAAATTTGGTTTCAAAAGAGTTGGGTATCAAGAAACGCAAAATACTCTTTTGCGGCCACCATATGTCGCATGCCGCGAGCGCGTTTTACCCGTCGCCCTTTGAGGAGGCGGCTGTTCTGACCATCGACGGCGTCGGCGAATGGTCGACGGCAACCTACGGCATCGGGCAAGGGAACGCTATCCGTTTGGAAAAGGAACTCCGCTTTCCCAACTCCCTGGGATTGCTGTATTCCGCGTTTACTTATTATACGGGCTTCAAAATCAATAGCGGGGAATATAAGCTGATGGGGCTTGCCCCTTACGGAGAGCCGCGGTACGCTGACTTGATATGCGAAAAACTAATCCATATCAATGCCGACGGCAGCATCATTCTCAACCAGTTATATTTTGATTATACTTTTGGCGTCAAAACCATCAACAAGAGATTTGAGGCTCTTTTCGGCAAGCCGGCAAGAATGCCCGAAAGCCCCATCACCGGGCACGATATGGATATCGCCGCAAGCATACAAAAGGTGACAAACGATGTGATTCTGAAAATGGCTTTGCACGTTAAAAAAGAGACGGGCATGAAAAACCTGGCCCTCGCCGGAGGGGTTGCCCTGAACGTTGTGGCGATGGGCAAATTATTGAGAGAATCCGGTTTTGAAAGAATATGGATACAGCCGGCCGCTGGCGACGCGGGAGGCGCCCTGGGCGCGGCGCTTTTTGTATGGTACGGCATGCTTGGCAAAAAGCGTTCCGCAGAACCGGGCGACAGTATGCAGGGCTCCTTTCTCGGGCCTGAAATATCGCTCAACGGCAAAAGGGACAACGAGCTGTTAAAAAAGCTGGGCGGCGTATGGACCACGCCGAAGGAAAGCGAGCTGCCCGGTATGGTTGCCCGACTCATAGCCGACGGCAAAATTGTCGGCGTCGCGAGAGGCAGGATGGAATGGGGGCCCCGCGCGCTCGGCAACCGCTCCATACTCGGCGACGCAAGGGACAAAGAGATGCAGTCGCGCATGAACCTGAAAATAAAGTTCCGCGAAAGTTTCCGCCCCTTCGCGCCGATGGTTCTTGATGAAGACGTTGACAAGTATTTCGATGCCGGCGCCGAATCGCCGTATATGCTGTTCACCTTTCCGGTTCTCGAATCCCGCCGGCTCGCCTATGAAAAAGACAGCGAAGACATGATAAAAACGGTCAATCAGCCGCGTTCCGACATTCCCGCGGTGACGCATCTCGACTATTCCGCGCGGGTACAGACCGTTGACGCGGCAAGGCACCCGTTTATGTACGCCGTG
>JAKJCA010000092.1 GCA_022706685.1 Bacillota bacterium
GGAACTTTTCAGAACCGGCAAATCATGATAGACCTCAAACGCTACATTCGCCCATTTGTCGATGTTTCGGCCGGTTTGAAAGCCGAAATCGGCAAGCACGAAAGGTTCGGCGTCTGCGGGCAGAACAGACAGGGTGAACAAGCCGGTTTGCAGCAGAACCTCGGTGGTGTAGTTCTTGTTCATCGAGCCGAGGGCGACGTACGGGCGGCTGCCCATGGCTACCTGCGCCACCGCGTCGACGAGGCTGCCGCAGAACCTGCCCGCGGGATCTTTGACGCCCGCGACATACAGGCCGTAGGTCAGTTTTGAAAATGCCCGCTGGTCCATGTCTGCCTCCGTTGGTGTTATTGGGGCTGCGTTTCGGTTGACGCGGTTTCTTCATCGATGGCGTAGAGGAAGTCTTCCAGCATGTCCCGGTTCTCGCCGAGGTCGGTTTTCAACACCATCTGCCCTTTGATCGTGGCGTCCTGCCAGGTGCCGTCGGCGGGAACCCTGGCCTGTTCAAGGTCGTAACGCACATAACGGAAAAACGCGCCGAAAGCAAAATTGGTCAGCACCATCGGATTCATATCCGTTTCCACATTGGGCAAAACGCTTTTAACCAGTTTGGTGAGTTCCCAGGCGCTTTCTTCCCGCGCTTTCCCCACCAGCGACGTGATGACCTTGCGCTGGCGTTTCGTGCGCATGAAATCCGAGTCCAGTTTCCGGATTCGGCAGTACCACAGCGCCTGGTTGCCGTTGAGGTGCACGCTTTCGCCGGCCTGTATCGTTTCAAGATGCACCTTGTCGCGCAGGTACTTCGCTTCGCTTTCGGTAATCTCGACGTCGACGCCGCCCAGCCCGTTGACTGCTTTGACGAAGGAATCAAAATCGACGAGTACGTAATGGTCGATTTCGACGTTGAAGTTGTATTCGATGGTGTCCATCACCAATTGCGCGCCGCCGTAGGTGCACGCGGCGTTAAGTTTGGCGTAGCCGCTGCCCGGGATGTCCACCCAGGTGTCGCGCATGAAGGAGGTCAGCTTGATTTTTTTGTTGATTTTATCGATGGAAAACAGCAGCATCGTATCCGAACGCGAGGCGAGGTCCTGCTCGCGCGCGTCGACGCCGATGAAGAGGATGTTGACGACCTTATCGTTGCGCATCAGGTCGCTGCTGTCGACGTACACGTTGGGCTTGTGCCCCGAACGGTTGTAATCCGTCTTATCCATCAGCGAGTAGATATAGAAATAAGGCCCGCCCAGGGCGACAGCCGCAATGAGCAGGAGCGAAACGACGGCAAGGAAAAATTTACGCGCGCCGGACCTTCCGGGCTTTTTGCTGTATACCGGCTCGTAACCGCCCTGCGGCGCGGCGCCCGGCTTGGGGTTGCTGAAATAAATATCGGCCATGAAATACTCCAGGTGATCTTGTTCCAATACATTTAAATCATACTATATAGCGCCCGCTTTCTCAATGGCGCAAAGTAAAAAAACTATGAACTTTACCTTGTTTGACACCCTCCTTCTTTTGTTTTAGAATAGAACTCGCGAGCAGGCTGGGCAGCCGCGGGGGCGGGCAACCGCCCGTGAGGAAAGTCCGAGCTCCGCAGAGCAGGATAACGGCTAACGGCCGCCGAGGGTGACCTTAGGGAAAGTGCAACAGAGATATACCGCCCGCCTGCGGCGGGTAAGGGTGGAAAGGCGAGGTAAGAGCTCACCGGCGCGCGGGAGACCGCGCGGCCCTGCAAACCCTATCCGGAGCAACCCCGACGATGGATAACCGGTTCAGGCCGGTTGGCGCCGGCTCGGCGTATTCCATGACAGGGGGCTGAAGCGCCGCGGCAACGCGTCGCGTAGACAGATGGCTGCCTTCAATGACAGAACTCGGCTTACAGGCCTGCTCGCAAAAACGAAACGTCCGCGGTGAAACGATGCCAAGGCTTCGATACATTTTCTCCAGGCTGAAAAAAATGAGCTCGGGCGGCATGATGCGCTCGGTCGAGAGCGTGTGCCGGCGCAGCGGTAAAAGCAAGGCGGCAGTCATGGCGGACATGGCGGTCTGCGCCCTTTTATACGGCGCCGGCTATATGGACTACGACCTGTTTGCCCTTGAAAACACCAACGCCCGCCAGCGGCGCACCTTTGTCGTGCGCGGGGTTAACGACTCTTATGTCGGCGCGCTCAACCAAGAGGCGTACCGCCACATTTTCAACAACAAAGACGAGTTCAACGCGGCCTTCGAGCCGTTTCTCGGCCGGGACTGGCTGCGTTTCGACCCCTCCGAACCGGAGGCGTTTTACGCCTGGCTGAAAGGCCGCGATGTCATCATCGCCAAGCCGCGCGACGGCATGTGCGGCAAAGGTGTCGAAAAACTGGACCTTGCCGATTACCCGGACCCTGCCGTTTTGTTCGAGCACCTGCGCGCCAACGGCTGCGGCGTGGTCGAGGAGTGCCTCAAGCAGCATCCGGACATGGACGCGATGTACCCGGGCAGCATCAACACCGTCCGCCTGGTCACCGTACTGAAGGGCGGAGAGGTTCACCTGATGTGCGCCTATGTGCGCATCGGCAACGGCTCGCACGTCGATAATTTCGGCGCCGGCGGCATGCTGGCCAAAGCGGACAAAGACACCGGCGTTTTAACCTTCGACGCGGTCGACAACGCCGGCGTTGTCTATCAGCGCCACCCCGTCACAGGCACAAAGATCAAGGGCTTCCGGGTGCCTGTGTGGGACGAATGCGTTGACCTTGCCAAAAAGGCCGCCCTCACCGTCCCCCAGATCGGCTATGTCGGCTGGGATATCGGCATCACCCCCGAGGGCCCCGTCCTCGTCGAGGGCAACGAATTCCCCGGCCACAACATTTATCAGATACCGGCGCATACGCCCGATAGAACCGGCCTGAAACCGCTGTTCGACGCCGTCATCTTCCCGGACGGCAAACCTGACAGCCGCAAAAGCCGAAAAAATACGCAGCGTTAAGCGGGGCCCGACATGGCTGACGAACAAACGAGCGACACGCTGCGCGGCAGCGTCGAAAGCGTCGCCTTCCGCAACGAGGAAAGCGGCTTTACCGTGCTGCACATCGCCACGGACGAGGAACTGGTTACCGTGGTGGGCTGCCTGCCCGGCGTTTTCGCCGGCGAAAACATCGAGGTCAGCGGCACCTGGGGCTACCATGAAAGTTACGGCAGGCAGTTCAACGCCGCCTCTTATGTCCGCGGCATGCCCGCCTCGGCCGCCGATATGCTCAAATATCTTTCCTCGGGCGCCGTCAAAGGCGTCGGCCCCGTCACGGCGGGCAGAATCGTCGAGATGTTCGGTGCCGATACGTTTAAGGTTATCGAAGAAGAACCTGACAAACTTGCCCGCGTCAAGGGCATTTCCCGCTTCGGCGCGCAGCAAATATCCGCCGAGTTCAAGCGCCAGCACGCGCTCAGGGACATCATGATTGCCCTCGAACGCTATTCGATGTCGCCGGTGGAATGCCTCAATGCCTACAAAGTCTTCGGCGAGGAAGCGGTCAAGATTATTGAGACCAATCCCTACCTGCTTTGCAGCGAGCGCATCGGCATCGGTTTCGAAAGGGCGGACGCCATTGCCGCCGCGCTTGCGCAGCCGCCTCCGCCCGCCTGCAGAATCGAAGCGGGCATCGAGCACGTTATCCGGCACAACGTCGGCAACGGCCACACCTGTATTCCGCGCGCAAAACTCGCGGCACCCTGCTGTTCGCTGCTGGACGTCGGCGAGGAGGAGATCGAACAGTCGATCGACACTATGCTGGAAAAAGGCCGGCTGATTACCCACCCGCTCGGGGGCAGGGACCATATCTTCCTTCCGCCGCTTTATTGGAAAGAAAGAAACATCGCGGCCCTGCTGAGAAGAATCCTGCAGTACCCGCCGGCGTCGCAGCCGGCCAGCGAGAAAGAAATCGACAAAATCGAGAAAAAACTCGGTGTTCAGTATGAAGAAAAACAGCGCTCCGCCATAGAAACCGCTCTGGCGAAAGGCCTGCTGATCCTGACGGGCGGGCCCGGGACAGGCAAAACGACCACTGTACAGGCGATTCTCGACTTGTATGAAGCGCGCGGTATCGATTACGCGCTCGCAGCGCCGACGGGCAGGGCGGCCAAAAGAATGAGCGAACTGACGGGCCGCCCTGCCAAGACCATCCACCGCCTGCTCGAGGTCGAATGGGGCGAAAACGACAAACCGGTTTTCATGCGCAACGCAAGCAATCCCATCAGCGCGAACGCCCTGGTCATCGACGAACTGTCCATGGTCGACATCTTCCTGTTCGAATCGATCCTCAACGCCCTGCCGATGGGCTGCCGGCTGATAATGGTGGGCGACTCCGACCAGCTGCCCCCGGTGGGCGCAGGCAACGTGCTCAAAGACATCATCGACTCGCGCATGCTGCCGGTGGTGGAACTCAAAGAGATTTTCCGCCAGGCAAAGGAAAGCCTGATTGTCGTCAACGCGCATAAGATCGTCGAGGGCGGGATGCCCGTGCTTGACCTCAGGGACAGGGACTTTTTCTTCATCGAAACGCGCGATATCCCCTCCGCGCTGCGGACCGTCTGCGATTTGTTTTCCAAACGGCTGCCCGACGCCTTCGGCTATTCGACGATGACCGATATCCAGGTGCTTTGCCCGTCCAAAAAAGGGGAGATCGGTACCGTCGCCCTCAACGCCGTACTGCAAAAACTGGTCAACCCGCCGGCGAAAGACAAGAATGAAATCGCCTTAAAGAACCGCGTGCTGCGCGAAGGCGACAAAGTAATGCAGATCAAAAACAACTATCAGGTGACCTGGGAGAAAGACGGCGAAAGCGGCGCCGGGGTTTTCAACGGCGACATCGGCCGCCTGGTGAAAATCAGCCATGCCGGTCAGACGCTGACCGTCGATTTTGACGAGCGTATGGCCATACTGCCCTTTGACCACGCCGTCGAACTGGAGCACGCCTACGCCGTGACCGTGCATAAAAGCCAGGGCAACGAGTTTGAGGCGGTCGTGATGCCCGTCATCGGCGCTCCGGACTTGCTGTGTT
>JAKJCA010000044.1 GCA_022706685.1 Bacillota bacterium
GGGGGCGGCGGGGCGGGCTGCGGCGCGGGTTCGGCCGCCGGAGCCGCAACGGCAGGCGGCGGTGCAGCGGCCTGCGAGGTCGAGGTAATAACGGCGTTGGACTCCTCGACTTCCACCTCATAGCGTGTCGAATTGAGGGTGATGATGTATTTCATGGCGCCTCGTCCTCCAGTTTTTTAATGCGGATAAAACGCAACCTCTCGGGCGGAATGCCGGCCCGGTCGCTGACAATCGCCATCAGCACCGCCGCGGTTTGTTCGTCGGTATCGACCAGTTCAAGGGTACCCGGCGCAGGGTCCGCTGCCGGGACCTTTTCGTCCTCCGGGGCGGGTTCGCTGCCCCCGGCGTCGGCGAGCAGCGCGGCGCGCGCGAGCGCGGCGCGTTTTTCCTCGGCTTCCTGCTTTTTATCCTTACCGAACCTACGGCGCAGATACAGCCAGAGCAGCACGGCGGCGAGAGCGCCCGCGATGATAAAGATTCCGCTGTTGGAAGCGTTGATGACAGCCCAGAGAGAAACGCAGCGAATCATCGGCATCCCTTTCTATTGCGCGATTTCGACGGAATAGGTGTAGGTCTTTTTCTTTTTGTCTTCCCGGCGCTTGAAAAACGCCAGCGCCTGGTCCGGGAACGCGATGTACGAAAGCACGTCCTCGTCGGACCGGGCGGTTTTCCCGAGGGCGGCGCGCGCGGCCGCGAGGCCCGGTTCGAGCAGGTCGGCATAGCGCACGGTGACGGGCTTTGCGTCGCCGAGCACTTTTTTCACCAGTTCGGGGTTCATTTCTCCGGGCGGTTTGCCATATTCGCCGCGGATGTAGTTTTTCACTTCGTTGGAGATGGTCTTGTAGCGTTCCCCCGTCAGCACGTTGGCCACGGCCTGCACGCCGACCATCTGGCTCATCGGCGTCACCAGCGGGGGGAAACCCAGGTCCTCGCGCACGCGCGGCGTTTCTGCCAGCACTTCCTCCAGGCGGTCGAGCTTGTTCTGCGCGCTTAACTGCGCGACGAGGTTCGAGAGCATGCCGCCGGGTATCTGGTAGATGAGCGCGTCGGTTTCGGTCGCCATGACCAGGGGATTGAGCAGGCCGCTCTTGATGGCCTTATCCCGCACGGGCTTGAAAAAATCGTTGATTTCATTGAGCGCGGCGAAGTCGAGCCCGACCTCCCAGCCCTGCTGGCGCAAGGCGTAGGCGAGCGTCTCCGTCGGGGGCTGCGAGGTCCCGCCCGAGAAACAGGAGATGGCGGTGTCGATGACGTCCGCGCCCGCTTCGACGGCCTTTTGCAGCGACAGCAGGCCCAGGCCCGTGGTCGAATGCGTATGCACGACGATGGGCACGCGCACGGCCTGCTTGAGCGCCGTGACGAGGTCGAAGGCCTCCTGCGGCCCCATGATGCCCGCCATATCCTTGATGCAGACGGTATGGACGCCCATACCCTCCATCGCGCGGGCAAGCTTGACGTAATTATCGAGGTTGTGGATCGGGCTGATGGTGAAACAGATGGCGCCCGAGGCGACGGCGCCGTTTTTAAGCGTTTCATCGACGGCGACCTGAATGTTGCGCAGGTCGTTGAGCGCGTCGAAAATGCGCACGATGCCGATGCCGTTCTCGACACTCTTTTTGACAAACAGGCGCACGACGTCGTCGGGATAGTGCTTATAGCCCAGCAGATTCTGCCCGCGCAGGAGCATCTGCAGTTTCGTGTTCGGGCAGGCGGCCTTGATTTTGCGCAGGCGCTCCCACGGGTCCTCGTCGAGGTAGCGCAGGCAAGAGTCGAAGGTGGCGCCGCCCCAGCATTCGAGGGAGTAGTAACCCGCCTTGTCAAGCAGGCCCAGCGCGCCGGCGAAGTCGGAGAAGGGCATCCGCGTGGCGACCAGCGACTGGTTGGCGTCGCGTAAAACGGTTTCGGTAAACTGGACTTTCATAGGAATCTCCCGATTATAGTGGTTAGTGGTTAGTGATTAGTGATTAGTAGTTAGCGGTAAGACGAATGATTGGCGAGCGGTGAAAATCCCCCTGTCAGCTTTGCTGACATCCCTTTTAGGCAAGGGGGACAAGGGTTATACGGCGCGCAAGGGAAACTTGGAATTCATCCGGCTTGCCTCCCTTGCCTTAAAGGGAGGGGAACCGTTTGGCTAAAGCCGCGCTTTAGCCTAGGTGGAGGGATAGTCGTTTAGAACCCCAGCTGCTTTTCAAGGTGGGCTGCAAGCTCCGCAATCGGTAAACGGATTTGTTCCATGGAGTCGCGTTCGCGCACGGTGACGCAGCCGTCCTCAAGCGAATCGAAGTCGAAGGTCACGCAGAAGGGGGTCCCGATTTCGTCCTGCCGGCGGTAGCGTTTGCCGATGGAGCCGGTGTCGTCGTACTCGACGGCGAACTTTTTGGCGAGGGCGTCGCAGATTTTTTCCGCTTCGTCCCCGAGTTTTTTGGACAGCGGCAGCACCGCGGCTTTGACGGGCGCGAGCGCGGGATGCAGATGAAGCACCACGCGCGTATCGCCTTTTTCGGCGTCGACGACTTCCTCGTCGTACGCGTCGCACAGGAAGGCGAGCGCCATCCTGTCCACGCCGAGGGCGGGCTCCACCACGAAGGGCAGGTACCTTTCGCCGCTCTCCGGGTCGAAATATTCCAGGTTCTTGCCGGAGGTGTTCTGGTGCTGCGTCAAGTCGAAATTCGTGCGGCTCGCCACACCCCAAAGCTCGCCCCAGCCGAAGGGGAATAAAAATTCAAAGTCGGTCGTGGCGTTGGAATAATGGGAAAGTTCCTTCGCGTCGTGGTCGCGCAGGCGGAGGTTTTCTTCTTTCAGCCCCAGCGACAGCAGCCATTCCCTGCAGAACCGTTTCCAGTAGGCGAACCATTCCAGCTCCGTACCGGGTTTGCAGAAGAATTCCATCTCCATCTGTTCGAACTCGCGGGTGCGGAAAATGAAGTTCCCCGGCGTGATTTCGTTGCGGAAACTTTTACCGATCTGGCAGACGCCGAAGGGGATTTTGCGCCGCGTGGTGCGCTGGATGTTGGGGAAGTTGACGAAGATGCCCTGCGCCGTTTCGGGCCGCAGGTACAGTTCGTTTTTCGCATCCTCCGTGACGCCCTGAAAAGTTTTGAACATCAGGTTGAATTTGCGGATATCGGTAAAATCGCACGCGCCGCAGTCGGGGCAGGCGATTTGATGCTCTTTGATATAGCGGGACATTTCGTCGAAGCTCCAGCCGGCGGGGTTGGCGCCGCTGTCCTCGATGAGCTTGTCCGCGCGGTGGCGCGTCTTGCAGCTTTTGCAGTCCATCAGCGGGTCGGAGAAACCGCCCACATGGCCCGAGGCGACCCAGGTCATCGGGTTCATCAGGATGGCGGAGTCGAGCCCGACGTTGTAGGGGTTCTCCCGGACGAATTTCTGCCACCAGGCCTGCTTGACGTTGTTTTTGAACTCCACGCCGAGCGGGCCGTAATCCCAGGTGTTGGCAAGCCCTCCGTAAATCTCGCTGCCCGCATAGACAAAACCCCTGTTTTTGCACAGGGCAACGATTTTGTCCATGGTTTTTTCGGTGTTGGAGAGCATGTAGCCATACCTCCCATAATAAAGTAATTCATCCTATCATAAGGCCCGAGGCCTTTTCTGTCAAGTGAAAAGGCCGATATCGCGGCCGGGGTCCCGCGCGTGTTTCCGGCGTTTCCGGCCGTTTGCCGGGCAAAGAAAAATCCGCCGGGAACGGGCCCGGCGGAGTGTTTCCGGCATTGAAAACCGGCGGCGGGAAAGCGTTCAGAACATCTTGCGTTTCCACAAAATGAAGAACGCGACGACAGAGGCGAACAGGGCGATCGCGCAGACGAAAACGAAACCCAGGAGGCTGCCCTCCCACGGCACGCCGGTGTTCATGCCCCAGAAACTCGCGATGAGGGTGGGGATGGCGAGGATAATCGTAATCGAGGTCAGGATTTTCATCACGACGTTGAGGTTGTTGGAGATGATGGAAGCGAAGGCGTCCATCATGCCGCTGAGGATCGAACTGTAAATATTCGCCATTTCGATGGCCTGCTTGTTCTCGATGATGACATCCTCGAGCAGGTCCTGGTCCTCCTCGTAGCGTTTGAGGATGCGCCCTTTGAGCAGGCGCTCCATGACCATCTCGTTGGATTTCAGCGACGTGGTGAAAAACACCAGCGACTTCTCGAGCTGGAGCAGCAGAAACAGTTCCTTGTTTTTCATCGACTGGCGCAGCGTACGCTCGGCGTCATCGCTCTTGCGGTCGATCAAACGCAGATAGCGCAAAAAAGATTTGGACGCCACAAAGAGAATCTGGAAGGTGAAGCGCGTGTGTTTGTAGGTGAAAAACTCTTTGACGCGGTTGCTCTTAATCAGGTCAAGCACCTCGTTCTGGCGCAGGCTGACGGTGATAATGTATTCGTCTTTGACGACGATGCCCATCGGCATCGTTTCATAGACCTTGCCGTCCTCGTCTTCGTAGACATACGGCACGTCGATGACGATGAGCGTCTGGTCGTTCTCGACGTCGATATGCGGCTTTTCCTCGTCGTCGAGCGGGTCCCTCAGGAAGTTCGGTTCGATCTCGAGCGCGGTCTGCACCCGGGTCAGTTCGTCTTCCGTCGGGGCGGTCAGGCAGACCCAGCAGCCGCTCTCCATATTCTCGAGCTGCTTGAGCTCGCCCGTTTCAAAGGTTTTGAAAAATTCAAGCATGCCAATCATCTCCTGTGTCCGGTTTCGGTTCGGGCTTCACTGAAGCGGGCCGGGACTTCGTCCGCCGGGAGGGACGCCGGGCACGGCGGCAGGACCGCCCCGCGAACGAACTGCGCCGCGCAACGTGCTGCCGGACCGTATGAAGGCAAAAACAAACATAAACGCCTCTTTCCCCGCAGGCAAAGAGGCGTGTTCAAGGCATGGAAAAATCAGCGGCCGTCAGATACGCAAAACCCGTGTTTCCATTGCCCGGAGAGTGCCCCGGTGCGCTGCGGAATATTCAATTCGTTCTCGGGGAACAGGATTGCCGGAGCTTTCCAAGCAAATGTCACTTCCTTGACGCGGAAAGTAGGGGTGTTCGCGTACCTATGTTACACCGCTTGCCCCGCCTTGTCAAGATAAGCGGCAAAAAAGTTCGGCAAAACCGTATTTGCCCCATATTACAGCCGAAAACGGCCGCATTTCAGCGGGAAACAGGCGAAAACGGTCAAAAACGAATTGAAAATTAAAAAAATAAGCAAAGTGCCGCCCCTCCCCGCCGTTTTTCAACCCCGCCGGGTTGAAAAAAACGCGGGGTTTCGTTACGGTCGCGGGCAGCAAAGAAAAAGTCGAAAGAGGCGGACGATGACGAAAGAAAAACGGCTCACCGGCAGGGAAAAACTGTTTTGCCTGTATTACGCCAGGGACCGCGACGCCCGCGGCGCCGCCGCCCGGGCGGGCTGCCGCGGGGAACCTCAGCGGGCGGCGGCGAAACTGCTGGCGAAGGCGGCCGTGCTCGAGGAAATCGGGCGCCTCTGCCGGGCGGACGCCGAATACGGCGAAGCGCGCGCCGGCGTCCGTCGGCTCGCGTTCGGGCCGTCGGCCGATGCGGTCAAACTGATTTTCGCCGAGGACGCGCCCGGCGGCGAGGCCATCGAACGGATGGATCTGTTCGGCGTTTCCGACATCAAGCGGCCCAAGGGCGGCGGGGTTGAAATCAAGTTTTTCGACCGGCTCAAAGCCCTCGAACTGCTGATGAAAATCGAAAGCGGGCAAAAAAGCGCGGAAGGCGGCAGTTTCCTCGCGGCGCTGAACGCCGGCGCAGCGGCCCTCGCGCGGGGAGAAGGTGAGTTCGGCGGAGTTTAAGGCTTTCTCGCCCAAACAGCTGGCGGCGCTGACCTGGTGGCTGCCGGCGAGCGGGCGTTCGGGCCGGGACGCGGTCATCTGCGACGGCGCGGTCCGCTCGGGCAAAACGGTATGCATGTCCCTGTCGTTTGTGCTGTGGGCTTTTTACGCCTTTGACGGTGTGTCGTTCGCCCTGGCGGGCAAGACGATATCCTCGCTGCGCAGGAACGTGGCCGTCCCGCTGCTCGAGGCGCTGGCTTCGCTCGGATTCGCCTGCCGCGAAACGCTCTCGCGCAACCTCATCGACGTTTCGTACGAGGGCAGGGCCAACCGCTTCTATCTTTTCGGCGGCCGGGACGAAAGTTCCGCCTCGCTGATACAGGGCATGACGCTCGGCGGCGTGCTGCTCGACGAAGTCGCGCTGATGCCGCGCTCGTTTGTGGAACAGGCGCTCGCGCGCTGTTCGCTGCCCGGGTCGAAACTCTGGTTCAACTGCAACCCCGAAAACCCGATGCACTGGTTCCACCGCGAATGGATCCTGAAAGCGGAAGAAAAGAACTGCCTGTACCTGCATTTCACGATGGACGACAACCCATCCCTGACGCCGGCTATCGTCGCGAGGTACAAAAAACTCTACTCCGGCGCATTCTACGAACGCTTTGTCGAGGGCCGCTGGGTGGCGGCGCAGGGGCTCGTCTACCCGGGTTTCGACGCGAAGGCCCACGTCAGGCCCGCGCCCGCCGGCCGCGCGGAAAAAACATATATTTCCTGCGACTACGGTACGGTCAACCCCTCGTCGTTCGGCCTGTGGGGCCTTTGGGGCGGGACATGGCACCGCGTGCGCGAATACTACCACGACGCCCGGCTGGAGGGCTGCCAGCGCACCGACGAGGAGCATTACGCCGCGCTCGAGACCCTTGCGGCGGGGGAGGACGTCGAGGCGGTCGTCGTGGACCCGTCCGCGGCCAGTTTTATCGAATGTGTCCGCCGGCACGGCCGCTACCGCGTCCTGCCGGCCAAAAACGACGTGCTCGACGGCATCCGCCTGGTGTCGGACCTGCTCAGGGAGGGCAGGCTCGCCTTCTCGCCCGGGTGCGCGGACACCTTGCGGGAGTTCGGGCTCTACCGCTGGGCGGAAGACGGCGCGAAAGACGCCCCCCGCAAAGAGAACGACCACGCCATGGACGATATCCGCTATTTCGCCGCGACGGTCGTCAGCAGCCCGGGCGACGGCTTTTTCGCCCTTGCCGCGCCAAGGGGTTCCGGCGACCGCTTTGTATGGAGGTGAAACATGGGCTTGTTCCGAAAAAAGAGGGAGGCGACTGCGGAGTGCGCCGCCGTGCAGACCGGCCGTCCGCGTCGACTGCCTTTCGAGGCGGACGATACCGCGCCGTGCCCCGCGCAGCACCGGCTCTATTACGCCCTGCGCGAAGCGGTGCCGGTCATCGATGCCGCGGTACTCAAACTCGTGCGCCTGACGGGCGGTTTCGACGTCGACTGCGGCGGGGGCGAGGCGCAGGCCGCGCTGGACGGCTTTCTTCAAAACGTGAGCGTCGGCGGCAGCCAGCGCGGCATTGAGGCCTTTATCTCGACCTATTTCGAGCAGCTGCTGACCTGCGGCACCGCCGTCGGCGAACTGGTCCTCGACGCGCAGGGGCGGCCCGCCGCGCTGTATAACGCCCGCCTCGAGGATATCGAACTCCGCAGGGCGGCCGACGGACTCGGCGCCGAGGTCTGCGTGCGCGGCGCCGGGGCTGCCGAACCGGTGCGCTGCCCGCAGCTAATCATGCTTTCGGTCCTCAACCCCCTGCCGGGTCACCTCGAGGGCACCTCGCTGCTGAGGGGGCTGCCCTTTGTCAGCGGCGTGCTGATGAAAATCTACGACGCCGTCGGCCTCAACTGGGAACGCGTGGGCAACGTGCGTTTCGCCGTGACGTACAAGCCGGGCAGCGACGCCGTTGACAAGGCCTACGCGAAGGACAGGGCGATGCAGGTGGCCAGGGAGTGGGGCGAAGCCATGCGGGCCGGCGGCGCCGTCAAGGATTTTGTCGCGGCGGGCGACGTGCAAATCAAGGTCATCGGCGCCGACAACCAAATCCTCGACAGCGAAGTGCCCGCGCGCCAGATGCTCGAGCAGATCGTCGCCAAAACGGGCCTGCCGCCGTTTATGCTCGGCCTTTCGTGGTCGTCGACCGAGCGCATGTCCTCGCAGCAGGCGGACGCGCTGACCAGCGAACTCGAGGCGTACCGGCGCGTCCTGACGCCGGTCGTCGATAAAATCTGCGCGCTGTTTCTGCGCCTCAACGGCTTCACGGCGACGGCGCGGACCGTCTGGCGCGATATCACGCTGCTCGACACGGTGGAACTCGCGCGCGCGGAACTTTACAGGGCGCAGGCCGCGCAAATCGGCAAAAAGGACGGGGAGGCAACATGACGCAAAAATGCTATATGACGCAAATCTGGGCCGGCGAAGGCGAGCAGAACGACCTGGAGCGCATCAACCTTTTTACGCGCAAGCGGGTGGAGAGCGGCGACGTTTACGCTTTCAACCTGACGCTGTGCGACAACGAGGTCGACCGCGATTTTGAACGCTTCGACTCCGACGCGCTCGATGAGCTCGCGCGCCTGTTCGTCGGCAAAACGGGGCTGTTCGACCACTCCATGAGCGGGCGCGACCAGACGGCGCGGCTTTACCGCGCCCGGGTCGAGGAAGACCCGGCCAGGCGCACCTCGGCGGGCGAGCCCTACCGCCGCGTCGCCGCCGCGGCCTACCTGCCGCGCACGGCGAAAAACGCCGACCTCATCGCCGAGATCGACGCCGGCATCAAAAAGGAGGTCAGCGTCGCCTGCAGCGTGGGCAAAGTGAGCTGCTCGGTGTGCGGGGCCGATCCGCGCCGCGCGCCGTGCGCCCACGTTCCCGGCAGGGAGTACGGCGGCAAAACCTGCTGCCGCGTGCTGTCGGAACCCGTCGACGCCTACGAATGGTCGTTCGTGGCGGTACCCGCCCAGCGGGCGGCGGGCGTAACGAAACATTATGTTGACAAAGGAGGCAAACAAATGCAGTTCGACGAACTCACGGCGCTGCTCGGCAACGCGCAGGAAAACCTGACCCTCACGGCGGAGGAAGCGAAGCGGCTCGCCGACGGCATCGCGGCGATGAAAAGCCTCGCGGAGGACGGCGAGGCCTACCGCGGGGAGCTGACCGGCGCCGTACTCAAAGCGGGCATGGCCGCCCTGCCGGACATAGAGGGCGAAACCCTCGCGGCGATTTGCGCCGCGCTGGGCGTCAAACAGCTGCGGGCGCTCAAAAGCGCTTTTGAGCCCGCGGCCGCGGCCGCGCTGCCGCTGAAACCGCAGCTTGCGCCGCAGGCGCCGCAGGACATCTCGGGCAACGAACCGTTCAAAATCTAAACGCGCGGAAGCGACAGACAACGGACACAACTTAACGGGAGGAGAAAACATGAGCATATCGTTCAAGGGCTTCGGCGAAAAAGCCGCGACCTTCAAGGCGGGGGAGGGGCTTACCGCCGGCGTGCCGGTCAAAGCCGGCGCCGGCTATACCGCGGCGCCCTGCGCGGCGGGCGACCTTTTCTGCGGGGTTTCGCTCAATGTGGACGGGGGTTATGCCGCCGTGCAGTTGAGCGGCTTCGCGGTGCTGCCCTATACGGGAACCGCGCCGTCGGCCGGTTACAACGCGCTCGCCGCCGACGGCAGCGGGGGCGTCAAGGTCCTCGAAGGCGGCAGGGTCCTGCTGGTCGTCCACGTCGACGAGACGGCGAAAACCGTCGGCGTGATGATGTAAGGGTCGACCTCTCCGGCTGCTGCGTGCCTTGCCTCTCCTTACCAAGGAGAGGCAAGGCACGCAGACGACAGATGGCAGACGGCAGACGGCAGGGAACGGCCTCTCCGGCTGTTTTGCAGCCGCCTTTTTCCCCGAAAAGCGGAACCGCAAGCGGTTTACGGGCTATGCCCAACCCTTTTGCCGCTGCGCGACATTTCCCCCGGCAGGGGAATCCCCTTATCAAGGAGAGGCGAGAAAAGGACGGCGAAATACCGCTGATAACATCCCTTTTGAAAAAGGCGGCAAAGAGCTCTGTTCTCGGCTCCCCTATGATAGGGGAGCTGGCACGAAGTGCCTGAGAGGTAGTTCCATATAACCATTAAAAAACGAAAGAAGGAAAAAATAATGCCCAGTTACGACGCCATCCGGCTTGAAAAAGGGCTGTACGCCCAAAAAGAGGGGTTCACCGGCGCGCTCGAGGCGCTCGACCCCTCGCCCCAATACAAAGGCACGCCGCTCGAGGGGCTCGACGCCTACCAGCGGCAGCTCAAGCGCTTCGACATCCGCGCGGGCGGCCCCGGCAGCGACACGGTGGAGAAGTTCTTCCAAACCGCCGACTCGGCCGCGCTGTTCCCCGAATACGTCAGCCGCGCGGTGCGCCGCGGCATGGAGCAGGCGGACATCCTCCCGCGCATCACCGCCGCCGTCACGACCATCGACGGCCTCGACTACCGCTCCATCACTTCCTCGCCGACGCAGGATGAAAAGGAACTCAAAATCGTCGCAGAGGGCGCCTCGATACCCGAAACGTCGGTCCGCACGCAGGAGAACCTCGTGCGCCTGCGCAAACGCGGGCGGATGCTCGTCGCCTCGTACGAGGCCATCCGCTTCCAGCGGCTCGACCTGTTCACCGTCACCCTGCGGCAGATCGGCGCCGCCATCGCGCGCGCCCAGCTGCGCGACGCGGTCGAAGTCCTTGTCGGCGGCGACGGCAACGGCAACGCCGCCGAAACCGCGGACACCGCCGTGGCCGGCACGCTGACCTACGCCGATATCGTGGGCTTTTGGAACCTGTTTGACCCCTACGAGCTCAACGCCCTCATCGCCGCGCCGGACGTGGCGGTCAAAATCCTCAACATCGCGGAGTTCAAGGACGCCGCGGCGGGCTTCCGCTTCCAGTCGACGGGCGGGCAGATTACGCCCCTGGGCGCCGACATGATGAAGTCGCCGGCGGTGGCGGCGGGCACGCTGGTCGGCCTGGACAAAAACTGCGCGCTCGAGATGGTCAAGGCGGGCGATATCGTCACGGAATACGACAAACTCATCGACCGCCAGCTCGAGCGGGCGGCCATCACCTGCACGGCGGGTTTCGCCAAAATCTTCAAAGACGCCGCGCGCGTGCTGAGCGTCTAAGGGGAGCGGGTGAACACGGTGATTGACCAATGGAGCGTGCTCGCCGCCCTGCGGCAGTACGCCGACATCGGGGAGCGGGGGGAGGCGGCCGCCCTCCCCCTTTGCCGGGCCTGCCTGTGCGAGGTGCGCGGCCGGCTGCGCGACGCGGCCTTTTGCGACGACGCCCGCATCGAAACGGCGGCCGCGGGCCTGGCGTTCTACCGCCTGACGCTGCGGCGCATGGGCGAGAACGGGGGAGCGGTGCGGCTAAAGGCGGGCGACGTCGCCGTCGAACGCGGCCACGAAACGATGCTGGCCGCCGCCGTCGGGGTGCGCGACGAAGCGCTCGCGCTGGCGGCGCCTCTGCTGGAAGACCGCGCCTTCCATTTCGCGAAGGTGGACGTATGACCTTTGAAGACATCGCGCAAAACACGGGCGCGCAGATATGCGCCGCCCTCCCGGGCGAAAGTTGGGGCGAGCCGTTCGCCGGCTTTATCCGCCCGCTTCGCTACAAAAACAAAATGTACCTCTACGGCGTGAACACCAAAATCGGCTACAACAGCGAGGGATATTACCTCTATCTGGGCCCGCCGAGCCCTGACCTGACGGCGGAGGAAGGCATGCGGCTGCTGTGCGGCGGCGAGCGGTACAGCGTCGACCGGGCGGAGAAGGTTCTGCTCGGGGACGAGGTGTTCTACATCTGGGCGGTGGTACGGAGGATAGTGGACAGTGAATAGTGGACAGTGAGTAGTGAATAGTGGATAGTGAGTAGTGAATAGTGAATAGTGCGTAGTGGATAACGGAAAGAAGTTTGAGTACCTCTGCATCTGTGTCTTAGTCATAACCCCTCTTCTTTTTAGGTGAGGTAAAGAAATTTCTTATTGTAAAGCGCCTAATCCTACAAGCGTCCGACCACTAACCACTCGATACTAACCACTAATCGACCACTAACCACTATCGAAAGGGAGCCTATGAGTGAAATCAGCGCCATGCCCGCGGCCATCGCCGCGTGGCTGGGCTCGGTGCCGGCCCTCGCAGGCGTGCGCTTCATCACCGTCTACCCGGCGGCGAAAAAGGCGGTGCCGCTTCAAACCAGCGTGGTGGCCGTCGGCATTGAGGACATTACCGTCACCGACTCCTTCACCGCCAACGATGAGGGCGCGCTCATCCGCGACGAATACTGCCGTCGGGCGGCGGTGAAGGTGGGTTTCGACATCCACGTGCCTTTTTCCGCCGGCGGGGCGGCCTGCTACGATATTTTCACCGACATCGTTGACTGCCTGAGTTTCGAGACCGACCTGAACATCGTCGAGTCCGGCTGCGGGGAAATCACCGCCGACCGGAACACGGACGCCTTCGTGCTCGGCGCAACCGCCCTGATCTCGGCGAACCTCTGCCCGGGGCAGAGCGGCACGCCCTTCGGCTCTTTCCTCGACAAGGAACTGCTGTGCGGCAGCCACATCCGCGACGGCGTTATTCACGTCACGCAGGCGGACAAGGACCTCTGGAACGCGCCGTTCGCCTCAGGCAGCTATTTCGGCAACGGGGCGGCCTCGCGCGTCATCGAGACGGGTTTCGCCCCGCGGTTCGCGGCGGCGTGGGCCCTGCAGATGCCGCCCGTCACGGTGGATTTTACCGCGCAGACAACCCAATCGCGCTTCGGCGCCGCGACGGCGGCGGGTGGTTCGCAGGGCATCGAACTAACAGCCGGCGGCTTTCGCCTGCTCAGCGGGCCGTCGTACGGGTACGGCAACTGTCTGCCGCGCCTCAACGAGGCGGGCGCGGCCTACGGCTACGTGTGTTTCAAATAAAAAAGAGGCGGGCAGGCGGTTTTGCCTGTCCGCTTTTTTGCCGTCCGGCCGAGGTTGACATCGCGGGCGGCGGTATGGTAACATAACTTTCGCCCAGTATGGAGAGATACCGAAGTGGTCATAACGGAACGGTCTTGAAAACCGTCGTACCGCAAGGTACCGTGGGTTCGAATCCCACTCTCTCCGCCACGAAAGCAACGGAAGCCGCCGGGAAAGCGGCGGAAGAACAGAATAGATCATTCGGTTGCCATGGAGAAGTACTCAAGTTGGTGACGAGGCGCCCCTGCTAAGGGCGTAGGTCGGGAGCCGGCGGGGGGAACGCCGCCGAAGCGCCGCCGGTGGCGGAAAAAGCGAGGCGGGGTTGGCGAGAAACACGAGCCATGCGAAGCGCCCCAAGCGAGCAGGGCGACAATGTTTCGAGAGGTTTTCGAGTCTCCCTATACCAATAAAAACTCGAACGGCTGTTCCGCTGTCAGCAAAAACGATATAATTAAATCAAACAATGTTGCCATGGAGAAGTACTCAAGTTGGTGACGAGGCGCCCCTGCTAAGGGCGTAGGTCGGGAAACCGGCGCGGGAGTTCGAGTCTCCCCTTCTCCGCCACAAAGGTAGTCAGTCAATGATACAAATTGACTGACTACCTTTTAATTTTGCCTATTAAAAAAGCCTGTAATACAAGGGAAAAGCGAGACAAGGGGGTGCAAAACGCCCGTCCTGTCTCGCTTTTTTTCTTTTTCAATGACTTGCAGTAATTCTATGACTATAATTTTTTGCACCCCTCCTCAAACGGCAACAGAGGCAAAATTAAATTGTATAGGGCAAAATTAAAATGTTTACTGCCTCTTAGATCTGCTTTGCACGGGCTGTTTTATATGTGTTTTCCAGATACTTCTCTGGCTCTGGCATAGGATGACCTTTATGTTTAACATCCTCACGTTCTTCTTTTTGATATACAGAAATTATATGCTTCCATTCTTTTGGAAACATCTCTTTAAACTTTGTCTTGAATTCCTGCAGATCATCAACGTTACTCATTGCGGCAAATACTGCCGCAACTTTTTCTTCTTTCTTTACTACAACTGCTGGCATAGTTTTTTCCTCCTTAAAATTTGGTTACAACATACAAGGTGGTACTACACGCCCAACCGATGTCGCAGGTCGTTGAGCCATTCGCCTTTGTACTTGAAGAATTTCGGACCGGCGATTGAATATTTCTTGCCAGACAGCTCTTTAGCTAAAGCGGTCAGGGACATGGTTTCACCGTTGTATTCGACGTTGCGGTCATCGACGACTCTTGCTTTTTTACTACAATCATAGGCGTATTCTATTTCATCCCCTACTGGAATTTGACTTTTTGAAAACGAAAAGTTTGATGCACGTTCTGTGCTCTCCGTGTCAATCTCTTGCGCGGTTTCTTCTGCGAGTGCTTCTTCAGCATTCGGTTTTATAAGCTTTAGTTTATCTGCGCAGCCGTGAATCTCAGCAATGGCCTCCAGCAATGAATATGCGTCTTCAGGCGACATAGCGTAGAACTCTCTTACTCGCTTTAGCCCACTGGTTGTTTCAATGGAGCGTAAATTAGGATTCAACTTATCAATAATAGAGTGAATTTTCAAATCTGACAGCCGAGAGTTTACTTCATATGTAGCATACACACGGAAGGCAAACGGGATGCACTCACTTCTATTAAGTTGTTGCAGCCGTTTAACGATGTCGTCTGCATACCCAATTTTCACATATTCCGGGAATGATGGATTTGTTAAAATATAGATTACGCCAGTTTTGTCCATATTGCCGTCTCCTTATCATTATGCATTTTCTGCGCTCAAGGCTTTCTTGCAACAGATTCATAACATATACTCGATGAAGCTGATAACGCAGGGCATTGTGTTCTTGATTTTCTTCTTTGTAAAGCTATTTGGTTACAATATGATCAGTGCTGCCGTCTGGTCACAGATAAGTACATTGAGATTAACCCCACAATCTTCTTCATTGTGCTTCCTCCGCAACAAACAGCCCGGGAACGTTATATTTTATCTTTGCTGATTCCGTCTCAACGCTGGTATTTCCGCATTGCAGCAAGGTGCCCCTTAGCTTAAGACAACCGTTGCTTCCATCTTCAACCACATAATCAGTTCGATGCTGTCGGATGTATGTGGCTGCTTCGCGAGAAAAACCATTTCTCTGCAGTAGAATGGTCAATGGATTAGTAGTGCCGTATTCGACGTATTCGTACCAGTTATTATCGAATTCCGTCACCCCTTGTACTTTCTTATACTCGTTTGAAAAGCGTAAGAAATAATTGGAAACGCTGAAAAGAACGATATTTTCGATCACTTCCAATGTGTCAGAAAAAACAACATTCCGGTGCTCTTTAGAATTATCATTATACGTAGTCGGCGGTTGGTAGGCGGAAACACGAAAATTATCGGGATGTTCTTTTTTGTGTTTAATGGCCGCTTTCATGATGTAGCTAAGGCCAGAGCCCTCCATCCACTGGCAGAGGATAACAGCGTACCAACTCCGCAAAGATGTCTTGCCCAGTGTTTTCTCTTCATAAATTTCCCAATCAAATACATCTGCGAGTTGATCCAAAAAAGCTAAAACCGTACCGTGATTGAATCTGCCATTCAAGCAAGTCGGATAAGCAAGTCCATTTCTTATTGCCGCAATCAACTTCTTTGTCTGGTCAACAGAAGTGTTAATATCATCGTCCGGCAGTGTCGGAGAGGCACTAAACTGAGTGCGAATGTTGTTCTCATCCTCCACAGTCAAATAATCCGAAAACTCGCGATGAACAAGACTATCTCGGTTCTCCATTATGTCTCTAAGCAGGATGAGACCGAATTTGCGCATCATTACATACGATTCCTCGGATTGGGTTTCGGTGCGTTTCGGTATTTCCGAATGCCCCTCCTTGAGTATTTCGGCTATATATTTTTTTTCGATGCTCTTCAGCACCTTGGGGTTAGATGTGATAGATAGCACCTGTTCCGGCACTTCGGTTTGCAACATTTCTATGTAACTATCGGCGGGTACTGACTTTTCTTCAGACACGAAGAACACGTTACCATAGAGATTGTAACTAATGCGCCCGACACGACCTATTAGGTTTCTAAAATCAACCGGGCTCATCTTACTACGGAATATCTTATTGTCCGTGATAAACAGATTATCTGCAGGCAAATTTACACCTTCTAAAAGAGTGCTTGTGCAGAACATAGTGGTAATCTGACCGCTTTGGAAAAGACTCTCGATTCTCGTTCTAATCGATGCAGGCAGGTAGCCAATGTGGTATGCTACGCCTTTTTTTATCATATCGGCGAGGTAATAATCGCCGTGTACTTCCTGCGTAATATCCCGCGATAAAGCGTCCAGTTCGGCGTTATGCTTTTCACTAAGCTGTTCAGCAAAAATCCTTGCGGCTTCAATCGCTTTTGTACGTCCGTTGTAATAAACTATGTTCTGACTTCTTTCTTCGGGCGGAAGGTGCATGTTTTTTGCCTCAAAAAGAAGCAGAATATCATTCAAATTTTCAATCGCTTTACTGACCCTTGCGATTAGGATTGTCTGACCCGTATGTTCGTTATAGGCTTCAATTTTTCGATTTACAAAGTCCATCAAGTACTTGACCTGTATAACTGGAGAATATGTCATTGCCAGCACATTCTCATCTTCGTTGTCGAACGCGTCCAGCAGAAGTCTAAGATAAACCTGTGGATTTGGGATATTGGGCGAGGCAAAGATGAAATGGGGGCGTTGCGGTCTGTTCATTAGCATATCGACAATCTTGTAGTAGAACGGACCTCGACTATTTTTCCCGGACAGTTTGTGTGCTTCGTCAATGAAAAGAAAGTTAATTTGCAAGTCAGGCTTGCTGATGAGAAGGTAAAGCAGACGTTCCGGCGTAAGTACCAGCACGAAATTATGATCTTCTTCCAACGCAATGTCACCGGCAGCAGTTACGATACGATAATTCTTTGAGCTTAGCATATCAGCTAAGTCATCAATAATTTTTCCGCGTACTTCGTTTATGAGCGCTTTTGTTGGGACGATTAAGGCATAATTCTTCTGCGCTCCGTTGATGATCTCATCTTTTATGAACATACGCATAATAAAGGATTTGCCCATTGAAGTTGGTCCAGAGTAGCTAAAGCACGGGTCTGATAAATGGTCATACGCTTCCTTTTGAGCACTGAAAAAATGCATTTTGGGCTCTGCGGGAATTGTCAAGTAATCGCTTCGTAGCTGAGTAAAAACACGTTCCAACATATCAAGGCCTTGGTAATCCGAGTCGATTATTTTCAAGCCCTGATGGTTTCCCGTGCTTGTGAATACCGCGCTTGCGTATAGTTTTACCAGCGGGTCATCTCCATAAAGCTCGTTCAGGAGAATTACGATTTCTTGTGCCCACATCTTATGTACGGTGCTACATTCGGGATGTGTGGATTTTGACAGCAGGTCAGCAAACCTCAGCGCATCCAGAAGGTTAAATTCCTTCATCTGATTTGTTTTGTCAAGCTCAAAGAGCTTAAGCGAGTAGCTGTATAGAATCGTTTCAAAAAGTTCGTTCAAGTATTCGTTCTCTTCGATGTCGGCAAATATTATATCGCCCAGCTTTAACTTGTCTGCGCCCATTATAAGTCAACATCTCCTTTCAGGACTGCCTCCATAATGGATTTTTTCTCATCCTCGGCGTCGTTGAAAGGCAAAACATAGAAATAAAAGGAATGCATACCGAGGTTGTTATCTTTAATCTTCTGCAAAATATGAGGTATCTCGGTCTTGATGTCGTCCCTAATCTTTGCTTCAGCAAGAGCTTCATATTCCGTAAGAGGATAGTCTTTTCCAAGCCCGAGTGAATAACCGAGGAAAACACCATATGAGGTATTGCAGACGGCTTTCTTTTCACGGCTCGGAATCAGAATATCTCTTGCAAGCTGAATGTCTTCGGCGTCACACATTACTTCGAGCGAAACATCTCGTACCATTCTCAATTCGCTGTTTTTGCATTCTTCCATGCGAAGGATGCAGTCAAAAGCGCCTTCAATAGCATATCCAATGTCACCCATGATATTTGACGCACCAAAAACAATCTGGTGATATGGTTTCCCGGATGTGCTGCTGGTCAGAAGATGAATGCCGTCACAGGCACTGGCATATTTCTTAGCGTCTGTGGCAAGCTCTACGCGGCTCATAATTTTCGGTGCACCGAGCCGTTCTTCCAAGAATGTGTAGTCCAGAATCTCTCCAAGTTCAGCGCCGGTTCCTTTTGCGTCGGGCCCACCATTTTTTCTTAAAACGCGCATTGCCTGCGCGACTATTGCTTGTGTATCTCCGGTTAGGTTGAAGTTCTCGATTCTTGCCCGTGAAAAAACGTAATCGCCAATAATCCTGTAAACATAGGCCTTTAGATCTTCTGTGCTTATTTCATTGTCGCTTATGGAAAGATGAAAAAGGCGCAGTTGTCCATCGGTCATCCAGTCAACCTTTTCAGGCTGTTCTATTTCCTGAAAAACCGAGGCGAAATCACCATGTTGTAAAGTCTTTGTCAATGTTTCGCTCATGCCGCGCCTCCTCATATACTTTTCAAAAAGCTTATTTTTGCGTAGTATTATTTCTTATTTTTTCATCGGTTGGAGCTTTGTATGGCTTGTTTTCGGGATTATATGTCATGTTAAACACCATATCAGACAACCACTTTTTGAACGAAGGATTGTCTTGGAACTGCTTAAACAGCTCCATATTATCTGCCATAATAGAGAAAATAACCTGTTGTAGAGCGCGTTCACTTTCGAGACGGGCGTTCTGGGCATCAGAGTTCCTCATTGCAAATTGATAGCTCTCATCTTTTGCTACTGCGATACTCCGACGCTAAAGGAAGAGAGCATCGAGGAAACCTTTGTTGCAGCCATAAACAGCATCATCACCCGCAAGAGTGAAATCAAAGCCAATTACGCGCTCTGCCTTGATGCAATTACAGACGACAGCGCACTTCACGCTCAACTTGAAGACGTGAACCGCGAATGCAGCGAAATCTCCACGCTGATTAACAATCTGCTTACAGTGGGCAGTAAGCAAAAAGACGGCATAAAAGAAATCAACAAGCGTTATGAAGAACACCTTGCTCGCCACGAAATTCTTCAGCAGAAAAGGAAGGAACTGTCCTCTCAGATAGGGCTCCTTGGCGCAAAGCGTATTCAGATTACTGCTTTTCTGAGGGAGCTGGATAAGTTAGACGGTCTTATGAAGGAATTTGACCCGCTGGTATTTCAAGCTACGGTCAATTATATAAAGGTTAATTCAGACTGCGCGGTCATCTTTGTATTCAGAGACGGTACCGAGCTTTCGTGGACGATACAGAACGGAGTGAGAAAATATGCAAAACGAAAAAAGGGAGATTGTGACGTTTCTGCCCAAACCGCCAATCAAGAAGAGTAACCGCATCGCCGCATACTGCCGTGTTTCAAGTCAACAGGACGAGCAACTGCACAGTCTTTCGGCACAGGTTACTTATTACGAGAATCTGCTCTCTCGGTCTGATGACTGCGAATTTGCCGGAATATATGCTGATACAGGTATTTCCGGCACACGCACAAAGAACCGGGCACAGTTCCTGCAGTTAATCGAGGATTGCCGCGCCGGGAAAGTAGACGGAATTATTACAAAAAGCGTATCACGTTTTGGGCGCAACACGGTCGACACACTCGTGTTTACCAGAGAACTGCGCAGCCTCGGAATCGATGTGTTTTTTGAGAAGGAGAATCTGCATTCCTGTTCGCCGGAGGGAGAACTGCTTCTAACGTTGATGGCGGCACTTGCGGAATCGGAAGCGGTCAGTATGTCCGACAACATCAAATGGGGAAAAAGACGCAGATATGAAAAGGGCCTGATTGAGAGCCTCGCAATTGCCAATGTATATGGTTTTTGCAAAAAGGACGGCAAGTTAGTAATTGACGATCAAGAAGCCCTCGTTTTGAAACGAATCTACACGGAATTTATCAATGGCTATAATTATGCCGATATTGCTGCTGGGCTGATTGCGGACGGTGTTCCGACAAGACGCGACGGCGCTTCGTGGGCAAGCACTACTGTCAAAAACTTTCTCGCCAACGAAAAGTACTGCGGAGATTGCAAATTTCAAAAGACATTTATTCAGGACCCCGTGTCACATAAGTCTGTAATAAACAGAGGCGAACTACCACAATTTTTGGTGGAGGAATGCTTGCCGGTGATTATTGATAAAGAAATGTGGTCGGTCGCTCAAAGCATCCGAATGCGTCACAGTAGCGGAAGACCGTCTCCATGTGAAGAATATCCTTTCAGGGGTATGATGTTTTGCGGCACCTGTGGAAAACCAGTCAACCTACAATACACAACCCGTGAAGGGCGGCAATTGATTTCAGCTTATCGCTGCATCAGCCGTAAAGACAACAGCGGTGTGGAAATACCCGGATTGACGTATACGCCTTCGCACAAATCCAACTACACTAAGAACCCCACTGATGCTCTGGTCGAGTACCGAGAGAAGTACTGCAAAAAAGTACCTCCGCGAACCTTACTCTGCTCAGATATTCGAATCTCAGTTGACCGACCGCAGAAAGCGTTTGTGCAGGCGTGGAATCTGATTGTTGGCAAGAAAGCTCGGTATCAAGCCACGCTCAAGAGAACAGCAGATGTTACCGAGGATGTTCTTATTAGATACAGGGCGCGTGAAATGTTTAGATTGCTTGATGATCTCGGAAAAATCACAGAGTTCGATTATCCGCTCATGCTCAGAACACTCGACCGTGTAGAAACCACCCCGGACGAAAAACTGACCTTCCTGTTCCAATCGGGCATTCGGATTACCGTTTAAGCCCTTACATAACGATGCCTCGCTACCAGTACGGTTGCGAGGCTTTTCTGTAAATGCGGCCATTTTGCGAAAGACACACTTTCCGTTTTAGGGGCATTTTAGGCACGGGAATCGATGGGCAATATCGCACTTTTGCGTGACAATATTTGCGGACACACTTTTGAATATGCGAGCGGTTGCCGGTGTGATTCTCTTGTGTGAATTTTACTGTTACTGGATGCGATGAACAATATCTGATGCATTTTAATCAGCAAAATAGTGCCAAAAACGGCGCAACGTCGGCACTTTCAGCGGCTTGCACCCCTCATCCTATTTTGCACCCCTCCTCCGTGAAAACAGCAAGGGCATCGTTAATTTGTATCAACGCCTATGTTGTTACGCAGAAACGGTTTACAGTTGACTTTTTGACAAAAGAGCTGCGGATAAATAACGGCGAGGTACCGCAGTATTATGTGGAAGGTTCACACGAAGCCATCATAGCCCCGGAGGAATTTCAAGCGGTTCAGGATGAAATGGCGCGGCGCAAAAAGCTGGGCAGAGCTTACAGCGATAAGGCTTTTCACAGTAAACTCATCTGCGGAGACTGTGGTGGTTTCTACGGCCGAAAGGTCTGGCATTCAACAGATGAATATAGAAGCGTGATATTCCAGTGCAATCAGAAGTTTAAATATGAGAACAGATGCCAAACTCCGACACACACCGAGGACGAAATCAAACAACGTTTCCTTACTGCTTACAATGACTTAATGGGCAATCGCTCCACAGTGCTTGCCGACTGTGAGCTTATCCGGCAGACACTCTGCGACACTACAGCACTTGATGCCGAAATGCAACAGGAACAGGATGAAATGGCGGTCGTGTCCGAGCTCATGCAGGCACACATAAAAAAGAATGCCTCGGTTGCCCAGTCGCAGGAAGCCTACGCACTGGAAACCGAACGCATCGAAAAACGCTATAATGCCGCTCTTGAACGCTACACCACACTTGAAAAGGAAATAGAAATGCGGATGCGAAAAAGCAATGAAATCAGCGCTTTTATCACAACGCTGAAAAAGCAGCCGCTGACCGTGCCCGAATGGAACGAACGGCTTTGGATTACGCTGCTCGACATCGCAATCGTTCAGCGGGATGGCAGTATCGTGTTTCGGTTCAAAAGCGGCAGAGAAATAACAGATTGAAATGATATTTCAGCACTATAGTAAACCATGCAGCTGTATTGTACACAAAATGGTTGTTATTTCAGATATATTATTTATTTGATGGATT
>JAKJCA010000045.1 GCA_022706685.1 Bacillota bacterium
CCCGCCTCTTTCGGCCTGACCGTGCGCGGCACGGCCGCCGATATCAAAAACAAGGCGCTGGACCTTTGCGCCGAATATGTCGCCGTCAATACCCTGTTCACGCGCGCCGGCCTGTCGCTCGACACGCTGGAAAAAACGGCCGCCGCGGAAAAGACCGACGCCGAGTGGCGGCTGTTTTCGGCCCATTATGAAGCCATCGGCTTGACAAAGCAGACGATTACCGCCGTCGAGACGGCCCGGGCGCGCCGCGAGCGGCTATTTAAGAGCATTTACGATACCGGCGGCACCGCGGCGGTGCTGGAGCGGGAACTCGAAACCTATTTTGCGGAGCATTACGCGGCCGTTCAAATCGTCAACGGCTATCTTTTCACCCAGGCCGAGGACGGGACGCAGATCCGTATGACCCCCGCCGAAGCGGAGGCGCTCACGAAGCGTTTTCAACGCATCGCCGATGCGGTCAATGCCGGCACGCCTTTGGAAGAAGCGGCGGAAGATATCCTTGCCCGGCAGGACGGCGGAGAACAGGAAATCGGCCTGACCGTGGTCGGTTCCGCCGGCAGCGCCTATCCGAAAGGCTTTTTCGAGGCCGCCTACGCCTTGAAAAAAGGCAGGGCGGCGGTCTTTGTCCCGGATGAGGCGGGCAGCGACTGTATTTATCTGATCGTAAAGGGCGACCTTTTCTTAAGCGAAGAGACTTACTACTCCCTGCGCGGCGCCTGCCTTAAGGCGCTCAAGGGCGGCGATTTCGAGCAGACCCTCCGTTCGTTCGCCGCGACACTGTCCGTCCGGCCCGACGAGCGCGTGGTGCGCAGAGTCTGCGCCGCGGCCGGGGTGGAAATCGTTTAACCGGCAAAGGGCCGTGAAAAAAGAGGAGCCGCCGTGACTTTCGGTCACGGCGGCTCTTGCATGGGTTCATCAGTAGGGATGCGCCTGGTCGATGGTGTCGATGAACAGGCCGGCGTCCAAAATCCTGCCGGCGTCGTTGGAGTCGACGTTGCCGTCGCCGTTGACGTCGAGCGCGTAGGCCTGCGTGGCGTTGAGTTCGAGCCTGTAGTTCTCGCTGAGGATGGCCATGACCGCGTCGCCGGCGTCCACACGGCCGTCGCCGTTGCCGTCGCCGAAGATGATGACGGTATAGGCGGCGATGGTGACGCCGTTGACCTTCAGCTCTACGATCGTTCCGGTGCCGTAGCCGTTCGGCGTCGGCGTAAAGACCAGCGTGCCGCCCGTCGAGGAAATCAGGCTGTTGAGGTTCGTGCTGCCTTCGGGGATGCCGTAAATAATCTTTTTGGCATTGTTAATAACCGTAGTCGTTCCGCTCGCGGCGGTGACGATGGGGCCGGTGACCGTGACCGCGCAGGTCGCGGTCTTGCCGCCGTCGTCGGTGTAGCAGGTAATCGTCGCGCTGCCGACGCCGACCGGGGAAACGTTGCCCGAGGCGTCGACCACGGCGACGGAGGCGTTGCTGGTGGTCCAGTGGACGCCCTGTACGCTGGCCGCGCCGACACCGAGCACGCCTTTGGGCGCGATTTCGGGCGTAATCTTCTGCGAGGCGCCGCCGATGGCGAAGCTCAGCGTGGTTTTGTCAAGCGTCACGCCGGTGGCCTGGATGTTGGCGAAGGCGACCCAGACGGAGTCGGTGAAGGTTTTGCCGGTGCTGTCGGTCGCGGTGAACGTGATGAGCGCGGCGCCGGCTTTGTTTTCGGACGGCGAGCATTTGCCGGTCTGGTCGACCGTGATGCTGGAGCTGCTCGAAGCCCAGACGGCGCTCTGGTATTCGCCCGCCGCCGGCAGGAACGCGGCGCCCAGCTGTACGCTGCAGGAGTTGTAGGTGGAGGTCAGCGGCACTTTGTAGGAGATGAAGGCGGGCGCCGACGCGCTGTTGTAGAGGATATCGACGCCGGTCAGCGGCGTGCGCGGCACCAGGTTGTTCCTGGCCTGGGTCAGCGCGGCGGTGGCGGCGTCGACCTGCGTCTGGTCCGCGTTCTTATCGGCGTAGACGGCGATGCCGTGCTCCAACGCGGCTTTCAGCGCGGCGTAACTCGCGGCCGTATAATCCTTCGCCTGGTAGTTGGCGTAAATGACCGCGTTGCAGATGGCGGCCAGCTGCGTCTTGTCGATGGAAACGTTGACAACGCACTGCGCCTTCAGCTCGCCCAGCTGTGTGGTCACGGTAATCACTGCGCGGCCGCCGATGCCGATGGTCACCAGGCCCGTCTGCGTCACCGACGCGACGGCCGGGTTGTTGCTGGACCACTGCAGGACCGGGAAGTCGGGCGTGCCGCCGTTGTCGCCGGTCTGTACGGCGGTCAGCTGCACCGTTCCGCCGTTGATGTTGGCGTTGACGACCTCGGGCGAGAGCGTCAGGGACGCGGTGCCGACGCGCACGAAGGCGACGACGGCCGTTGCCTTGTAGGTCTTGCCGAAGTGGTCTGTCACCGTGCAGGTGATGGTCGCGTAGCAGGACTCGTTGAGCGTCGGTTTTGCGACGCCGCTCTGCGTGACGGAAATCTTGGCGCTGGAACTCGACCAGCTGATGGTCTGGTACATGGCGTTGGCCGGGTTGATGATGACGCCGAGGGTGACGCTCGCGGCGGTGAAGGCCGTGCCGACGGGCACCCTGTTGATGACGAAACCGTTCTGGTTGACCCCGCCGACGCTGATGGCGGCCGAGGTGACGTAAATATACGGCGCCAGCGCGGCGTAGGCGTTGATGAGGTTGGTGGTCGCCGTGTCGACCTGCGCCTGGGTGGAGAGCGGGTTGGTATTGACCGCGACGGCGGCGTTATACACCGTCATCATCGCCGCCCAGCTGGCGGGCGTGTAATTGGCCTGGGGATAGTTCGCCAGGCTCGCGATGGCCGCGGCAAGCGTCTGTTTGTTGGCGGACACGGTCACCGTGCAGCTCGAGGTGTAGCCGCCGTCGATGGTCGTCGCGGTAATCAGCACCGTGCCGACGTTGTTGAAGCTGACCACACCGCCCTGCGTCACGCTGGCGATGCTGCTGTCGGCGCTTGACCAGAGCACGTCCTGAATATTGGCCGCCCCCACGCCGAGGGTTCCGGCCGGCGTGACAGACTTGCTCAGCGTGGCGCTGCCGCCGACAATCGCGTTGGAGATCGACGACGGCGAAACCGTGACGCCCGTCACCGGGTAGTTGGCGAACGAAACGTACGTGCTGGCCGTGCGGATATTGTTCTTATAGTCTTTGACCGTGACGGTGATGACGGCCCAGCAGGCGTTGTTGGCCGTCGGCCGGCAAAGGCCTTCGTTGGTGACCGAAATCGAGCCGCTGCTCGACGACCACGTCACGGAGGTGATGGTCGCGTCGACCGGGAAGAGGGCGTAGCCGAGCTGGGCGCTCTTGTTCTGGTAAGTGCTCGTCAGCGGCACGTCCACGGATACAAAGCCCGAGGAAAGCGTGCCGTTGTAGGTGATGCCCACCTGGTTGAGGGCCACGAACGCCACCAGCGCGTCAAACGCGGCCAGCAGGCTGGTTCTGGCGTTGTTCACGGCGGTCTGGCTGGCGAATTCCTCCGCGCTGACGGCCTGCGCGGCGGCAAGCGCCGCGGCGAAAGCCGCCCAGCTGTCGGGGGTGTACATTTCGGGATCCAGGTTGAAGCCGAGCATCGAGGCGATGGCGTTGTTGAGCGCGGTCTTGTTGGCGCGTACGGTTACCGCGCAGGTCTTTGAGAAGTCGCCGTCGTAGGAGGTGGCGGTAATCGTGCACTGGCCCGCGTCGACGTAGGTGACGACGCCGCTCTGGTTGACCGAAGCGACCGCTGGGTTGCTCGAGGTCCAGTAGGTTTTCTTGACGCTGGCGTCAAATGTGCCCGTCGGCGTGAAGCTGGAGGTGATGGTGACCGGCGCGTCGCCGACGATGGCTGTCAGCGAGGTCTTGTCGATGGTCATGCCCGTCACCTGGTAATTGGCGAAGGCGACAAAGACGGAATCGACGAATTTGTTGCCGTAGTGGTCCGTCGCGGTCAGCGTGACCAGCGCGCCGGCCGCCTTGTTGGCGGAAGGTTTGCATTTGCCGGTCTGGTCGACGCTCAGCGAACTGTCGTTGGAAGCCCAGACAATGGAGGTGTACATCGAATTGGCCGGGGCGAAACTGTAGCTCAGCTGGATGCTCTGGTTGCTGTAAATCTGCCAGAGTTCCACCTTGCGTGAGATATGCGACGGCGCCGGAGAGCCGTTATAGAGGATGGTCAGGTCCGTCATGTGGATGTAGGGCTGGAGCGCCGAGAAGGTGGCGTACAGCGCGGCGGTGGCGGCGTCGATCTCCTGCTGGGTGAAGGTGTTGCCGTTATAGACCTCGACCGCATGGGCGTAGGCCTGCGAGAAGGCGGTGCTGGTGGTGTATTCGTAATCCTGAACGTTGACGTGCTGCGCGTCGATGTACGCGATGGCTTCGCCCAGCGCGGTCTTGTTGCCGCTGACCACCACCGTGCAGACGGCGTAGACGCCGCCGTTGACCGAGGTCGCGCGGATGTTGGCGGAGCCGGAATCCAGGAAGCTGACCACGCCGCTTTGCGTGACCGGGATTGCGTTCGGGTTGTCGCTGGACCAGACGACGTTCTGGATGTTGGCGTCCGAGGTGCCCAGCAGGCCCGTGTTTTTCACCGAACAGGCGATTTGCTGCGGCGCGTTGCCGATGCTCGCGTTGATGCTCGTCGGGTTAAGCACCACGGAGGTGGCCGGTTTTTTCGCGAACGAAACCGTGACGCTGTCGCTGACCGTTCTGCCGTAATAGGTGGTCACGGTCACGGTAATCACGGCCCAGCAGGCGTTGTTCTGCGTGGGACGGCACACGCCGTTGCTGTCGACGCTGACGGTGGAACTGCTCGAGGACCAGATGATGCTCTGGTAGAACGAGTCGAGCGGGCTCATGCGCAGCGACAGTTCAATGGTCTGGTTGGTGTAGTTGGCCAGGTCGCCGACCTCTGCCGCGACATAATCGGGCGCCGGCGAATCGCCTTTGTAAATGGTGACGGAGTTGACATAGATATAGGTTTTCAGGGCGGCGTAGGCGGCGT
This sequence comes from Bacillota bacterium, assembly GCA_022706685.1. GTDB lineage: Bacteria > Bacillota > Clostridia > Oscillospirales > Acutalibacteraceae > UBA1447. The sequence continues at coordinate 5,040 of JAKJCA010000045.1, forward strand.
TGAGTTCCGCCGTCGCCTGGTCGATTTCGGCCTGCTCGACATTCGGGTCGTCATAGGCCTGCTGCGCCCTCATCAGGGCGGCCGCCAGAACGGCCCAGGTATCGGGCGTGTAGCGCGTATAATCAAGGTTGGCGTTGTTGACGGTGTTGAGCGCCGTCTGCAGCGCGGTTTTATTCAGCGAAACGGTGACGGCGCAGGTCGCCGCGAAACCGCCGTCCCTGGTGCGGGCGGTGATGGTGGCCGCGCCGCGGCCGACGTAGGTGACCAGTCCGGAACCGTTGACGGTCGCGACGGTCGGGTTGTCCGAAGTCCACTCGACGTCCTGTACGCTCGCCGCGCCGATGCCGAGGGTGCCCGTCGGCGTGATGGTGGCCGTCAGCTGCGTGGTGTTGTGGATGAGCGCGTTGGGCACCGAGGTGATGTTGAGGCTGATACCCGTTACCAGCACTCTGGCGAACGCCACGTTGACCTTGTCGGTGTAGGTGTGCCCGAGGTAATCTTCCGCCGTGACGGTGATGACCGACCAGGTCGGGTTGTTGGTGTTCGGGCTGCATTTGCCGGTCTGGTCGACGCTCATCGCGGAATTGCTCGACGACCAGGTGACGGATTTGTAGTCGGCGTCCGCGGGTGTCAGGGCGTAGGAGAACTGCATGGACTGGTTGGCGTAATTCTCCAGCGTGCCGACTTTATAGGTCACATAGTCCGGCGCCGCCGCGTTGTTATAGCGTATCTGCACCGACTGGATCGGGGTGTACGCGTTGAGGGCGTTGAAGTTCACCGCCAGGTAGGAGGTCGCGGCGTCCACTTCCTGCTGCGAGGCGAGTTCGTTGCTCTGCACGGCGTAGGCCTCCGCCAGCGCGCCGAGGAAGGCGTCGAAGTCGGCGGGATCATAATCGCCGGGGTTGAGGTTTTCGTTCTCGATGAGGGCGATGAGGTTGTTGAGCGCGGTCTTGTTCGCCCGGACGGTCACCGCGCACGAAGCGGTTTTGAAGCCGTCGATGGTCGTCACGGTAATCACGGCGTTGCCGGCTTTGATGGCCGTGACGACGCCGTCGTTGTTGACCGAGGCGACGGCCGGGTTCGAGGAGGTCCAGAAGACGTCCTGAATGCTCGCGCCGATGCCCGGCGTCGCGTCCGCCTGGATGGATTCGTTGAGCGTGCCGGTCGCGCCGATATACAGCGCCATATTCGACTTGTCAAGCGAAACGCTCTTGACCGGATAGTTGGCGAAAGACACCACGCAAGTCGCTTGGTAGCCGCCGTCCTGCGTGGTGGCGGTGATGACCGCCCAGCATTTGGAATTCTTGGTCGGCGAGCAGACGCCGTCGCTGCCGACGGCGATGTCCGTGGTGCTTGACGACCAGAGGATGGTCTTGTTCGTGGCGTCGGCCGGCGTGACCACCGCGTGGAGCGACGCGCTGGCGTTCTTATAACTCTGCGTCAGCGGCACCTTGACCGCCACGTTCGGCGCCTCGGTAATCGAAACGCCCGTCACGAGGATGCCGACGAACACCTTGTAGTAGGTTTTCACGGTGTCGCTCGTTTTCGCGATGACGGTTACGGTTCCGCCGTTGAGCGGGATAAGGATGCCGTTTTTATTGACGCTCGCCGCGCTGTTTTGCGCGGAGGCGGTCGCCGTGGCGAACAGTTCGGTCTTGCCGTCGTCCGCCAGCAGGCCCCAGGTCACCGTCGCCAGGATGCGCGAGGGGTAAGTCTTGACGATCATCTGCGTCAGCGAGCCGACGAGGGCCGTCGAAGGCCCGGTAATCGCGACCTCCTGCACCGCCGTGACCGCTTTGCCTTTGACCGTCACGGGTACCGTGACGGTGACGCCGTCGAGGACGGCCGTCACGCTCGTGGTTTTGGTGCCCGTGGCCGAGAGCGCGTCGCGGCCGAACAGCAGGCCGGTGCCGCTGACCTTGGCGTAGTCGGTGTTGGCCACCGACCAGGTGATGCCGTTGGTGGTCGCGCCCTTGGGCACAATGTTCGCCGCGGCCAGCTGCTGGCTTTCGCCTTCGTTGACCGTCGTGTTGCCGGCAATTGAAAAGCTCGTCACCTGCAGGTCGCTGACGACGGTGACGGTCACCGTATCGTTGGTGCTGAGCTTGAGAAGATAGTTGGCCACGGTCGTGATCGCGCCTTCGCTCCAGGCGACGGCGTTCTCGGTGCCGACCAGGTACAGCAGGCCCCACAGGGCGTATTTGACGATGTTTTCGGAAATGGGCAGCCCCAGTTTGACCAGCACGCTGGCGACCGTACCCGCGATGGCTTCGGGGTCATTGCCGACCAGCGCCGCGTATTTCAGCACGTTGTCCATGAAGCCCTTGACGTCGGGCGAGGCCATGAGCGTCACTTCTCCGGGCGCCGTAAAGGTCGCAAGGCCCGTGTCGGAAAGCGTCGCGTAGTCTTTGCCTGATTTGATGGTGTAGTTGACGCCCATGTGCAGGCGCATCGGCGTGGTGACCGCCTGCAGCTGGAAGGTGTAGCCGACCTCGACGGTCTTGGGCACCTGCGCCTTGTTGGTGATCGTCGTGCCGTTGGGGAAGAAGTCGGCGGTGATGGCCGTCGATTTGTTCACCAGCACGCGCACCTGGTCGCGCGCCCTTTCGACGCCGCTGCCGTCGTAAAGGATGGCGGTGATGCCCGTATCCATGGTGTTGAGCATGGTTCTCAGCTTGTCGATGAGCGTCGTCGTCAGCGAACCCGGCAGCACGCTGGCGCCGGTTTCGACGACGTTGAGGATGCCCTCGGCGTCCATGGCGTCGATGTCCATGCCGTCGAACAGCGCGTAAATGGCCGTCGCCGTCGCGTCGCCGACGACGGGAATGGGCCGGATTTCGTTGTCAATCCACAGCCGCAGGATGGCGCCTTTGGAGCTGTCGTGCGCCCTGAGCAGGCCGTTCTGGTCCACCGAGGCGAGGATGGGCGTCTCGCTCTCCCAGTAGAAATAGCCGCCCGAGGGCATGCTGCAGTCGATGAGCATCGCCGTCAACTGCAGCGTATCGCCCTCTTTGAGGACAATCTGCTGCGTGACGGGCGCCCCGTTGGCATAAATGTCAATCTGGTGCGTAATAAGGTCGTCCGTCTCCGCGAAAACGAAGAGCGGCGCCGCGCCCAGCACAAGCATGACAGCCAGCAGGACGCTTAAGGATTTTTTGCACAGTCTTTTCAAAGCGATACCTCTTTTCAAGATTGGATTCCTTCGCCTGTATATTATAAAATAACCCGTATACATTATATGGCGCAGCCGCGTAATATTGTTTCTGTTTTGCCATTATGTTGGGCGTTTCGTATCAAATTTTTAGCGGATTTGTATATTTTACGGGCAGACGGCACAACATATTGTGGCCCGGTCCGCCGCGTTTCCGCCCCGGGCCGGGCAAAAATATTCCCCGCCGCGGGGCGGGGAAACGGGGGATATGTCCGCGCCGTTCAGGCGGGGGAAAACGCTTTTTTGACGCGCCGCACCGCGTCGGCAAGCCGGTCCGCCGGGATGTTGACCGGCGGCGCCAGGCGGATAATCGTCCCGTGCGTCTCTTTGGCGAGCACGCCGTTGGCCTTAAGCCGCTCGACGTAAGGGGCGGCGGGTCCCTTGAACTCGACGCCGATGAGCAGGCCCTTTCCCCGGACTTCTTTGATGTCCGGGTTGGCGACGGCGCGCAGTTCCCTCAGGACATAGGCGCCTTTTTCGGCCGCCTGCGCCGGGTAATCGTCGCGCACCAGGATTTCCATCGCCTTAAGCGCCACCGCGCAGGCGAGCGGGTTGCCGCCGAAGGTGGAGCCGTGGGAGCCGGGCTCGTAAACGCCCAGGATATCCTTGTCTGCCGCCACGGCGGACACCGGCAGGATGCCGCCGCCGAGCGCCTTGCCGAGAATGTAGATGTCCGGCTCGACGTCCTCGTGCATGCAGGCGAACATTTTGCCCGTCCGGGCCAGGCCCGTCTGCACCTCGTCGGCCACCATGAGTATTTTGTGCCGCGTGCAGATTTCGCGCACGGCTTTGAGGTAGCCTTCCGGGGGGACGATAACGCCCGCCTCGCCCTGGATGGGCTCAAAAAGGAAGGCGGCCGTATGGGGCGTCACCGCGTTTTCGAGCGCGGCGGCGTCGCCGAAGGGGATCTGCACGAAACCGGGCGTGTAAGGGCCGAAGCCCCTGCGCGCTGCGGGGTCGCTCGACATGGTGATGACGGTGACCGTCCGGCCGTGGAAGTTGTTTTCGCACACGATGATTTCCTGCCGATTTTCCGCGACGCCTTTGACGTCGACGCCCCAGCGGCGCGCGGTTTTGACGGCGGTTTCGACCGCCTCGGCGCCCGTGTTCATCGGCAATATCAGTTCCTTGCCGGTGAGTTGGGCGAGTTTTTCGCAGAACTCGCCCAGCAGGCTGCTGTGGAAAGCCCTGGAGGTCAGGGTCACCTTTTCAAGCTGCTGTTTGGCCGCCTCGACGAGTTCCGGGTGGAGGTGGCCGAAGTTCAGCGCCGAATAGGCGCTGAGCATATCGTAATATTCCTCGCCCTCGGGGGTCTTGACCAAAAAGCCCCGGGCGGATTCAATGACCACTTCGTGGGGTTGGTAGTTGGCGGCCCCGTACTGCTGTGTCTTGCGGATGATGTCTTTGGACGAACGCATATTCCCTCCGTGCCGGCTCGTATTGTTGCTCGTTACATGGTTTCCGGCGCCGTTATTTTCATCAGCGCCATGACGTTTTTCATCGTGTCCCTGACGCAGCGGCAAAGGAAAAGCCGCGCCTGCATCAGCGCCTCGTCGTCGCAGGCGACCCTGCGCTCGGTGTAAAACTTGTGGAAAAGCGTCGCCAGCTCCGTCAGGAAGCGCGTGATTCTCGCCGGGTCGCAGGTGCGCGCTGCCGCCGCGATTTCGTCGGTCAGCGAGCCGAGGTGGCGGATGAGGTCGCGTTCCTCCCTGGTCGAGAGCAGGCGCAACTCCCCGTGGCCGCACTCGGCCGGTTCGATGCCGTCGGCCCTGATTTTTTTGAGGATACTGCAGATGCGCGCGTGGGCGTACTGGCAGTAGTAGACCGGGTTCTTGGCGCTGTTTTCGACCGCGAGCCCCAGGTCGAACTCCATCTGCGAGGCGGGTTCCCTCATATTGAACAGGAAACGCACCGCGTCGACGGGGATTTCTTCGAGCAGGTCGCCCAGCGTAATGGCCTTGCCCGTGCGTTTGGACATGCGCACGGCTTCGCCGTTGCGCGTCAAGCGCACCAGCTGCATGAGGATAATATCGAGTTTCGAGCCGTCCTCGCCCGCGGCGTCAAGCGCGCCTTTGAGCCTCGCCACATGGCCGTGGTGGTCGGCGCCCCAGACGTCGATGCAGCGGTCAAAACCGCGGACCCTGATTTTATTGAGATGGTAGGCGATGTCCGCCGCGAAGTAGGTGGGATGGCCGTTGGCGCGCACGAGCACCTCGTCCTTAAGTTCGAGTTTTTCGATTTCCGCGTCCGTTTTTCCGGCCGCGAGGAGCTGTTTCGTCAGCTGTTCCTTGTTCTTGTACCACAGCGCGCCCCCGCTCTCGTAGGTGTGGCCGCGCTCTTTGAGCAGCCTGAGCGTTTCGGCGAGTTCCCCGTTGCTGTGCAGGGTGCTTTCGTAAAACCACACGTCGTACCCGATGCGGTAGATGCCCAGAATGCGCCGTATCTCCTCAATGTTTTTCGGCAGCGCGAAATCGACCAGCGCTTTTCTGCGCTCTTCCTCGCTTTTTGACAGATACGCGCCGCCGTGGATTTCCGCGAACTGCCTCGCGCGCTCGGTGATGTCCTCGCCGTGGTAGCTGTCCTCCGGCAAGTCGGGCGCGTTCGGGTCGCCGCATACCTGGCGGTAGCGGATGTCGAGCGACAGGGCGAATTTGTCCATCTGGTTGCCCGCGTCGTTGATGTAGAACTCCCGCGTGACCCGGTAGCCGGCGAAGTCGAGCACGGCCGCCAGGCAGTCGCCCAGCGCGCCGCCCCTGGCGTTGCCCATATGCATGGGCCCCGTCGGGTTGGCAGAGACGAACTCGACGTTGACTTTTTCGCCTTTCCCGTCGTCCGAACGGCCGTAGTCGGCGCCCCGTTCGGCGATTTCCAGCAGGACGCCGCTGTAAAACCGCTCGCCGAGGGTGAAGTTGATAAAGCCCGGGCCGGCCGCCTCGCAGCGTTCGAACAGCGTCCCCTCGAGGCGGATGCCGGCCAGCAGCGCCTCGGCGATTTTGCGCGGCGGCAGCCGCAGCGCCCCCGCCCAGGCCATCGCCGCGTTGGTGGAAAAGTCGCCGTTGTCCCTGTTGGCGGGCACCTCGACCTTGAAAGGCGGGGTTTCCGCGGCGGGCAGGACGCCGCCCGACACCGCGTCGGCGTAAGCCGCTTCCACGGCCGTTTTGATCTGACTTGCGGCAAGCCTGACAAGCCGGGACATCGCCTACGCCTCCCTGACCGTTATTTTCATCTCGTTGACCGAGACCATTCCGCTGTTGAAATCGATGGTGAAGTTCATTTTCAACTCCCCGCCGCCCGGCGTCATGCGCGAGGTGATTTCGCGGGCGAAAACGCCCATTATCATCTCACCGGCCGGGGTGCTGTAGTGGCAGTTGTGCCGCCTGTCCTTTTCGATGACGAGCTGCGTGGGGTAATCCCCTTTCCGGGTCACGAGCACGCGCCTTTTATTCTCGACGCGCAGGGTGGTGACGGAGTTTTTCATCTCCTCGTCCTGCTCGCGGTATTCGAGGCAGTAATTGTCCCCCGAGCCGGACAGCGTCCCGACGGTGGTCATTTCCGCCGACTGGCTGACCCCGTCGATGCCGTGCCTGTCCGTGATGGAGATGATAACTTTTTTCTTTTTAATCATGAGAGGTCTTCCTTTTTTTCTCGAGCGCCAGGTCGATGAGCGCCGACAGAAGCCGGGGATAGGGCAGCCCCGCCGCTTCGAACATTTTCGGGAACATGCTGATGGGGGTGAAGCCGGGAATGGTGTTGATTTCGTTGAAATAGACGTCGCCGGACGCCGTATCGACGAAAAAGTCGACCCTGGCCATGCCCGAGCAGCACAGCGCCCGGTAAATCAGTCCGGCCGTTTCGCGCACCTGCCGCGCGGCTTCCGCTTCGATTCTCGCCGGGATATGCAGCCGGCTGGCGGAACTGACGTATTTTGCGTCGTAGTCGTAAAATTCGTTGCAGGGCACGATCTCGCCGGGTTGAGACACGCTCAATTCCCCGTTGCCCATGACGGCGCACTCGATTTCCGCGCCGCAGACCGCCGCCTCGAGCACGACCTTCGCGTCGTAGCGGAAGGCGTTCTCGATGCCCTCTCCGAGCTGCGCAGTGCCTGCCGCCTTGGTAATGCCGACCGAAGAGCCCGTGTTCGCCGGCTTGACAAAGATCGGGTATCCGAGCGTTTCCCCGGCTTCCCGTACCGTCTTTTCCGGGTCGGCGAGGTATTCGGCCTGCCGCACGGACAGCCATTTCGCCTGTTTGACGCCGGCGCTGTCGGCGATGGTGTTGGTGATTTCCTTGTCCATGCACATCGCGCTGGCGAGCGTGCCGCAGCCGACATAAGGCAGGCCCGATATCTCCAGCAGCCCCTGCATGGTCCCGTCCTCCCCGTTGGCGCCGTGCAGCACGGGGAAGACCGCGTCGATTTCCTCAAGCGCCCAGCGGCCGCCCCCGAACACGAGCAACCCTTTTCTGCCGCGGTCCAGGGAAATCTGCGCGGGCGCCAGCAGCGTCGGGTCCTCGAGCCACCTGCCCCCGGGCAGTTGGTCGGGGCCGCCTTTGTAGAGGTACCACCGCCCGTCGGCGGTGATGCCCACGGGGATAACCGTGAAGCGGTCCCCGGGCAGATTTTTGATGACCGACGCCGCGGAAACGAGCGAAACCTCGTGCTCGCTGGATACGCCGCCGAACAGGACAAGAATTTTTTCCATTTCGGGCCTCCCGTCCGTGGAAGTTCGAACTGTAATTTTATCACCCGTCACCGCGCCGCGTCAACCCGGAAATCAAGGCAAAGCGGGCGCGGGAAGGATCGGGTTCCTTCTGCGCCCGCCCGTTTCTTAGGCGTTCCCGCAAAGGCGGCGGCGTCGCGTTCAGCCCGCGCAGCCGTCAAACTGCGCGTTGAAAAGCCCCGCGTACATCCCGCCGTGTTCAAGCAGTTCCTCGTGGCTGCCCTGTTCGACGATTTCGCCGTTGTTGACGACCAGGATGGTGTCCGCCTCGCGCACGGTCGAAAGCCTGTGCGCGATGACAAAGCAGGTCTTGTCCCTCATGAGTTTTTTCATTGCCGCCTGCACCTGCAGTTCCGTCCTGGTGTCGACGCTGGATGTCGCCTCGTCGAGAATGAGCAGGCTCGTGTCCATCAGCATGGCCCTGGCGATGGTGATGAGTTGTTTCTGCCCGGCGGAAATGTCCGACCCGTCGCCGCCAAGGACGGTGTCGTAGCCCTTGGGCAGGCCGGCGATAAACTCGTGGATGCCCGCCAGCCGCGCGGCGTCCTCGACCTCCTGTCTCGTGGCGCCCTGTTTGGCGTAGGCGATGTTGTCGAACACCGAGGCCTCGAACAGCCAGGTGTCCTGCAGCACCAAGGCGTAGGAGAGGCGCAGGCTCTTGCGGGTGACGCCCCGGATGTCGAGGCCGTCGAGGCGGATGACGCCGCTGTCGGCGTCATAGAAGCGCATCAGCAGGTTGACGATGGTCGTTTTGCCCGCGCCCGTCGGCCCGACGATGGCTACCAGCGCGCCCTTTTTCGCCTCGAGGCTGAGATGGCGGATGACCTGCGGGCCGCCGTTGTAGCCGAAACTGACGTCTTCAAGGGCCACGTCCCCCTGCGGGTCTTCGACCTCCCGCGCATCGGGCGCGTCCGCCGGTTCCGGCTTTTCGTCGATGAGGCGGAATACGCGTTCCGCCGCCGCGACGGCCGACTGCAGGTCCGTCACGATGTTGGCCGCCTCGTTGATGGGGCCCGAAAACTTTCTGGAATAAAGGATGAAGGCGGATACATCCCCGATGGAAATCATGGCGTACAGGTAGAGGATGGTGCCCAGGACGCTGACCATCGCCATGGAAATGTTGTTGATGAAGTTGACCGAAGGCCCGACCATGCTGCCGAGGTATTCCGCCCGGTAATAGGCTTCGACGGCCAGGTCGTTCTTGTTTTCAAACCGGCTTTTCATCGTCTCCTCGGCGTTATAGGCCTTGACCGTTTTCTGGCCCGATATTTTTTCCTCGACAAAACCGTTGAGTTCGCCGAGCTTGACGGAGCGTTCTTTGAACAGGGGCTTGACCTTTTTTGTCCTGTATTTCGTGAACAGGATGCTCGCCGGCACCGTCAGGGCGAACACCAGCAGCATCGGTGGCGAGATGGTCAGCATCATCGCCAGGGAGCCGACGACCGTGATGACGCTGGCGGATAACTGGATCAGGTCGCTGGAAAGCGAGGCGTTGATGACGTCGACGTCGTAGGTGATGCGGCTGATGATGTCGCCGGTCTGGAACCGGTCGAAGTAGCCGACGGGGAGGTCCGCAAGTTTGTTGAACGCGTCTTCGCGGATGGTGTAGGCCACCTTCTGGCTGAGTTTGATCATCAGCAGCGACAGCGCGTACGACAGCAGGGCGGACACCGCGTAAAACACGGCCATCACCGCGCAGTAATAAAACACCTTGTCAAAATCCACGCGGCCTTTGCCCGGCTCGAGCGCTTCGATGGCGTAACCCGACAGGCGCGGGCCGGCCAGCGCGAGCAGGTTGCCGGCCAGCGTCATCACGAAGGCGGCCGCCAGCAGCCATTTGTAACGGTAAAGGTATTTCCAAAGCCTCGCCAGCACGGTTTTCAGCGCCGGGGCGGTGATTTTCTCATCCGTCGAAATCACCCCCCAGCTGCGAAATGCCGATTTCGCGGTAGACCGCGCTTTCGGCCATCAGCTGTTCATGGCTGCCGGCGGCGGCTATCCGCCCAGCCTCCATGACCAGGATGATATCGGCGTGCATGACGCTGCTGATACGCTGCGCGACGATGATTTTCGTCGTTTCGCGCGGGAGGGAAGCCATCGACCGCCTGAGTTTCGCGTCGGTCGCGTAGTCAAGCGCGCTCGATGCGTCGTCGAGCACGAGGATTTCCGGTTCGCCGGCAAACGCCCGCGCCACGAGCACCCGCTGTTTCTGCCCGCCGCTGAGATTGGCGCCCCTGACGGTCAGCCGGTGGTCGAGCCCGTCTTCATAACCCGCGATAAACTCCGCCGCCTGCGCCGTCCGCGCCGCCCGCTCGAGGGCCTCCCGGCCGAGGTTCCTGCCGAAGTCGATGTTTTCGGCGATGGTGTCGGCGAACAGGATGTCGTTTTGAAACACGACGCCGAACTTGGTATGCAGCTGGCCGGCGGGAATGGATTTGACGTCGCGGCCGCCGATGCGCACCGACCCGGACTGCGCGTCGTAAAAGCGCATCAGCAGCCTGACCAGAGTCGATTTGCCGGAGCCGGTCGCCCCGATGATGCCGAGCGTCTGCCCGCGTTTGACGGCGAAACTGACGTCTTTGACCCCCGCCCCGGACCCCGCGTAGGCGAAGGTCACGCCCTCGAACTCGATATGGCAGCCGTTGTCGCAGACATCGCCCGGCTCCTCCTCCAGGTCACCGGGGGCCTCGAGCACTTCCGAAATCCTCTTGAACGAGGCGTAGCCCTTCGAGGTGAGGATGAAGATTTTTGTGATGGAAAGCATGGAGTTGAGAATCAGCGAAAAATAGGTCATAAAGGCGATGATTTCGCCGGGCAGCGTCATCCCCCCGTTGACACGGTAGGCGCCGGCGAGCAGCACGCCCACCAGCCCGAGGTTGAGGAAGATGCCCATCAGCGGGCCGGACAGCGCCATGGTGCCCGACACTTTTTTTTCGGCCCGGTACAGCGCCAGGTTGACCCCGGCGAAACGACGCTTTTCGTCGGGCGTTTTGCTCAGGGCTTTGATGACGCGCACCCCCGTGATGTTCTCGCGCAGCGTGCGCACCAGCGCGTCCGCCCGCCGCTGCACTTTCTGGTAGAGCGGAATCCCCTTTTTGGAAATCAGGTAGACCGTCAGCCCCGTCAGCGGCAGCATGGCGATAAGCACCAGCGCGAGCACAGGGTCGATGCTCAGGGTAATGGCGACCCCGCCGACGAGCAGGATGGGCGCCCTCACGCCAAGCCGCTGGATGCGCGCGAGCATGGTGTGGACGTTGTAGGTGTCGCTCGTCAGGCGCGAAATCAGCGTCGGGATGGTAAAGGCGTCGAGCCCCTCGCAGGAGAGCGAGGAGATTTTTTCAAACAGGTCGTAGCGTATCCTCCGGGTGATGTTGCCGGAGGTCCGCGCCGCCATGCGGTTGGCGATGATGTTGCCCGCCAGCGAAACGGCCGCGCAAAGGGCCATCGCGCCGCCCCAGTAAAGCAGCGCCGCGATGCTGCCCCGCGGCACGACGGTGTCGATCATATAGGCCAGAATCCACGGAATCAGCAGGTCCGTCACGGTGCCGGCAAGTTTGATGACCAACCCCAGCGCGATGCGTCCGGCATTGGGCTTGATGTAGTACCCGAGGCTTCTCAAGCGGGCCGGTCACCGCCTTCCGCCGCCTGCGCGGCCTTGAGCGACAGCCGCTTCAGCAGCGCCAGCAGCTGTTCGCGCTCGGTATCGCCGAGGCCTTCGCAGACGATGTCGTTCCATTGGCCGACCGCCTCGTCAATGGCCGGCAGCAGGTCCCGCGCTTTTTGGGTCGGATACAGTTCCAGCCGGCGTTTGTCCGCGCCGCTGGTTTGGCGGGTGATGAAGCCGTTGGCCTCGAGCAGCGCCGCTTTGCGCGCGACGTTGCTCTTGTTGACCAGAAGTTTCCTGGCCAGCTCGTCCTGCGAAATGCCCGGATGGCGGCAGATGGCCTGGATATAGATGTTCTGCCGGCCGTTGACGCCGTAAGGTTCGAGCCGGCCGGTGCGGTACAGTTCCGCGGCCCTCGAAATCCGGTCGATGTGTTTCATGATATTTTCCGCCGCCGCCGCCCCCTCCCGATTGGTTGCGCCCGCAACCAATAAAAAGAATACCACGCCTCCGCTTCACGGTCAACCGCCCCGCGGCAAAAATCCGCGGCCGCCGTCCTTGCCCCGCCGGCCGGAGTATGGTAGACTTTTCCGTATTCGAGGTGAACGATGAACGACAGGGAACGGCTCCTGGCCGAGGGCAGCCTCTGGCCGCTGATTTTCCGGTTTTCGACCCCGGCGATACTGGGCATGCTCGTCAACGCCCTGTACAACGTCGTCGACCGCTTTTATATCGGCCGCGTGCCGGTTATCGGCCCCGCCGCGCTGACGGGGCTGGGCGTCGCCTTCCCTATCCTTTCGGTCGGCCTGGCCTTTACGCTGCTGTTCGGCATCGGCGCCGCCGCGAACATTTCGCTGTCGCTGGGCCGCAAAGACCGGGCGGCGGCCGAGCGCGTACTGGGCAATACGGTCACCGCTTCCGCGGCGGCCGCGCTGGTCCTCACCGTGCTGGGCATCGTCTTCGCCGACAATCTGCTTCGCTTGTTCGGCGCCAGCGACGTCACGCTCGAATACGCTTCGGCCTACCTGAAAACCTACCTGCTGGGCACGGTGTTCGTCACCACCGGCATCGCGCTCAACCATTCCATCCGCGGCTCGGGCAGCCCCATGGTGTCCGCCCTGACGCAGGTGCTCGGCGCGGTGCTCAACATCATCCTCGACCCGATTTTTATTTTCGTCTTCGGCCTGGGCGTGCGCGGCGCCGCCATCGCCACGGTCATCTCGCAGGTCGTTTCCTTCCTGTGGGTGATGGGCTATATCCTCTCGAAAAAGAGTCTGGTGAAAATCAGGCGCGCCAATCTCCTGCCGCGGTGGAATACGCTCTGGAGCATCTTTTCCATCGGCGCCTCGCCTTTTGCCCTTCAGCTGGCCGCGAGCGCCGTCTCCATCGTCGCCAACCGCACGCTGAAGTTTTACGGCGGCGACGACGCCATCGGTGCCATGACCATCATGTCGAGCCTTTCGCTGCTGTTCCTGATGCCCCTGTTCGGCCTCAACCAGGGCCTGCAGCCGATTCTCGGCTTCAATTACGGGGCGAAGAATTACGCCCGCGTGCGGCAGGCGCTCAAAAAACAAATCATTCTGGCGACCGTCTACGTCGCCGTATGCTTCTGCGCCGTTCTCGCCGTCCCGCAGCTGCTGGTGCGCTTTTTCGTCACCTCCGCGCTGGAAAGCGCCAATCTGTTCGCCACCGCGACGGCGGCGCTGCGGGTGCTGTTTCTCGGCCTGCCCCTGCTGGGCGTCGTCATCCCGGTCTCCAACTACTTTCAGAGCGTCGGCAAGGCCTCCGTCGCCATCGTGATGACGCTGCTGCGCCAGGTGATTCTGCTGATTCCCCTGTATCTGCTGCTTCCCGTGTTTTTCGGCCTGGACGGCATCTGGTTCGCCCTGCCTTCGGCGGATACCGCTTCGTTCCTGATTACGGCGTTTGTGCTGTTTTTCGAGGTGCGCCGCCTGCGCAGGCTCGAAGCGGGCGAAGAGCCGGCCGCCGCCCCCGCCGCGCAGGCGGGCACGTCCGAATAGCGGCCTTTCCGTAAAAAACAAAACACCGGGGCTCCGCTATCGTCCGGAGCCCCGGTTCGCTTGTTCGCTTCTTTTATCTTCCCGAGGAGCCGAAGCCTCCCGCGCCGCGCGCGGTGTCGTCGAGGGCGTCGGCCGTTTCGACCGTCACGGCCGGTACGGGCAGAACGATCAGCTGGGCGATGCGCTCGCCGGGTTCTATCGTGTAGGGTTCGTCGAACTGGTTGACCAGCCCCACGCGGATTTCCCCCCTGTAGTCGCTGTCGATGACGCCCACCCCGTTGAGCAGGCCGATGCCGTGTTTGATGCCCAGGCCGCTGCGGGCGAAAACGAAGGCGGCGTATTCCGGCCCCGGCAGGGCGATGGCGATGCCCGTGCCGACCACGGCGCTGCCGCGTCCCGCGACAGTCACCGGCTCGTCGATGCACGCGCAAAGGTCGAGCCCCGCGCTGCCCGCCGTCGCCCGTTCGGGGATGCGGGCGCCTTCCCGCACTTTGGTGATTTTCAGCGTCATGAACCGTCCCCCGCTTTTTCCGCCTCGGCGGCGTGCCTGCGCGCGTTGAGTTCGCCGAGGATGCGCTCGTGTTCCTTGTCGTCGAGGCAGTAGTGCCAGGTGGGGATGACCGAAAGAATGCTTCCGATGGCCGGCGGGATGGAAACGATGAAAAACAGAATCATCATGAATTTCTGGTACTGCGGCGCTTCCCTGGGGATGTTGCCCGCGGCGATGAAGGCGTTGAGTTCGGCCACCTTCGCGTCGGAGAAACCGACCGCCGAATAGGCCAGCCCGCTGAGCAGCGTCGCGATGCCGGTGTTGAGTTTGGTCAGAAACGACTGGCCCGAAAAGAAGACGCCGTCGGGCCGCGTGCCGTTATGGTATTCCTCGTAATCGACCGCGTCGGAAATCATCAGCGTCGACATCACGGAGGTAAAGCCGTTGGCGGCGCCCCCCAGGATGAAAAGCACAAAGCTGATAGCGATGAAAACCGGCCTGGTCAGCGACATCGGCGCAATCTGGTACATCACAAAGATGGCGGCGAAGGGAATCGCGCCGGCGAGGTTGCTGTAGTTGTAGACATGCTTTTTGCCGTACTTGTTGGCCACCTTGGGCGCCGTGCCCATGGCGGCGAACTGGCCGATAAACATACCGCCGCCCAGCAGCACGATATATATCAGCGCCATCCCCGAGTCTTTGCTCGCATAGTAGTAGGTCACCAGCGGCATCGCCGCGAGGCCGAGCAGGAACTTCGGGCTGCCCATCAGGCCCGACAGCAGGATCTGCCGGAAGGGCTTGTTGGTCCACATCAGGGAAAAATTTTTGCCCAGGCTGTATTTTTCCTTCGAAGGTTTGATGCGCTCTCTGGAAAAAATGCCCACCAGCTGGAACAAGCCGCAGCCGAGCACCCCGAAAATCAGCGCCGTCAGCACGAAGCCGAGCCGCTCGCCCGCCGCCTCTCTGGTCACTGCGCTGTTGGCGCCGAAATCCGTAATCTTTGCGGCGAAGGGCACCAGTTTTTTCCCGAGCATCAGCGCCAGCGGCTGGGCGCCCAGCAGCGCGATGCCGCCCCCGATGCCGCCGAAAATCCTTGCCAGGGCCAGCAGTTTGCCCCGGTCGTCCTTGCTTTCCGTCATCAGCGACGGCAGGCTCCACAGCGGGATGTCCCCCACGGTGTAGGTCATGCCCCAGAGGATATAGGCGACGGCGGCCCAGATGACGATGAGGGCGTTGGCGCCTTCGAACATTTCTTTCGACGGGTCGAAAAAGCCGAAGTTCAGGAAACACAGCACCGTAATGACCAAAATAGGCGCGGGGATGGCCAGCAGGTAGGGCCGGCATTTGCCGATTTTGGTCCGGGTCCGGTCGACGATGGTCCCCATCATCGGGTCGTTGAACGCGTCCCAAACCCTCGCCAGCGTCATGATGACGCTGACCGCCATTGCGGGGATGAGAATCGTAAACTGCAGGTAATACGCCAGCGAGGCGGCGATGATGTTATAAATAATGTTCTGCCCGGCCATGCCGAACAGGTACATATATTTTTCCTTGCCCGAATAGGTCCTCAGCCGTTGTTCCATCGGTTGCCTCCGTCTGTTGTTTTTTGCCGACCGTTGTATTATACACGTTCTTCGCCCTCGTGTCTGCGGCCGTTCAGTTCGTCCAGAACGCGCCGGTGCTCGGCGTCGCGCAGGGCGTAGCGCCAGGTCGGGATGACCGACAGCAGGCTCCCGACGGCGGGCGGGACCGTCACGAGGAAAAACAGCGTCGCCATATACACCTGGTACTTTTCCTCGAGGCGGGGGATATTGCCCGCGGCGATGAAGGCGTTGAGCTCCGCCACCTTCGCATCGGAAAAACCGACGATGGTGTAGGCGATGCCGCTGAGGATGATCGCGATGCCGTTGCACAGTTTCCCGATAAAAGTCAGCCCGGAGAAGAAGATGCCGTCGGGCCGTATGCCGCTGACATATTCCTCGTAGTCGACCGCGTCGGCGACCATGACCGACTGCAGCACGCTCGAAAAGCCGTTGGACGCTCCGCCCGCGGCGAAAAGCACGAAACAGACGGCCAGGTAGGCGGGCTCGGTCAGTTTCATCGGCGCGCTGAGATACAGCAGGAACAGCAGGACGAAAGGAACCGCGCCCAGCAGGTTGCTGTAATTATAAATATCCTTTTTCTCAAAGCGTCCCGTCAGCCGGGGCGAAACGCCCATCGCGGCGAACTGGCCGGCAAACATGCCGCCGCCCAGCAGCGCCATATACATCAGCGCGGTTTTCGGGTCCTTGCTCGAATAGTAATAACTGACCAGCGGCATGGCGGCGAGGGCGAGCAGGTATTTCGGGCTGCCCAGCAGGCCGGAAAGCAGAATCTGCCGGAAGGGCTTGTTGGTCCACATCAGGGAGAAATTTTCTTTTATGGTGTGTTTGCCGCTCGAGGCGGGGATTTTTTCGCGCACAAAGATGCCCGCCTGCTGGAACAGCAGATAGCCCGCGGCGCTGAAAATCAGCGCCGCGGCGATAAAGCCCGCCCTTTCCCCGGCCGCTTCGGCCGTGACGATGCCGGCGTCTTTGTAGCGGGGGGCCAGCAGCTGGCCCAGTTTCAGCGCGGCGGGCTGCACCGC
>JAKJCA010000046.1 GCA_022706685.1 Bacillota bacterium
GATGATGGCGATGGCGGCGATGTAGCCGCCGGTATAGACGCCGATCCAGCTGAGAATGTACAGCCCCAGCATCATCTCGCAGAAGGTGATGAGCATCAGCGTCAGGTAGGCCCTGGCCATTTTGCCCAGGGTGGAGAGCATGATGTTTTTCGACGCCGAGAGCGCCGCCCTCTTGTCGGGTTTGAACTGCCGCTTGATAAACGAAGCAATGCGGTCGTAATCGAAGGCGACGAAAAAGCAGGCGACAATCGTGACGATCAGGCTGACAAAAGCGGTGGGGATCTGCTTGGCGGTGCTCCAGACGCCGCTGAGGGGTTTGGTCATCCAGGAGGAAAACCCGCTGCCGAACAAGCCGCCGGCGCCGACATCTTTGCCGAGCCGGTCGAACAGGGCGTTGATTTGTTTTTCCAGCGCGTCCGCGACGGCTTTCGGGAAATGGGCCGCGACGTTCAGCAAGGCGTTTTTAGCGTCGCCGAGCGTTGCCGGGATATCCTTCGATTTTTCGACGAGGAAGTGAAACAGACTCTTAATTTCCGCATAGAGCCGGATGCCGATGAGGGAAACCGCGCCGGCCGCCAGCAGCAGCAGCGCCGCGACGCACAGGGCGGAGGCCAGCGGTTTTTTCAGTTTGGTCTTTTTGGTCAGCAGGACAATCGGCTTTTGCAGCGCCGTGGCCACAAAACCCGCGACGACAAAGGGGAAGACCTCCCACATGGCGTATTTGACAAAGAGGTAGAAAATCCCGAGAATCAGCGCCACATAAGCGGCGTTGATGAGCAGCCGTTTTCTTTTTTCGATTTCGGTCATCCGGTTTCACCGCCGTCTTGTTTCGCCACCCATTTTATACTAATTTCCATTAAAAAGAAAGACCGGCAAAACCGGCCTTCGTCCGCTTTCCTTTGACGGCAGGGGCGCAACGGCCGCCCGCCGGCAGTCATTCCGCCGGAAATGCCGCCGATGCCCTTTTCCTTCGGCCGAAGCCGCGGCGGCAAGCAAAACTGGCCGGTTAAAATCATTCTTTATTTTTCAATGAACATCATATCACGATTTGCGGCCGGAAAACGCAAGCGCATTTTCCGCGGGGTATTTATATTTTCGCTTTATTCCGCGGCGCTTGTATGGTAAAATATCGTATTATTCCCCGGGAGGAGGGCTTTTTCTGAACGTCGCGATCATGGGATACGGAACGGTCGGTTCCGGCGTGGCGGAACTGCTGGCGAAGCATCACGAGCATATCGTCAAAAAAAGCACGCAGTCAGAGCTGGAACTCAAGTACATCCTCGACATCCGGGATTTTGACGGGCTCCCCGGCAACGCGGTGTTTATCAAAGACTTCGATATCATCCTCAACGACCCGGCCGTCCAGATCGTGGTCGAAACCATGGGCGGGCTGCACCCGGCCTACGAGTACGTCCTCGCCTGCCTGAAAGCCGGCAAGAGCGTCGTCACCTCCAACAAGGAACTGGTGGCCGAAAAAGGCTACGAACTGCTCACGGCCGCCGAGGAGATGAACGTCAACTTCCTCTTCGAGGCGAGCGTCGGCGGCGGCATCCCGATTATCCGGCCCATCAGCCAGTGCCTCGCCGCCAACGAGATTGTCGAAATCGCGGGCATCCTCAACGGCACGACCAATTTCATCCTGACGCGCATGATACACGACTCCATGAGTTTTGAGGCCGCCTTAAAAATCGCGCAGGACAACGGCTACGCCGAGAAGGACCCGACGGCGGATATCGAAGGCCACGACGCCTGCCGCAAAATCTGCATCCTCGCCTCGCTGTGTTTCGGCAAACACGTTTATCCCAAATCCGTCTACACGGAGGGCATTACCAAAATCACGCTCGACGACGTCGAATGCGCCCACGCCTGGGGAGGCGTCATCAAACTCATCGGCCGGGCGAAAAAACTGCCCGACGGCAGGATCTCGGCGATGGTCAGCCCCTCGCTGATCCATTCGAGCAGCCAGCTGGCCTCCGTCGACGACGTGTTCAACGCCATCCTCGTGCGCGGCGACGCGACGGGGGACGTCGTGTTTTACGGCCGCGGGGCGGGCAAAATGCCGACGGCGAGCGCGGTGGTCGCCGACGTCATCGACTGCGCCAAGC
Organism: Bacillota bacterium; assembly: GCA_022706685.1. Classification (GTDB taxonomy): domain Bacteria; phylum Bacillota; class Clostridia; order Oscillospirales; family Acutalibacteraceae; genus UBA1447. The sequence continues at coordinate 2,106 of JAKJCA010000046.1, forward strand.
ACCACGAGCGCAAAAAACTGTTCGGCTGGGCCGACAGCGACGACAGCTACGTCGTCGACCGGCTCGACACGGTGACTTCCCTGTATGTCCGCTGCGCGCTCAAAAGCCCGGACGCGCTCGCGCGCGCCGACGCCGCTTTCGGCGAGATCGTGCGCATCCCGTATTTCGACCCGGAAGGCAGCATCGCGGCGTTCACCACCGCCGCGGCCACGGAAAGGGAACTGTTCGCCGCGCTGGATTCGCTCGACTGCATAGAACCTCTCTCGGTGATACGCGTCACCGATTATTGAGAATTCTGTTTTTCCGGAGGTATTTATGGCTCTCATTGTGCAAAAATTCGGCGGCAGTTCGGTCGCCGACGCCGACAGGCTGCGAAACGTCGCCTCCATTATCGCGGAAACGTATCGCGCGGGCAACGACGTCGTCGTGGTGGTCTCCGCGCAGGGGGACACGACCGACGACCTGATCGCCAAGGCGAAAGAGCTCAACGAATCCCCCTCGCGCAGGGAGATGGACGTCCTGCTCTCCGCCGGCGAGCAGATGTCCTGCGCGCTGCTGGCCATCACCATCGAAAAGATGGGGCTGCCCGTCTGCTCGCTGCTGGGCTGGCAGGCCGGTTTTCAGACCACGTCGGCCTATGGCATCGCCCGGATTAAAAACGTCAAGGCCGACCGCATCCGCATCGAGCTCGACAAGAAGAACATCGTCGTCGTCGCGGGCTTTCAGGGCATTTGCAAATACGACGACATCACCACCCTCGGCAGGGGCGGTTCGGATACGAGCGCGGTCGCCATCGCCGCGGCGATGCACGCCGACCGCTGCCAGATTTACACGGACGTCGAGGGCGTCTATACCGCGGACCCGCGCAAAATCAAAGGGGCGGTCAAGCTCAGCGAAATCACCTACGACGAGATGCTGGAACTCGCGACGCTCGGCGCGCAGGTGCTCAACAACCGCTCGGTCGAAATGGCAAAAAAATACGGCGTCGTGCTCGAGGTCCTCTCCTCGATGAAGAGAGTGCCCGGCACTATTGTAAAGGAGGTCGTCTCTGTGGAAAAAATGCTCGTCAGGGGAGTCACCAAGGATGTCAACGTCGCCCGCATATCGGTGCTGGGCGTCCCGGACGTGCCCGGCATCGCGTTCAAGATTTTCAGCAAAATCGCCGCGAAGAACATCAACGTCGACATCATCCTGCAGTCCGTCGGCAGGGACGGGACGAAGGATATCGCTTTCACCGTCAGCCGCGACCACGCGCAGACGGCGATGGAGCTGCTCGGCGACTCGTTTGAACTGCTGCGCGGCAAAACCGTCCTGTGCGACACGGACGTGGCGAAAATATCCATCGTCGGCGCGGGGATGGAAACGCACCCGGGAACGGCCGCCAAAATGTTCGAGGCGCTGTACGAGGCGGATATCAACATCCAGATGATCGCCACGAGCGAAATCAAAATCTCGGTGCTCATCGACGCCAAAGACGCCGACCGCGCCGTCGACTCGGTGCACCGCGCTTTTGTCCCCGAAGATCTGGTGCTGTAAGGGCCCGAAATACCGAGTGCCGCCGTTTGTTCACGGCGGCACTTTTCGTTTGATATCCGCGTCCCCTTATTCGCTCTTGAAGGTGAACGACACGGCGAAAGCGGCGAAGTTGCCGTTCTTGGCGGCGGGGGTAACGTTCATGAACGTCCCGTCCGAAGAGGTCGTGCCTCCGACGAGGTACAGTTTGCCGCCGGGCGACGCGCAGATGGAGCGGGCCACGTCGTCGGCCTTGCCCGCGACGGTGGCGAAGCCCGTCGTGCTGCCGGCCGCTTCGCTCAGCAGCATCACGAAGCCGTCCTGCTCGCCGAGGTTGCCCAGCTGCGCGAAATCGCGGTTGCTCGATTCGGAGATGCCGCACACCGCGTAGCCGCCGTCGACCGCGGCGATGCCGGTGATGCGGTCGTTGAGGAAACCGGCGATGGACCTGGTCCAGCCGATGGTGCCGTCGGGGTTGTACTTGACCAGGAAGGCGTCGAAACTGCCGGCGTTGTGAATATCCTTGAAACTGCCGTCCGCCGACACCGCGATGGAGAACCGGCCCCCGATGACGCAGCCGCCGTCGGGCGCCGCCGCGATGTAGACCAGCTCGTCGATGCCGCTGCCCGAAAAACAGTTGACCCACAGCGGTTTTCCGTTTTTATCGTACTTGACGATGACGGTGTCCGCGTTGCCGCGGCCGGCGATGCCCGTCAGGGAACCGTCGGAGGACATCGTTTCGCAGGTGGCGTAAATCTCGCCCGCGGCGTTGACCGCGATGCCTTCGATGTTGCTGTGCATGGTGCCGGTCAGGGCCCGTTTCCACAGCATATTGCCGTTGGCGTCGTATTTGATGAGGACCGCCTTGATGGAATCCGCGCGCAGGCCCTGGAAATCGCCGTTGGAAGATTCCGTTTTGCCCCCGACGAGAAAGCCGCCGTCGGATGTGGCGCAGACGCTGCTGAAATATTCGTTTTTGCTGCCGCCCACGACTTTTGCCCACAGTTTTTTGCCGTCGGCCGAATATTTCGCGATGAGGCCTTCGATCATATTTCCGGGTTTTGCCCCGAACTCGGCGGATTTTGTCTGGCCCACGGCGACGAAACCGCCGTCTTTGAGCCGGTCGAGCGCGACGAGGGTGGCGCCGTCGCCGCCGCCGAGGAAGCTTTTCCAAAGGACTTCGCCTTTGGCGGAGTACCTGACCAGCATGCTTTTGACCCCGGTCCAGGCGGAATCGGCGTCTTTGCAGTCGCCGTCCGCGGTGCCGAAGATGCCGACCGCGGCAAAGCCGTCCTCCCCGCACGCGACGGCGTCGGAGTAGATGTCGTTGCCCGAAGTGTTGAAGGTTTTGACAAACCCTCTTTGCAGGCCTGAAATCACCTTGTCCGACACGGTTTCCCCTGTTTTATAGACGTCGCTGACCGTCAGGCCGTTTTCCCCCGGGTTAAAGCGGATGCCGCTGTCGGTCACCGTCACGTCGTAGCCCAGTTTTTCAAAGGCGTCCTTGACGGCTTTGCGCTGGGCTTCTCTCAGGGCGGCGTAATCGCCTTTCCACTCGGCGCCTTCGCCGAGGGCCTTGCTGATGATGTCGTTGATTTCGCCCGTCAGCAGCTGAGGCAGCGTCGTGCCCTCCGCCTCGGGCAGGGCGTTTTGCCACCGGCCCGCCTCGGCGTCGGTCACCGGGACCGTCGTCGCGGGGTTTTCGCCCCCGTCACACGATGTCAGCGCGGCCGCGAGCACCGCCAGCACGGCGATGAGGGCCATGGCTTTCCTGCACTTTTTTTTCATCGGAACATACCTCCCCGGGCCTTCGCCCCCGGTGTGTCATTTTTTTCTGTCAAACCACTTGATGATGACATAATTGACGGCCGCGACGATCAGAAGAAAAGCGAAAAACAGCGGATAGGCCGTCTTCCAGTTCTCGCCGCCCCCGGTCATCATCGTCCATTCGGACATGCCGAATATGCCGGAAAGCAGCGTCAGCGGCATGAACACCGTCGTGATGACCGTCAGCCGTTTGACCGAAAGGTTGGTGTCGTTGGCCGCTTTCGAGATGTCGTTGTTGATGACGGCGAGATTCGTCTGAATGAGGTTGTTGACCATATCGTGGTTCATTTCGGTCAGTTCGAAAAACTTGGTGATATGGTCGTAGATATCGTTGAAATGAATCATCGCGCTTTCCGGGATGATGTCGATGTCGTTGCGGCAGATTTTGACAAGGATCTCCCGCTCGTGGAACAGGCTTTTTCTCAGCGACATCAGCGAGCGCCGGATTTTTTGGAGGGCGGTGTGGTCGAACTCGCTGTGGTTTTCCGTAACGATGTCCTCGAGGACGATCAGGTCGTCGCCGACGGCCGCGATGGTATCGAATTTCCTGTCGACGATATAATCCAGGATAACGTGCAGCGCAAAAGCCGGCCCGTTTTTGGCGTTGCGCATTTCTCTTTCCAGAACCTCTTTGTATGTTCCGGCCGACCCCGGGCCGTTTTCGCCGCAGCGGGTGACGCTGACGAAAAAATCGGCTCCGGTAAACAGGTTGACCTCGTCGATACGCACCGTTTTGTCAAGGTAGGAAAAGCAGTTGAACAGCACCTGCACGTAGGTCTTGTATTCCTCGATCTTGGGGACCTGTTCCTCGTCCAGGCAGTCCTCCAGCGACAGCGGATGGATGCCGAACGGTTCGCTGAGGACCATCAGGTTTTCCTCGGTCGGGGCGTAATAGTTGAACCAGAGATAGCCTTTTTCTCCGGCATCCCTGGCGCGCAGCGCCTCCTCCATCGTTTGCAGGGTATCGACGGCGCCCGTTTTGTGAATAAAGCAGATGTCGCAGCCTGTCATGCTTTTCTCCCGTTTGATGCGGCGGCCGGGCCTTATTTCCTTCGTTTTGCCCTGCGGCGCGGCTCGTATTTTTTAACGGTTCTGGTTTGATAGTTTTCCGACAGCACGCTGATGTTGCCGTCGACTTCCAGCACCGCCAGGTTGACCTGCGAAACGTCCGACACCCCGTGTTCCCTCAGCGCTTCCCCGAGTTCCTCGGTGCTGATCCTTGCCTTTCTCATATTTTCCTTGTTGAGCACGCCCTCGTAGACCAGCATCAGTTCCTGCCCCTGGATGATTTTGTCCACCTTTTTAAAATGGAAAATCAGCTCTTTGAGGATAAAGTTGGCGGCAAACAGCGTCGCCGCCGCAAGCAGGCCGCCCAGCAGCGTCGTATCCGGGCCGACCATGGCATTTTGCACGGCGTTGCTGATGAGCAGGATAAAGACCAGGTCGATCACCGACAGCTGGCTGAGTTCCTTGCGCCCGGTAATCCGTATGGCGGCGATAATGAAAATATAGACCGAAAGGGCGCTGACGAAAATATTGAGATACGTATTGTGAAACAGCATATCCCGTTACCCTCAGGACGGACGGTTTTGCTGCTGCGCGGCGAGCGATTCCATCAGCAGCTGCTGGTTTGCAAAGATGGCGTCGAGCTTCTCGTGGATGTCCTCGACGATGATTTCCGCCTTGACATTGACCTTGTAATCGTTCTTGGCCCGCTGGCGGTCCTTTTCCTCCTGGCGGTTCTGGCTCATCATGATGATCGGGGCCTGGATAGCGGCGATACACGACAGCACCAGGTTCATCAGAATAAAGGGATACGGGTCGAAGGGCTTGACCAGGAACACCGTATTGACGGCAATCCACAACAGCAGCATGAGGAAAAATATGATGATGAAGCCCCAGCTGCCGGCAAACCGCGCCACGCCGTCCGCGGCGCGCTGGCCGAGCGTCAGGTTGCTGTCGTGCTCCACATCGGCATTTTTCGCCACGTTCTCGTGCAGCAGGAGGTGCAGCAGTTCCTCTTCCTGCGCCGCAATCGTTTCGTCTTCAAGAATCTTCTTGATGAGCTGGGCTCTTTGCTCCTGAATGATCATGCAGAACATCCTTTCGCTGCGCATTAAACCGGCCTTCTATTTTTTTGCGCGGACCGTTTGCATCATATCGGCGAAAATCTCGGCGATTCTCGGCGCGGTGTTGGGGCCCAGGGAGTTGGTTTCCTCATAATGTCTGCGGCCCAGTCGGTCCCGCGGCTGGTCGAAATAGGGGGCCGCGCTGTCAAGCAAAAAGTCGTTGGGCGGAACGATGTAGCCGATTTCGTCGTTGGCCAGGCCGATGACGACGATGGGCTCCCCGCCCGCCGTCACGGCCAGCGGCTCGGGGTTGAACGACGGCGGGTCTCCGCAGGCGGAATGGTCCGCGTCGAGGTACCCGCCGTAGACGAGTTCGGGGAATATCTCGCCGGGCAGCAGCAGCAGGCGCAGCCGGCCGATTTCGATATAGCTCATCTCCGTCTTCAGCCCGACGCCCAGAGACGCCCAGCCCAGCCCGTATTCGCGCGCCTCGAGGATTTTTGCCCTCGCGGCGGCCATCAGGGCGGAATTGTCCGCCTCGGCATAGAACTCCTGGCGCAGGATGTTGATGACGGGTTCGAGTTTTGTTTCGTTGCGGACCGCCAGCGCGAAACCGGCGAGGTCGCGGCCGAGTTTCATCGTGGTTTCCGGGCTTTCCGTGTCGTTGTTCATGCTGATCATGCCGCCGATGGCGCCGACGCAGTAGAAAGTCTCCGCCCCGGCGGCTTTTTTGATTTCGCGGCGCAGGTAGCAGGGATGGTCGGCCGAAACGAGGGTGTTTTTACCGCCGAGCGACTCGGAGTGCGCGGCGAAATTGATCCAGTAGATTTCCCTGCTGCCGTCGTCGGGCACAAAGCGCACCCGCGTCAGGGTTTTGGAGTAGACTTCGGGCAGGCGGATGTCCTCCTGCAGGCCCTCGACCTCGATTTCGCCCAGCCACGCGGCGCAGGGGCGACGGTCTTCGTACGCTTTACGGACGGCTTTGTCGATGGCGGCGAAAACAATTTCCATATATTTTTTGTTTTTACCCGTACGGGGGAGCGGGCCCCAGAGGCCCATGGTGTCGATGCCGGCATGGTTGTGGGTGCTCATGACGTTGACGCTGCGGCAGCCGGTCTGCGCGCAGAAAGCGGCCAGGCGGCCGCGCACCCTCTCGACGTCGATGTTCATAAAGCCGACCACGTCGAGCGACACGAACACCACCGCGCCCCTGCCCGTGTTGTCGTCGAGCCACAGCGCGTGCGCGAACGGGAGGTCCAGGATGCCCGTGGCGGGTTTATAGGGGCCGTAACCGGCGATATAGTATTTCTTCTTGAACAGGTCGGGCGGGATGATTTTCTCCTTGCCGAAACCAGCGGTAAAACGGTCGGAAACCGGCTTGTCGACGGCGTCGAACACGCCCCTCGCCAACAGGGGCGCCGGGGAGCGGAAACTCGCTTTTTCCCCGTGGCTCATAATATACTTTCTGACCGCCTTGGACGCGACGGCAATCGGTTTCATGCTGATCCCTCCGGTTCGGTTTGGCGCGCGCTTTTACCTCGCGCGAAGCAAAAACAGTATAGCATAACGCAAAAAAAATACAACCGGAAACGGGGACTCCGCGCCCTTCCCGGACGCGGCGGAAACCGGCGTCCCGGCGGCAAAAAAAGAGCCCGGCAAAACGCTTTTGCCGGGCGAGCGCGGCGGTGTTTTTACAGCGAAGCCGCGAGTTGTTTGACGTATTCCCTGAAGCCGGCGCCGATCTCCGGATGCTTGAGCGCCACCTCGCAGTTGGCTTTCATGATGCCGAGCTTGTTGCCCATGTCGTAACGCACGCCTTCGAAGTCGTAGGCGATGAGTTTGCCCGCGCGGCCGAGGTCGCTCATGGTTTCGGTCAGGTAGAACTCGCCCTGCGTGATGCGCGCGACGCCCTCCTCGAGCATGGGGAACACTTCCGGCGGGAGCACCACCCGGCCGAGGATGGCGTACAGGGACATGATTTCCTCGTCTTTCGGTTTCTCGATAATATTATGGCAGTTCATCGCCCGGCCTTCGAGCGGTGTGACGTCCAGCGAGCAGTACAGTTTGATCTGTTCCCGGGTGACCTCCTGCACGCCCACGACGCCTTTGCCGTACTTTTCGCAGGCGCGGCACAGCTGGCCGATGGCGGGGTCTTCGGAGATGATGACGTCGTCGCCGTAGAGCACCGCGAACGGTTCGTCGCCGATAAAGGAGCGGCCGCACAATATCGCGTGCCCGAGGCCCTTGGTCTCTTTCTGCCGGAGGAAATACACGTTGGCGAGGTTCGCCACCTCTTCCACCTGTTGGAGGATTTTCTCTTTGGCGGGGTTGCCGCGCAGGCCGCATTCGAGTTCGAAAGCGTGGTCGAAATGGTCCTCGATGGCGCCTTTGCCGCGGTTGGTGATGATGAGGATGTCCTCGATGCCTGCCGCGACGGCTTCCTCGACAATGTACTGGATGGCCGGTTTGTCGACGATGTTAAGCATCTCTTTTGGGACCGCTTTGGATGCGGGCAGCACGCGCGTGCCGAGCCCCGCTGCCGGAATAATGGCTTTTTTGACTTTCATGGCTGCAACTCCTGTCTTGGCGGATATGGGGGGCTACACATAACTGAACAGTTTCGACAGCAGGCTGATGACCAGGTTGTACCCCAGGTAACTGGCGGCGAACGCCAGCGGGGAAACGCCGCCCCTGCGCACGGTGATGGAGCGGAAAATGTTTTCGCTTGCGGCATGCCTGCGGATGGATTTGATATCCTCAATGCTCTTTTTTTTGTACAGCCAGTTGGCGCAAAGGGCGGCCGCGGTGTTGGGTACCAGGAAAGCGGAGGCGACGGCGGTAAACTTCAGCATCTCGTCTTGCAGCGCCTTCATGGTTTTGTCGGGTATGAGCGCGGGGTCCTCGTATTGGGTGATTTCCTCGGCCAGAGAAGTGACGGCGCCGTAAATGCTCATTGCCTGCGACGACAGCGCCAGCGAAAGCGCCAGCGTCAGGCCCAGGAACAGCGCGCCGGGCTTCAGCAGTTTGCGGTAGAAAAACCAGTACGGGGCAAAGAAAAATGCCGCCCAGTTCCAGCTGATGTTTTTCGCCCTTTTTTCCATCGAGCGGAAGCGGTTGATATAACTTCTGGCGCCGGACTGGATATACAGCAGCAGGTCGCCGCTCTTGACGCCGCCGATTTCCTCATCGGGGTTGAAGCCGCGCGCGGCGAACCCGGCGAAGCGGTCCGCGGCCCCGGTCGGCCCGGGCGCGGGCGCGCCCGCCGCGCTGCCGCAGCCGGCGCACACCACGTAGTCTTTGGGGTTGTTGGCGCCGCAAACGGCGCAGATGACGCCCTCGTCTTTTGCGGGGTCAAACGCGTCCTCTTCCGGCTGCGGAACGGCCAGCGGAGTCCACACAAAACCCGGCGCGTGGTGTTCGGCATTGACGCAGCGGTTGTTTTTTTGCCAGCATTCCCTGTGCTGGGGCGTCGCGCATTCGGGGCAGACCACGATGTCGTCGTTGACGTTAAAGAACAACCGGCAGCCTGGGCACATTTCGTTGTTGTAGCGGATGGTCCGTCCCTCCCTTGACGAGGCGTTACCTTTGCATTATAACCAATCGCCCTTGAATATTCAATCGGTCCGGCCGATTGGCTTCAATCGGCCGGGGTGAAAATCGGCGGGGCGCCCCGGTCTTTACTTTGGCGGTATAAAAATATATAATAAATCGGCAATTAAGGGTTTGGGAGAACGGTATGCTTCAATTTGAAGAACTGCGCCTGCAGCTCGAGGACCAGCGGCCGAAACTCGAGCATCTGCGCGCGTCGCTCGGGCTCGAGCAGATGGCGGCGGAAATCGAGCGTCTCGAAGCGCAGTCCACGGCCGAGAATTTCTGGAGCGACCAGGCGGCTTCGCAAAAGGTTTTTCAGCGCATCAGCGTGCTGAAAAGCAAGATCGCGGACTATACCCGGCTGGAAAACGACTTCAACGACGCGCTGATGATGATCGAACTCTCCGACGAGGAGGGCGACCTCGGCCTGCTGGATTCCTGCGCGCAGGGCGTGCGCGCGGTCATTGACGAACTCGAACGGCAGACCCTCGCGACGCTGCTGACCGGCGATTACGACAGCAAGAACGCCATCCTCACCTTCCATGCCGGCGCCGGCGGCACCGAGGCGCAGGACTGGGTGGCCATGCTGGTGAGGATGTACCTGCATTTCAGCGAAAAACAGGGTTTCAAATCGAGCATCCTCGACTTCCTCGACGGCGAGGAGGCGGGCTATAAATCCGCGGTGCTGCTCGTCGAGGGGCACAATGCTTTCGGTTTCCTCAAAAGCGAGGCCGGCGTGCACCGCCTGGTGAGAATCTCGCCCTTCGACGCCTCCGGGCGCCGCCACACGTCCTTCGCGTCGGTGGAGGTCATGCCGGAAATTGACGACACCATCGATGTCGAAATCAACCCCGACGACATTAAAATGGACGTCTACCGCGCCAGCGGCGCCGGCGGGCAGAAGGTCAACAAGACCTCGTCGGCGGTGCGCATTACGCATATTCCGACGGGCATCGTCACCTCCTGCCAGGTCGAGCGCAGCCAGCACCAGAACCGCGAGGTCGCGCTGCGCATGCTCAAAAGCAAGCTGATGGAAATCAAGGAGCGCGAACACCTCGACAAAATCGAGGACATCAAGGGCGTGCAGATGGAAATCGGCTGGGGCAGCCAGATACGTTCGTACGTTTTTATGCCCTATACGCTGGTCAAGGACCACCGGACGGGTTTTGAGGTCGGCAACATCAACGCCGTGATGGACGGCGAAATCGGCGGTTTCATCAACGCGTACCTGAAAATGGAATCCCTCGAAAAACTCGGCAAGCAGTAAAGAGAGGCCGGCGCCATGGTGATTATCGACATCTCGGCGGATACCCTCACAGCCCCCGTGTACCCGGGCGACCCCGCGCCGCGCGTGGAGAGCCTGCGTTCGATCCGCGCGGGCGACGACTGCAACCTGTCGGCGCTGTACAGCTGCGTGCACAGCGGCACGCACGCCGACGCGCCGCTTCACTTTATCGAAAACGCCGGGGCCATCGAAGACGTCGCCCTCGAGGCGTTTATCGGCCCCTGCCGCGTCGTGGCGGTACCCGAGGGCATCATCACCGCGGAGTACGTCGACAACCATTTTTCGCGCCGCTGCGAGCGCATCCTGGTCAAGGGCGGCGGCCGCGCGTTTTTTATGGACAGTTCCGCCGAGGCGGTGGCGTCGCTCGGGGTCAAGCTCATCGGGACGGACGCGCAGTCGCTGGGCTATTCCGGCAATCAAATCAAGCCGCACAAGGCCTTTCTCGGCGCGGGCGTGGCGGTCCTCGAAGGCCTCTGCCTGGAGGACGTCGAACCGGGCGAGTATTTCCTCATCGCCCCGCCGGTCAAACTCGCCGGGCTCGAAGGCGCCCCGGCGCGCGCGCTGCTGATTGAGGACTATATCTTTTGGGGCGCGGGGAGTTCGATGTGAGCGCCCGTTCCCGGACTTTGCCGGAGAGACGATGAAAAGACTGTTCGATATCGTATTCAGCCTGCTGGGCATCGTCCTGGCCGCCCCCCTGATGCTGGCGGTCGCTTTGCTGGTTTACCTCGACGACGGCGGCCCCGTGCTCTACAAGCAGCAGCGCGTCGGCCTCAACGGGCAGCTGTTCAACATCCGCAAATTCCGGACCATGAAAAACGGGACGCCGAACGTCCCGACGGCCCAGCTTCACGAAGCGGACGCGTGCATCACGCGTTTCGGCCGCTTTATCCGCGGTTTCAGCCTCGACGAAATCGTCCAGCTGTTCAACATTCTGGAGGGGACCATGAGTTTTGTCGGCCCCCGTCCGCTGATCCCCGCCGAGAAGGACATCCATCAGCTGCGCGAACGCTACGGCGTGTACGCCGTCCGGCCAGGTATGACGGGCCTGGCGCAGATCAACGGCCGCGACAACCTTTCCGTCGAGCAGAAGGCGGCGTACGACAAAGAATATGTCGAGAACCACACCATGGCTCTCGACATCAAAATCCTGTTGAAGACCGTTTATAACGTGCTCGCCCGCAAAGGCGTCGTCGAGGGCAGCGACAGCGCCGGCCCCGGAAATTGAGCCTCAGCCGAGGCCGAGGTACTCCTCGAGGCATTGCCCGCCCGCCTTGATTTCTTTTGCCGCGTCGACCCCCACATAGCGCCAGTGCCACGGCTCGTAATTGACCTTCGTGATGTCTTTTTTACCGGCCGGGTACCGCAGGATAAAGCCGTAGTCGGCGGCGTGTTTTTGCAGCCAGGCGAACTCGTCCGTCTTTTCGAAGGAGACGTCGAGGCTGCAAATATCCATCGCGAGCCCGGCGTTGTGCTCGCTGCAGCCGGGCGGAAGAATGGTTTGCGCGGCTTTTCGGGTGGCCTCGGTTTTGCTGTATCCCCGGTTTTGCCAGTAGGCGATTTTGTTCTCAAAGTTTGTCCGCTGCGTCGAAATCCTCCGGTTGCCCGAAAGGGGCACCAGTGTCAGGCCGTCTTTTTTCGCGGCGTTGAACATATCCCGGTAATGGGGGGCAGCCCTGGCGTCGAGTTTGGTATCGTAGCCCGGCGCGGCCTGCGCGAGATCGGCCGCGTAATCGAAGGGCAGCCTGCGGTTGATGTTGACAAGCAGGAGGTTCCACTCCCCCTCGTACGGGTCGATGACAACGGGCTTGATGCCCGCGTAGGCGTAGGGGTTTTCCTCGTCGACGGGCTGCGGTTTTGTGGACGGCTGCGTCCCGGTTCTTTCCTCGGTTCCGCTCTGCGTCGTGGTTTCGGTTTTGGCGGTTGTCTCGGCGGATGTCGGTTCTTCGGTCGGTTTTAACGTCGACGGCGCCGTTTGCTGCGTCGTGGCCGCCGCCGTGGTCGTTTCTCCCGTTTCTTTGCGGCAGCTGACAAAGATATAAGCGCCGGCGCATAAAATCAATACCGCCGTCAGCGCAACAATCAGCGCGAATTTCCCTTTTTCCATAAAACCTCTCCGCCTCTTTTCCGGCAACAGCGATTATTGTATGATTTCCCGGCGCCGATGTCAAACGCGCCGGCTGTAAAAAGGAGTCTGCCATGAAAGCATCCGACAGTGTCAAAAACTATCCTTCGCGTCTGCGGGAGTACGCCAACTATTCGCTGCGTTCCATCAAGCGTGTCTGCAAAGACATCGGCCCGCGGTTTCCGGGCAGCGACGGCGAAAAAAAGGCGCACGATTATTTCTTCAAGGAGCTGGAGGGCTGCTGCGACACGGTCGTCAAGGAGGAATTCGCCGTCCATCCCCGCGCCTTCCTCGGCTGGGTGCCCCTTTGCTGTTATATGGCCGTCATCGGCTGCGTGCTGTTCTATTTCGGCCTGGCGGCGGTCACGCTGGCCCTCGCGGCCGTCGCGCTGCTGCTCATCGTGCTGGAGTTTGTGTTCTACCGCCAGCCGCTCGACCCTTTTTACCCCAAAAAGACCTCCGCCAATGTCATCGGCGTCAAGAACCCCTCCGGCGAAATCAAGCGCAAGTTCATCATCTCCGGCCACTGCGACTCTTCCGGCGAGTGGACCTATACTTATCTCGGCGGCCCCGTCCTGCTGAAAATCGTCCTGTTCGCGGGCGTCGGCGGCCTGGTGCTCCTGCTGGCGGCAGTCGTCGCGGCTTTTGTCAACGGTTACGCCCTCGGATTCACGCTTGAAGGCCCGCAAAGCCCGTTCGTCAACGTCGTGCGCTACGTGCTGCTGGGCTACATCCCGGTGTTCCTGGCCGCGTCGCGGTTTTCCAACCCGAAGAAGCCCGTCCTCGGCGCCAACGACGACTTGACCGGCTGTTTCGCCGCGGTCTCGGCCGCGAAATTCCTCACCGACTGCGGCCTCGCGCTGGAAAACACCCAGCTGAACGTTTTGATTACCGGGTCCGAAGAGGCGGGCCTGCGCGGCGCGAAGGATTTTGCCAAACGGCACGCCGGGGAATACAAAGAGGTTCCGACCATGTTCCTGGGCATCGACACCCTGCGCGACTATGACGACATGGCCGTTTACACCCGCGATATGAGCGGCACCGTCAAAAACGGGGAACAGGCCTGCGCGCTGCTGCGGGAGGGCGCCGCCAACGCCGGGCTGAACCTGCCCTGCAAAACCATCACGCTGGGCTCCTCGGACGCCGCGGCCATCACGCAGGCGGGTTTGCAGGCCGCCGCCCTCGCGGCGATGGACCCCGCGCCCGCGCGCTATTACCACACCCGGCTGGACAACGAGACCAACCTCGACCTGAAAACCATCGAGGCCGGCATCAACGTGTGCCTGGAAACGATGTTTCTTTTTGATGAAAAGGGCTTCGGCTGAGCCGGCGGCGTATTTTGAAAAAATCGCTTCCGGGCTTTCAATCGGCCGTTTTTATGATATAATCACTTTTGATTTACCAATCGCCTTTGATTTCATTGCTGCTGCGAGACCCCAAAGCTGAAAGGAGACCCGCATGATGAATAAACGAACAACGGCCCTCAAAATCGTATGTGCCCTGATGGTCCTGGCGATGATCCCGGTTTTCGCCGCGTGCTCGGCGCTCGAGGTGGAGGAAACCACCGCCACGACCAAACCGGAGGTCACCAGCCTCACGCCGCAGCCCGCCTCCGTCAACGAAACCGTCGCCTATTTCAACCGCGTCATGGACGCCGTCAAAACAGGCAAACCGGCCGTCTCCCCGAGCATTTCGAAGGACGTCTCGAACGTCGCGTGCGACAACGACAAACTGAAGGCCGCCATCCCCACGCTGAAAGACCTGATGTTAAAAACCGACGCGAAGGGCAGCGCTTACGGCGAGGACGCCACGGACACCTTCCCCGTTAAGGGGCAGGCCTGGTCGAGCAGAATTTCCGGCGCCGACGTGCGCTATGCCAGCTGCCTGGTCGACGGCGATTATTACCAGATCATCATCCGGTTTAAAGACGAGCCGGAAGCCAGGGCGCTCAAGGGCGTCATCGGCAACGCTTTCGACATCGTCGATATCGAGACCGTCAAGCAGGAGTTTAAAAAGGCGCAGGCCTATATGACCGTCGGCGACATCTCCCTGCTGTACACCGGCTGCCTGATCAAGTGCACCGTCGAGAGGGCCACGGACCATGTCACGAGCGTGACCTATATTAAAAACGTCGACGTCAAAACGTCGGTGACCGGCGTCGGCACCCTCGAAAAGATGGGAACGGTCCCCGTCTCTTTCCGCTACAACTGCACCTCGACCTACACCCTCGACTGGACCGACCCGGCGGCGGCCCAATAAGCCCGCAGGGCCACCTTTCAACCGCATATCAAAAGCGGCCTTCGCGGGCCGCTTTTTTGTTTTTTATCATAAGCCGGCAGGGCCGAAGAAGGGGAGGCGCCGCGGCGTTACTTCCCGGTTTTGGAAAGCCCCTCCACGAAACCGGTGCGTTTCAGCAGCGTCGCGGGCGAGATCTGCGAAATATAGACCAGCGTCTTCCCGCCCTTCGCGGCGCAGAGGATAAAGGATTTGGGCAGCTCGGCGCTGACGTTGACGACCCTTTTTTCCTTTTCCGCTTTGGCGAGGAAGTTCCTCGTCGCCGGCGACACGGTCGTCGTGTCGAGGTCGAAGATGCCGACGATGTCGCCGAAATTGATAATGGTGTCTTTGCCCAGATGCAGCAGCATGCGCTTGCCCCTCTTTTCAAAAACGGTCAGTCTTCTTCCTGCCGCGCGAGCGTTCCCGCCCGGATTTCAAAATCCGCGCCTTTGGCCGCGCGCAGCAGCGCGGAAGGGTCGCAGCAGGTGATAAACACCTGCCAGTGTTCGAAAGCCCCGAACACATACGCCTGGCGGCCGGCGTCAAGTTCGCTCATGACGTCGTCGAGCAGCGCGACGGGCGGTTCCCCCGCGCTTTCTTCGATGATGGCCGCTTCGCCGAGTTTCAGCGCGAGCGCGCAGGAGCGCTGCTGCCCCTGCGAGCCGTAACTTCTCGCGCAGCTGCCGTTGATGCAGACCTGCAGGTCGTCTTTGTGCGGCCCCGGCGAGGTCGCCTGCCTGCGGATGTCGGCTTCCCTGTTTTTGAAAAGGGCGGCGGCGATGGCCTCGGCATACTGCTGCTGGGTGCCGCCTTCGCAGCGCACGCAGGGCAGATAGCGGACCTTGAGTTCCTCGCTGCCCGCCGAAATGCCCCGGTGGATTCCGGCCGCCTTTTCGGCAAGCCGTTCGACGTATTCGTGCCGGTAAACCGAAAGACGGCCGCCGAGCAAGGCCAGCTGCTCGTCGTAAGCGGCAAGAAGCCTCGGGTCCTGGCGGCGCTCGGCGAGCATTTTCAGCAGGGCGTTGCGCTGCGCGAGGGTTTTCAGGTAACGCGACAGCACCGCGGCGTAGACGGGTTTGATCTGGCTGACCGCGATGTCCATAAACCGGCGTTTTTCCGCAGGGCCGTCCTTGACGATGCTCAGGGAGTCCGGCGAGAACACCACCGCGGGGAATTCGCCCAGCAGGTTGCGCGGCGTGCGCTGGGCGACGCCGTTGAGAAAGGCCTCGCGTTTGTTCTCGATGCGGATGCGGGCGTTCTGCGGCCGCCCTTTGGCGAAAAAGTCCGTTTCGATTTTCGCAAAGGCGGCTCCCCGGGCGATCAGTTCGCCGCTGCGGTGCGTGCGGAAACTCTGGCAGCCGGTAAACATCCAGAGCGCTTCGATAATATTGGTTTTGCCCTGGCCGTTTTCGCCGTGGATAAGGTTGACCCCGCCGCCCGGCTTAAAAGCGAAGGCGGCGAGGTTGCGGAAGTTTTCTGCCTGAAAGCGGTCAATTCTCATCTGAGACGACCCGGTAGGTTTTGCCGCCGAAGCGTACGGTATCGCCGGCGGTGAGTTTTCTGCCCCTCTGGGTGCATATTTGGCCGTTGACGCTGACCGCGCCGTTTTGGATGAAATGCTTGGCCTCGCCCCCGCTGGACACGGAGGCGCAAAGCTTTAAAAAGGCGTCAAGCCGTATAAAGCCCGTGGTAATCAAAACGTCGGCCGTTTCGCGTTCCATATTCCTCCGCCCGCGCCCGCGTCAGGAAGCGGCGTTCATTTTCACCGGCAGCACGAGATAAAGGAAACTGTCGCCCTGCAGCGGGAGAATAAAAGCCGGCGCGACGGGCCCGTTGAGTTTCATATACGCCTCGTCGGTCTCGCACGCGCGCATGGCTTCGAGCAGCAGGCGGTTGTTGAAGCCGATTTCCAGCGCCGCGCCGCCGACCTCGGCGTCGAAACGGTCGGAGGCGGAACCGATGTCCGTCTGGGTGGAGACGCGCACCGAACCCGGGGAAAAGGCGACCTTCAGCGGGGTCTTGATGCGGTCGGAAATGACGAGGGCCGTCCTTTCGATGCTGTCGATAAACTCCCTGGTCTTGAAGCGCACGGTGGTCTGGCTGCTTTCGAGGTTGTTCTGTTCGATTATCGTCCGGTAGTTCAAAAACTCCCCGTCGAGCAGCCGCGAAACGATCTGGTAGTCGGCCACGTCGAAGACGATATGCCGCTTGCCGATGCCGAGGTTGATGATTTTTTCCGGGTCGTTGATGAGTTTGACGACTTCCGAGAAGGTTTTGGAAGGGACGACAAAACTCAGTTCTTCGCCCTTGTAATCAATGTCCTCGCTGCGGATGGCCATGCGGTAGCCGTCGACGGCGATGAGTTTGATGTTGTTGTCGGCCACCTCCACCTTGATGCCCTTATGGACGAGTTTCGTCTCGTTGGTGGAGACGGCGAAAATCGTCTGCCGCACCATGTCGCGCAGCAGGCCCTGCTTAATCTCGATGGGATAGCCGCCCGTCACCGAAGGCAGTTCGGGGTAATCCTCCGGCGAGATGCCCTTGATGCCGAAGTTGGCCTCCCCGCTGGTGATGGAGGACATCATGCGCTCGTCGGCCTCGATGCGCACCTGGGACGACGGCAGTTTGCGGAGAATTTCGCACAGGTATTTGGCGTTGATAACGACCGCGCCGGGTTCTTCCACTTTTGCCGCGACGGACGTTTTGATGCCGACCTCGAGGTCGTAGCCCGTCAAGTGGACCGTTCCTTCCTCCGCACGGATAAGAATGCCCTCGATGGCGGGCATGGTCGCCTTCTGCGAGGCGGCGCGCTGGACGTTCTGGCACGCTTCGGAGATGTCTGTGGCGGAACATACGAATTTCAAAGCAATTCCTCCCGGTAAGTGTTTGTATAACTGAATAATTTAGTCGTAGTAGTCGTGTGTGTGGAAAGCATGGAAAAACGTCCGGCGCCTTCATTTACGCCGCGGAAAACGGAAAAAGGGGTGTGGAGAGGCCTGTGAAAAAAAGGCGGTTTTGCTAAGGGCACTTCCGGCGGTGTAGAAAAAAGGGAAAACCCTCTGTGGAAAAAGCAAAAGTCTGTGGAAAAGTCAAATCTCCCGTCGGCCTTCCAGCGCGCGGGAAAGGGTCACCTCGTCGGCGTATTCCAGGTCCGAACCGACGGGGACGCCGTAAGCCAGACGGGTGACGTGGACGCCGAGCGGCTTGATGAGTTTTGAGATAAAAACCGCCGTCGCCTCGCCCTCCACGGTGGGGTTGGTCGCCATGATGACCTCTTTGACGGTATCGTCCCCGAGGCGCTCGACGAGTTCCCGCAGGCAGATATCCTCGGGGCCGACGCCGTTCATCGGCGAAATCGCGCCGTGCAGGACGTGGTAAAGGCCCTTGTACTCGCCCGTTCTTTCGAAAGCGGAAACGTCGCGCGGGTCCTCGACGACGCACAGGACGCTCCGGTCCCTGGAAGGGGAGGAACACACCGGGCACTGCTCGCGGTCGGTCAGGTCGCAACAGACGCTGCAGCGGCGGATCTTTTCGCACGCCTCGATAATGTTGTCGGCGAACTTTTTCGACGCTTCGCGCGGCAGGTTGAGGATATAAAACGCCAGGCGCTGCGCGCTTTTGCGCCCGATGCCGGGCATTCTCTCAAACTGGTCGATCAGGTTGGCCAGGGGAGCGGAATCCGCAGCCATCACATCAGCCCCGGGATGGAGAGGCCGCCCTTGGCCTGTTCTATCGCCTTCTCCATCGCTTCGGCGGCCTTGCGCACGCTTTCGTTGAACGCCGCCGTGATGAGGTCCTGGAGCATTTCGATGTCGTCGGGGTCGACGATTTCGGGGCTCAGGGTGATTTTCACCGCTTCGTGGCGTCCGTTGACGGTCACCTCGACGGCGCCGCCGCCCGAGGAGGAGGTGAATTCGCTGTTTTCGATTTCTTCCTGCCTGCGGGCGATTTCCTCCTGCATCTGCTGGAGTTTCTGCATCATGGAACCCTTGTCCGCTCCGGGAATACGTGCTTTCATTGCGCTGATTCCGCCTTTCGTGATGGGCTTTCAGATATTAAACTCTTTTAAAAAACCGTCGATGCCGGCTTTTTTCGGTGGGGGGGCGTCGGAAAATTTCACGACGACTTTCAGCGGCGCGCCCGCCGCTTTCGCCACGCTTGCCGCGAGCGCCGGCCTGCAGTTTTCCTTTACGCACATGCCGGGCGCCAATTTATTGCGGGCGGCGACGGTCAGCACCCGGCCGTCCAGCCGAGCAGTGGAGCCGGCCAGGAATCCCGTCAGCGCCGGGCAGGCGGTCTGCAGGTCCGCCAGCACCGCGTCCCAGCCGTCGAAGGGCTCGCCTTCTTCGGAAGGGCAGTCTTCCGGCGGGGACGCTTCCGGCCTCTCGGCCGCCGCTGCGCCCGGCGAAACGGCTCCGGTGGGTTCCGCGGCGCCTTGCGCGGGCTCGGGAGCCGGTTCGCTTCCCGCCGGCTCTGACGCCTCCGGCGCGGGTTCTTCCGGCACGGCGGGACCTTGATCGGGCGCCTCGGTTTCGGCTTCTCCGGCGGGCGGTT
>JAKJCA010000047.1 GCA_022706685.1 Bacillota bacterium
GTCCGTGCTGTCTGCCGCGCCGGCAGCGGCCGGGAGCGCCGCGTCGTCGGCGATGCCGGATTTGTCATCAAAAATGTCTGACATGGTTTCAAGTACCTCCTTTATTGTGCCCGGGGGTGTAGATGCCCCCGCCGTGACTCCGATTGCGCGGCAGCGCGAAAAATCGATCGCGCTCAACTCGTCGGCTGTTTCAATCAGGTGTGTTTCGCAGTGTGTTTCACAAACCGCCCTGAGTTTCGCCGTGTTCGAGCTTTCACGCCCGCCGATGACAATCATCATGTCACATTCCGCCGAAAGGGCTTCGGCCTGGGCCTGCCTTTCGCCGGTAGCGTTACATATTGTATCAAATACAACAGCGTTTGTACAGTTGCTTTTGATGATTTGTTTGCACGCCTCCCAGACCGCCGTCCCGAACGTTGTCTGCGCCACCGCGATGAACCCGGATTGCGCAAGCCGGGGTTCGGCGGCGAGCAGTGCTTCGAGTTCTTCGGCCGTTTTGAAGGTGAAAACAGGCCCCCGGCAGCAGCTCATAATGCCCCGCACCTCGGGATGATTGCTGTCGCCGGCAATGAGCACGGGAATATCCGGGGCGGAGTTTTCCGCGACGGTCTGCTGAATCTTTTTGACAAAGGGGCACGTCGCGTCGCAGATATCGGCGCCTGCCGCCTCAAAAGAAGCGAGCACATCGCGCGGCACGCCGTGCGTCCGTATAACGACCACACAGCCGCTCTCGGCTTCGCCGGGCGTTTCGATGATGGCCGCGCCCCGTTTTTCCAGCTGCTCGACGACCTGCGGATTATGTATCAGCGGCCCGAGCGTGCGCACTTTTTTGCCGGAATCGAGCAGGTCGTTGACCATTTTCAGCGCGCGGTCGACACCGAAACAGAAACCGGCGTTGCACGCGAGTTTTACTGTCGGCAACGGTCTTCCTCCCAAAGTTTGGTGATTTCGTCCATAATGATGCGCGCGGCTTCCCTGACCTGCGCGGCGGGGCCGTCGTCCTCCATGCCGAGCGATTCGTAGGGAATGACTTTTCCGAACCGCACGGTGACGCGATGAAACGGCCTGCCCGGTTTTTTCGAATAAATGCTCACGGGCAGCACATCCGCCTTCGCCGCTTTGGCGATGAGCGCGACACCGGCCTTCGCCTGGTGCGGGATGCCGTCGCGGGAACGGGTGCCCTCGGGGAACATGCCCAGCACCCTGCCTTCGCCGAGCAGTCTGACAGCGTACTCGATGGATTGTTTGTCGGCGCTCCCGCGCTTGACGGGGAAAGCGTTGAACTTTGTAAAGACGGGACCGATGACCGGGTTTTCAAAAAACTCGATTTTACCCATATAGTGAATCTCGCGCACACGCGAGGTGCAAACAAAGGCGGGGTCCGGCGCGCTGGTATGGTTCGAGGCGATGATCAGCGGCCCGGTTTTCGGCACGTTCTCTTTGCCGACGTGACGGATAAAAAACAGCATCCGGCCCAGCACATACAGCAACGGCATCATCACGCGGTAGGTCCTGTAGGTTCTGACTGCCGAAAAATCAAAGGCTTTCATAGCAGTTTCTCCTTCACGACGGAAATGATTTTTTCAACGGACTGCTCGATGTTGAGGCCTGTGGAGTCGATGAACACGGCGTCCTCGGCTGGTTTCAGCGGAGCGATGTCACGGTTGGCGTCGTTGTAGTCGCGCTGCTTCATCTCCGCCAGGACGCTCTCGTAATCCGCGGCGATGCCTTTGGCCTTCAGCTCGTTGAAACGCCTGCGCGCGCGTTCCTCGGGCGAAGCGGTCAGGAATATTTTCACCTGCGCGCCCGGGAGAACCACCGTCCCGATATCCCTGCCGTCCATGACGCAGTCATGAGCGGCGGCGATGTCTTTTTGCAACTGAAACAGGAACTTGCGCACCGAAGGAATCGCCGAAACGGCGGAGGCCGCCATCGACGCCTCCGGTGTGCGGATGCTTTCGGATACGTCTTCCCTGTTGAGGAAAACCCGTTGTTCTCCATCCTTGAATTTCAACTCGACCCGCATCAAGCCGAGGGCGGCTGTCACGGCGTCCGAATCGGAAGGGTCGATGCCGGCGCGCAGGGCGGACAGACCGACCGCGCGGTAAAGCGCGCCCGTATCGACGTAGATATAACCGAGTTCCTTCGCGACGGCTTTGGCCATGGTGCTCTTGCCGGCGCCTGCCGGTCCGTCGATGGCGATGTTGATGCTCATTGGTGCCTCCCCGTTTTTATCGCGCGCATACGGATATGCCCGCGAGATAACCGGTCGAAAACGCGATTTGCAGATTAAAGCCGCCTGTATAGGCGTCGACATCCAGAACCTCTCCTGCAAAATACAGCCCTTTGACCAGCTTGGATTCCATGGTCTTGGGATTGACCTGCGAAGTGTCCACGCCGCCCGAGGTAATAACGGCCTCTTCGACCGGACGGAAAGCCGTTACGGTCATTTCGATGTTTTTGAGCAGGCGCGCGAGCGCGGACCGCTGTTCTTTCGTAATCTGGTTGACTTTCTGAGAGGGCTTGATGCCCGACAGGCGGACGATGACAGGCACCAGCGCTTTGGGCATCAGGCCGTTGAGGGCGTTGATGAAATTGCGGTTGAGGTTCCCGGAAAATTCACGAAGCAGGCGCGCGTCGAGCGTTTCAAGCGTCAGCGCCGGCTTCAGGTCGAGCAGCAGATGATAACGCCGCGCCTCCATCCGCCTGATATGCGAACTTGCGGACAGCACCAGAGGGCCGGACACCCCAAAATGGGTGAAGAGCATTTCGCCGCGTTCGGCATAGACGGTTTTGCCCGTTCGGCTGTCGATGAGCGCCAGCTCCACGTTTTTCAGCGACAGGCCGCTGAGTTCGGAACAAAAACCTTCATGCAGTTCCAGCCCGACGAGCGACGGCTTGGGCTCGACGATGGTGTGACCCGCTTGTTTTGCGACCGCGTAGCCGGTGCCGTCGGAACCTGTGGACGGATACGAAATCCCTCCCGTTGCCAGCACCGCGCAGTCCGCGGCGAAACGCCTACCGTCGTCAGCAAGGACACCGGCCAGCGCGCCGTCCCGTATTTCAATGCCGGTAACAAGCGCTTTTTCAAAACGTGCGCCGCCTTCCCGCGCGTATCGAACCAGCGCGTCCGCAATATCGGCGGCCTTGTCGGAAACAGGGAATACCCTGTCTCCCCTTTCGGTTTTGAGTTTGACGCCCAGGCGCTCGAACAAAGCCATGGTGTCGGCCGGCATAAAGGCGGAAAAAGCGCTGTAGAGAAACCGGCCGTTGACGGGAACATTCTCAATGAGGCCTTCGATATCCGTACGGTTGTTGGTGACGTTGCAGCGCCCTTTGCCGGTCAGCAGCAATTTGCGCGCGGGGCGGTCGTTGCGTTCAAAAACCGTGGTGTCAATCCCTCGCCGTGCGGCGGCGCCGGCGCAAATCAGCCCGGCGGGACCCGCTCCGATAACCGCAAGGCGTTTCACCGGGCGGCTTCCTCCTCCTCGTCGTCGTGGCTGGTCTGGTAGACGTGGTATTCCTCCCAGACTTTTTCGAGCGTCTTGAGGTGGTCGGCGACCATTTCGCTGCGGCTTCTTGCACAGGCGGCGATGAGGGCGTTAATCAGGCTCAGCGGCGCCACAAGCGAGTCGACGAAGGAGACCATGCTGCTTTGCGCGATGAGCAGATGGTCCGCCAGCGGGGCGATGGGCGACATCTTGCTGTCGGTAATCGAGATAATTTTCGCGCCGGTTTCCCGGATATAGCGCAGGGCGCCGACCGTTTGTTTGGAGTAGCGCGGGAAAGTCATCGCGATGCAGACATCATCGGCCGTTATTTTATAAATCTGCTCGAACAGGTCGCTCGCGCGCGCGGAGTTGACCAGCACGATATTATCGTATATCAGGTTGAAGTAGTACGCCATAAAGCCCGCGAGCGACGAGGCACTGCGCACGCCGATGATATAGATTTTCGACGCCTTGTTGATGGTTTCAATGCTGCCGGTAAAATCCTTGACGGATATTTGTTCGAGGGTGGCTTTGATCATCTCGATATCGGCCGTCAGGGCTTTGGTGATGATGGTGTCGTCGCTGACGCGGCTGGTATCGACCTCCATGCGCTGCACGCTGGTAAGGTAATTTTTGATTATCTCCTGGAGGGTTTTCTGCAGTTGCGGATAACCCTCGTAACCGAGTTCCGCCGCAAAGCGCACGACGGTCGACTCGCTGACACCGACGGTGTTGCCGAGTTTCGCCGCCGTCATAAAGGCCGCTTTGTCGTAGTGCGCGGTGAGGTAGTCCGCGATCTTCTTCTGCCCTTTGGAGAAGGTGGGGTACAGTTTTTCCATATCGGAAAGCAATCTTTTCGGCATGTCGTCCTCCCTTCATTTGTATGCATATTTTACATCATGATACGGTCCATATCAAGCAATTTTGCAGGTTTTTGCAAGATGTCCTGCAATTTTGGCCGGCGTCCCTCGGGACGCGGCCGGTTGACCGCCGGTGGCGGATTAACTATAATGGATAATAAATATCAAAGAGAGGTGTCCGTTATGGATTTTTTATTGGCTCTGTTTAAAAAATCGCTTGTTTTCAAGGGCTATGCAGCCGTCATCACGGCGGCTATGATGCTCGTCAGCCTGTTTGCCGGCCTGCTGCCCGCGCCCGCGCCGCGCGATGAGGCGCAGAACATTATCTTCATTATCGGCGACGGCATGGGCGAAAACCACCTGGCGCTTGCCAAACAGGAACTGGGCCTCAGCCTCGTAATGGAAACAATGCCGCTGAGGGGACAGAGCGAAACGCGTTCCTCAAGCGCGGCTGTCACCGACTCCGGCGCGGGGGCGACGGCGCTTTCCTGCGGCGTGCGCACGACCAACGGCTGCGTCGGCGTTTATCCCTATGACCCCTATGATTTCATTTCGCACCCCGAGAACCTGACGGAGCTGGCCATGGAAAAGGGCATGAGCACCGGTATCGTCACAACCGATTCGACCGCCGGCGCAACACCTGCCGGTTTCTCCGCCCACACCAGCTCGCGCGACAACACCGCCGACATCTCCCGTCAGCAGGCCGCCTCGGGCATCGACCTGATCTGGGGCGCCGCTTGCTCCGACATTACGCCGGAGCTCGTGGAGGGTTTCGGCTATGACTACATCGCCAGCGACGCCGAGCTCGCATCGCTGACGCCGGGGCAAAAGAGTTTCGGCCAGTTTAACGGCGACCAGTTGTGGAAAAGCGAGCCGGCTGCCGGCACGCCTTCGCTGACCGAAATGGCCGGGAAAGCCATCGGCCTGCTTGACAGCGACGAGGATGGCTTTTTCCTGATGATTGAAGGCGCCCACATCGATAAAAATTCACACTCCAACAAGGTTGCCGAAACCGTGGCTTGCGTCGCCGAACTCGATAAAACCGTAGCGGCCGCGCTCGATTTCGCACGGGCGGACGGCAACACGCTGGTCATCGTCACCGCCGACCATGAAACGGGCGCTATCCAGTATATCAATGGCAAGTACGCCTTCACCTCCGGTTCGCATTCCTCGGCGAACGTGCCGCTGTTCGTTTACGGTTCAAGCAACTTCATTGAAAACGGGGCGGTTGTGAAAAACAAGGATATCGCCCTCTTTACCGCGATGACGATGGGCTTCGGCCCCGACGTGTTCCCGAGCAAAATCGCGGCGTAGACAGACATCAGATTTCAGACGCCAGATACCAGATAAAACGGCGCGAAGCAGGAGAACACGCTTATTTTCCGCGCAAGCGCAACCGGCTTCGCTCTTTAGGGCGAAGCCAGTCCAGGCTGTCGAAAGGCCGCCCGGGGACGATATTAATAACTGTTGTCAGTTGTCAGATTTTATGAGGAATACGATTTCCAGTATCGGCAGGGCATTATGGCAGCCACGGAATATACGCTTTGGTGTTGGTTATCATTTCTTCATATAAAGCGCGGGCGTCGTCGAGGCCGATGACCATCTGCGGGTCGTTGAGGAAGGCGTTGAAGCCGAGTTCCTTGTCGGCGGTGAAAACGGCTTCGATCACCGTTTCCTGCACGCTGACGACGTGGGCGACCAGACTCTGGACTTCGCGCTTCATGGCGCCGGCCTGCAGGGGCACCACGCTGTTGTGGGAGAACCGGGCGTTGGTCTCGACGACGGCGCCAAGCGGCAGATTGGCGATTTGGCCGCTGTTGGGGATATTGACGTTGAACACGCGCGGCTCGATGCCCAGCAGCGCTTTCATCTGCTGCACGCCCTGCTCGCCGGAAAAGCCGAGTTGATAGGGTTCGGTTTGCGAAGCGAGGGCATCGCTCTTTTCTAGCCGTTTGGCCAAGCCCTTCTTGCGGTCGGCGACGGCGGTCAGCGAATAGCCCCAGCGAGCGACTTCCTCGGGGTTTTTTCGGTACCAGGGGGGCAGAAATTCGACAAGATGCCTGTCGCCCGCGGCGGCGATAACGCCGTAGCGGCGGAACAGGTCGAACTTGACGGCGTTCGCGCCGAACTGTTTCGACAGCGGATTGGCGGGGTCCCTGAAATCGATTTCTTCGATCATCCTGCCGTAAACAGGCAGCAAATCCGCGCCTTTGTAGGCCGCCTTGTCGACCCAGGTGAAGTGGTTGATGCCCTGGACGTTGATTTCGACTTCGCCGTCCGCCGGAAAGTCCTCGCCGAGGATATTCGTCACCGCCAGGCACAGCAGCGCTTTGATGCCGGTGACCTCGTGGCAACAGCCGAATGCCTTGATTTGCGGAAACGCCTCGTACATAGCGCGCGTGCAAAGCGACATGGGGTTGGTGTAGTTGATGACCCACGCGTCGGGCGCAAACGCTTTCACCGCTTGCGCGAACTCGATGAACATCGGGATGGCGCGGAAAGCGCGGATAATACCGCCGGGACCGGTCGAGTCGCCCACGGGCTGGTAGATACCGTACTTTTCGGGCGCGTGGACGTCGCTCTCCATCTCGTCAAACGTGCCGGGCAGAATAGAGATCACGACAAAGTCCGCGCCCGTCAGCGCCTGCTCGAGGGTGTCGACTGCCGTATAACGCCAGACGCTTTTCACATTCGCCGCAGAGGCGTGTTTGTTGCCGATGAGTTCGTTGCGGCGCGCGGCTTCACGGTCAATGTCATAAAGCCGTACGGTGCCGCACAATTGCGGTTCCAGCGCGAGGTCGGCCATGAGTTTCCACGCCCAGCCGCGGGAACCCCCGCCGATATAAGCGATGTTAAGGTCCGCCACCCCGCCGTCATCAAGCCGCCGCATAGGACTGCCTCCTAATAATTATAATTTTTCAATCCGCCGGCCGTTCTCGAAGCGGATTTTGCCCATGAACGGTACTTTCAGCCAGCCGGTGAAGGTATCGCCGTCAAAATCGAAGCGCACAGACGTTTCCCTCCCGTGGATCGCGTCCGAGGTGGCATGCGCCGTCAGCGTGCCGGGTTCGGCTGTTTCGACATCGTAGACGCGGATTTCCGGCAGCTGCTCGCCGGGGACGGCGAACTCGAAGCCGTAGGCGCCGTTGTCGTCATAAATCCTCATGCGCGCGACGCCCTGCCAGAACAGCGTGTCGATATCGCACTCCCAAATACCAAGACCAATCATGCGGAAACCTCCGTTTGTGAGATAAATATTTCGACAAATGATATCACAAAATCCGTTTGCTGTCACGGGCGGCGGCGCCGGAATAAAATAAATATTGGATAATTTCCGTTATCGCGATTGACTTCATGTATAATGAATGATAATATATACAAAATTTGTATAGGAGGAAAATCATGATGAAAAAAGCGCTTTGCATCCTGTTTGCCGCTTTGTTTGCCACCCTGGCCCTCACCGCCTGCGACAACGGCGTGGAAACGAAAGAAACGACAACCGCTGCCGCCGCCATCGCCAGCCCGCAGGACCTTGCCGGAAAGAAAGTCGCCGTCCAGACCGCGACGACGGCCGACGAATACCTCAACGACCTGCTTGACAAAGGTGAAATCAACTTTGAAGTGCTGCGTTATGAGAAGATCACGCAATGCTACGACGAGCTGAAACTCGGCAGAGTCGACGCCATCCTGGTCGATGAAGTGGTTGCCGCCAATTACACCGATGTCAGCAAAATCGTCTGGAAGAACACAGAAGGCGAACCGATGGGCATCTGCCTGCAAAAGGGCAACGACGATTTGACCGCTATCGTTGAAGCGATGGTGGACACCTGCTACTTCGACGGCACCATGACGGCGCTGGCCAATAAATACTTCCCCTATGATGTCACCGAAGGCGTGCGCACCGTCACCGAAAAGCCGGTCCTTGACCTGACAAAACTGAAGACCATCACGCCGGGCAAATTGACCGTCGGCATGGAAATCGGTTATCCTCCGATGGAATACCTCGCCGAGGACGGCGTCACCGAAATCGGTTTCGACGTCGAACTGGCCAAAAAATTCGCCGAACTGACCGGCCTGGAACTGGTCCTCAAGAACACCGCCTGGGACGGTATTTTCGCCGCGCTGGAAAAAGGCGAGTTCGATATGATTATGTCCGCCGTGAGCATTACGCCGGAACGCCAGGGCAAATACAACCTTACAGAGCCCTACATCTCCAACCGTCTGGTGCTTGTGGTCCCTAACTGAAGCGAATGAACCGGAGGGCTGCCCTTCGGGGCAGCCCTTCTTCTTGACGGAGTGTAGCCGATGGAAGCGTTGTTATCCCTTGCCGGCCGGTTGCCCGAATGGGCAGGCCCGCTGCTGGAAAACCTGAAACGGATGATTGGCTGGATGCCGTCGCTGCTGAAAGCGACGCAGACGACTCTGCTGCTGTCGGTCCTGTCGGTGCTGACGGCGCTTGTGCTGGCCGTCTTCCTGGCGCTTGGGAAAATATCCAAACGAAAAATCATCAGCAAACCCTGCGCGGCGTACGTCTTCTTTTTCCGCGGCACGCCCCTGCTGATGCAGCTGTTCTTCATCTACTACACTTTGCCGATGCTCATCCCGGCGCTGAATATTAAAAGCCGCTTTGTCGCCGCCTGGATCGCATTCGCGCTTAACGTCGCCGCATACCTGGCGGAAATCATCCGCGCCGCCATCCAGTCCATTGACAAGGGGCAGCTGGAGGCGGCTAAGGCGCTGGGCATGACGCAGTGGCAGACGATGCGCCTTATCGTCATCCCGCAGGCGTACCGGCGGATGATCCCGCCGATATGCAACGAATTCGTTATGGTGCTCAAGGACACGTCGCTGGTCTCCATCATCGCGCTGACTGACTTGACTTACCAGACGAAAATGATCGCCTCCAACAAGGCGAGCGCCATGGTCTATATCCCGGCGATGTTCATCTACCTGGTCATCACGGCGGTATTCACCTTCATCTTCAACAAGCTTGAGAAAAAGCTTTCGGTCTATGAATAAGGAGCGCCGGCTATGTCCATGATACGAACGGAAAACCTGTGCAAAAGCTTCCACTCGCTGGAGGTGCTCAAGGACGTCAGCCTGACCGTGGAGCCGGGCGAAGTCGTCTGCATCGTCGGGCCCTCGGGCGCGGGCAAGTCGACCTATCTGCGGTCGCTCAACGGCCTCGAAACGATCAACAGCGGCAAAATCTGGATCGACGACGTTCTCATCGAGGACCGCGACAAGGGCAGCCACGTCAACAAGGTGAAAATGCCCAAGCAGCAGCGTTTGGCCATACTATTGGAACTGGGCATGGTATTTCAGCGTTTCAACCTTTTTCCGCACCTGACGGCGCTGCAGAACATCATGATCGCGCAGACGAAGGTCCGCAAGCGCGGCGAGGCCGAGGCGAGGGAAAAAGCCGAAAGCCTGTTGCGCCGCGTCGGCCTTTCGGACAAAATCAACGAATACCCCAGCAAACTCTCCGGCGGGCAGCAGCAGCGGCTCGCCATCGCGCGGGCGCTGGCGATGGACCCGAAGGTCATGCTTTTTGACGAGCCGACCTCCGCACTCGACCCGGAGCTCGTCGGCGAAGTGCTCAACGTCATGAAAAAGCTCGCCGAGGACGGCATGACCATGATCGTCGTCACGCACGAGATGGCTTTCGCCGCGGACGCGGCCGACCGCGTCGTCTTTATGGCGGACGGCGTCATCGTGGAACAGTCCCCTCCCTCGGAGTTTTTCACCAACCCGAAGAACGACCGGCTGCGCGACTTCCTGCGCAGGACGCTGCGCAAAGAAGAATAAGCCGAACATCAAAGCGGGCTCTCCGTAACGGAGGGCCCGCTTTGTTATTAATAAAACCTTTTATTCGAAAAAGTCCGTGCAGACTTCTTCCAGGCAGTATTTGCCCCGGCGGTAGGGCTCGCGGTCAATCCAAAGGCCGTCGGTGAAATCGTGCACCGCGACGGGCGCGCCGCCAAGCGCGACGCTCTGCTCGGACAGGCAGGTGACGGACATCCAGGCGGCGGTGTCGTAAACGTCGATGGGCGGTTTGAGGTCGTTGATGGCGCTTTCGGCAAAGGCGCACAGAACCAGGTAATCCATCCCGCCGTGGCCGCCGGCATGAATGCCGTCGGCGGCGTACTGTTTCCAAAGCGGGTGCTCATACTTGTCGCGGTACGGCGCGAACGGTTCCCAGTCATGGCGGCGAGGGCTGACGCCGTCGAAATAGACGCTGTCTTTATCCTCCATATAAATGCCTTTGGTTCCCTGAACGCGGTAGTTGCGCGAATAGGGACGGGGCAGCATGCAGTCGTGGATAAGGAAAATCGTCTCGCCGCGCGCGCATTTGATCATGGTGGTCACGATGTCGCCCTGGGTAAAATGATAGTCGAGGTATTTCTCTTTGAACCAGGCGGCCTGCTCGTCGGTGATATCAAGTGAATCGAGGATACGGTCGACATCCGGCGAGTTGTTGAGCCACTCGTGCATACCCCGGGTTTTGCTCGACATCGAGCTCAGCGTGAGGAAACGGTTGCCGCGGTTGATGTCGATGAGTTTGGCGATGGGGCCCAGCTGATGCGTCGGGTACAGGTCGCCGTTGCGGTTGCTGAAGTTCTGGATGCGGCCGTGGCGGATAAGGTCGCCCATGCTGATTTCGTCGCGCAAGTCATGCTGGTAACCGCCCTGCAAATGAATAATCTCGCCGAAAAGGCCGAGTTTTTTCATGTTGAAGATCGCGAGCTCGTTGCGGTCATAGCAGCAGTTCTCGAGAATCATGCAGAACTTGCCCGTCTGTTCGCTGACACGTACCATCTGCCAGCATTCCTCGAGCGACGCGGCGCCGCCCACTTCAAAAGCGATGTGCTTGCCGGCGCGCATGGCGTCGACGGCGATGCGGCTGTGGGTAATCCATGTCGTGCAGCAAAGGACCGCGACGATATCCTCCCGCGCAAGCAGCTGCCTGTAATCGAGGTAACTGTCGGGCGTATAGCCCGCCTTCTTTTTGACAATTTCCACGCCGTCGCGGGCGCGGTCTTCGTATTTATCGCAGACTGCCGTCACCTTGACCCCTTCGACGGAAAGCAGCTCCGCGAGCATTCCCCTCCCCCTGCCGCTGATGCCGATTACTCCGAAACAGGTTTCTTTCGCAGCCATACCAGAACCTCCAATTGATGAGTGTCTCCGCAAGCAGCTTGCCGCGGTTTTATCAGCCGTGAGCGAGGCCGGTTACCTGGTCGACGCCGAGCAAGAAGTTCTCGCAGTCGACAAGCAGGCCGGCGTCTGCGGAATCGATATTGCCGTCGCCGTTGACGTCGCCCGCCTTGAAGAGGGCCGCGTCGTTGAGGGGATCCCAATGGGTCATATAATTTTCTAAATCAACAATATTACCGGCGTCGCCGGAGTCGATATTGCCGTCGCCGTTGACGTCGCCGAAAATCACAATGGTGTAGGCCGCCGCCGTATCACCGGTGGCGGTGTCAATCAGGTTAATCCGGGACCCTGTGCCGAGAACACTTCCGGCTGCGGCATAGCCGAGGCCGCCGTCCCCGCTGATTTGTATAAACAAGTTCTCGAAATCTGCGCGGCTGATTCCCGGCGCAAGACCGTAGATAAACTTGTTCGTTTGATCGACCACGGAAGTGGAATTTGTTTTCGGCTCCAGCACCGGGTTTACCGACCAGACGGCGAAAAGCGTCACCGAACCGCCCGTCTCGAGGTTGAGAACGCTCTGAACGTCGCTGAAAACGGCGTCGCCGTCCGTGCTTGTCGCCCAGCCCTTGAATTTCCGGCTGCCGTTGACAAAACCGTTCGGCCGAAGGGTCCCTGCCGTCCCATACGTAAATTGGGAAGGCGCGGTCGAACCGCCCGTCGCGCCGTTGCCGTCGTAAACAACGGTATAGGTATTGGGCGTCCACTTGGCATACAGCGTTGTATTTGCTGTCCCCATGGTGAAACTGCCCGTATCCTGGTATACGGCGCTGCCGCCGGCGGAAACCGCCCAGCCGCCGAATGTATAACCCGGCCTGACGAAAGCGTTGGCCTTCAACGGGCCGGTGGTGCCCCATACATAATCCTGCGGGCTCATCGCGCCGGCCGCCGCTCCGTTGCCGTCGAAGGAGACGGTGCGGTTGTTGTTCTGAAACCATGATATGTTCTGGTTGACGAAAGTCCCCTCGTCGAAACTTTTTTCGTCGGGGTCATAATTCCAGATCAGCTGCTCGCTGCCACCGGAAGGGGTATAGTAGACGCAAACCTGCGCGCAGCCCCATTGGTCGGTACCGACGGGCAGAATGACCTGTATTGAATTGATTTTCTTACTGGTGGGAACCCCGGTGGCGGTAATACTGCCGGAATTGCCGCCGTTGGTTTTGCCGTATCCGAGGTCCGGGGATTGGTAGAGCAGTTCCCCCGTCGCGTTGGCGCCGGCATAGAAACGGATATACACGTCGTCGTAGGTACCGTTGTCAAAACCGTATTTTATGCCGTTTGGCGTGGTCGCGCAGTAGAAGCGCCAGCTTCCCGTCGGGGTGCCCGGTTCGATGACCGGAACGGCCAGGTCGCTCTCGGCGACATAGCGGTTGGTATAAGAGCCGTCGACGGAAAGCTCATAGATGCTGACACCGGGGTTGTCGTCGTTGTAAGACACGACTCCGACCGTTTTATACAAGCCCGTGCATTCGCCGTAGCCGAGGTCGATGCCGTCGGACGTCGTACAGGTAAACTCGTTGACATGGTCGTGCCCGAAATACGCGCCTTTCATATTGCCGTAATCGCGCCAGGCCTCGTAGAGGGTCTTGTTCCCGTACGCCGAAGAGGAACGGTGCGCCGCGGACTGGTAAAGGGTGGTCGTGCAGCATGCTGCTGCTTCGTTGTAAATGTCAGAAATCACCGAAGACGAAGACCGGGCAAAATTGACGCGCGCGGGGTCGAGATACCAGGTGTTGCCGCTGAAAGAGCCGCTGCCCTTAAAGCCGGTACCCGAGCCCGCAGTCGTCATGCAGCGCGTATAGATATCCGGCACGATGACATGCTGAAACCACAGCGAGGGGACGGAAGGATACTGCTGGCTGCGTTGGCAGTAATAGTCAATCTGGCTGGTGTAGCAGCCGTCGTACGAGCCGTTCGACGGGTCGCTGCCCGAATCCATCAGGTAGATTTGATAGGCCGGCGTACCGCCCGTCTGCCCGTAGGGATAGATGGGGATCACGCCGCTGCCTACGCCGTCGAGCGCCGTAACGTCGTGGTCGACAAAATTGCTTCCACCCGCCGAGCGGTAGTACGCATACTGGTCGGTTTTGCTCGGCGCGCCGATGCCCTCGTCGTCATGGTTGCCGAAGGTGACGGCGAATTTGGTATTGGTACGCAGCAGCGGGGCGAGGAAATCGTCGACCGACGAGCGGAAATTGGATGCCGTTAAAATGGTTTCGATGACATTGTCGCCGGTAAAGACGACCAGGTCGGGGCTGTAACGCGCGATAGACTGCGTTAAAACAGAAACGACGCGGGCATCGACGTCGCTGTCATCCTGAATGTCGGCCACCTGCATGACGGTGAATTTGCCGTTTTCATCAAACTGGAAGGCGCCGGTATAGGAAGCATGCGACGGGACGGCCGCCATTGAAATCATCTGCGCGGCAAGGACGAGCGCGAGGGTGAACCCCGTCAAGCGCTTTTCGAACTTTTTGAACTTCATGATTGACCTCCGGAGAACAAATCAAGGGTAAAAAGCCCATACATTTTAGTATAGACCAAAACATGATGTTTATTATTTCCCGTTGGAAATCAACGCGATATTGCGCCGCAATATGCGTTCGCTGCGGAACGGACGCATGAAAGTCAAATGCGCGCAAAGATAGCGCGAAGCAGGCGTACAAGAGCGAAAATGAAGGAGTCGGACCCAAAGATCCCCCATAGCGGCTGCGCGGGTTGAGGCGGCGCGGTCAGCGGCGACAGGGTTTGGGCCGCCTCGTCATAAAGCAGAAACTGCGGATAAGCCGGGTTATCGAACACCGTCACCTGCTGCGGAGCGTATAGGATATAAGTAATCAGGCGGTCGTAATCGGCGCAGCCGTGCATATGGAAAAGTTCGCGAACGAACCAGGTCTGCTCCGGGTAGGCGCAGGTGGACGCATCGATCTGGCCGTCGGCCGAAAGATGGTTGTGGCCGTCGTCGACCGCTTGAATATAACCGTCGCCGAGCGTCCCTTCCAGCGTCGAGCAGGTGGCGCCGAAACTCGCGTAGCGGGTGTCGATGACGGCGTCGTTCATTTCGTCCCAACTCTCGATAACGGGGGTGATCTGGTTGCCGTATTTAGCGACAATGCCGAAATGGATGCCGTCCGCTATCGCAGAGTCGATAAAACGGCCGATGTTCCGCTGGACATTGTAATGGTAATTGTCGATGCGCTCAATAAGGCCGGCATAGAGCGCGGGGTCGGTGATGACCTTCGCTTTCGCGCCTTCGTAGAACTCGTCGGGGATGAGGCTCCACATCCCGGGCATGGAGCCGAAGGTCTGCATCATCACCTCTTCATAGACACGGTCGGCGCATTGTTCGACCAACTCGTCGGCAAAAGCGCCGGCGATACCGAGCACGCCGGTTTTATAGAGTACCTGCGCTACCGCGGCCGCCAGTTCACGGTCGGGATTGTCGCTCATCATGGTGTCAACGTAACGGCACATCGCCAAAGGCGAAAACTCGATTTGGCCGTTGAAGGGCTCGCCGGCGCACTTGACGCCGTTGCAGGCAGGGGCAGACAGGACGATATTTTGTATTTTCGCATCACCGAACTGCTGAATATACGCCATGAGGATAACCGAACCCATGCTGAAGGCCTCGATATTGACCTTTTCATGGCCTGTGCCGGCCCGGACATAGTCGATGTACCGGTCAAGGTCTTTGGCAATATCCATCGGGTCGAGGCGCCAGTCGTAATAGAAGCCGAAGCGGCTGTCCTTGGTATAAGATCCGATGGGCTCGCCGTAGGACCAGTTGATGCCGACGTCGGGTTTGGGCGTACCATCCGGGTTGAACGCGATACCCGCAAGGACCTTGTTGGCGGCGGGAATCAGCGCGTCGGCCAGGCGGTCCCAGTTACCGGTCACGGCGAACGCCGCAAGGCTGAGACAGGTCTGCTTGTCCATCGCGGCGATGATTTGGTCCGCGGTCGGAGGAAACAGCACTTCCTCATGATCGGTGCCCGGGTAACGGACAATATCCCGCGACGCGATGCCGGTAACATGCACGGTCGGCACCACTTCGTGGCCGGGGGTAAAACCCGAAGCCGAAAAGAGCGGCAATACGGTTGTGAGCAGGATGGCCGACAAGACGGCGGCCGCAGTCCGGCGGAATAAAGTTTTCATCGCTGAGGTCTCCCCTTCCGGAACAATCCGGTTTTATCGCTGTTATTTTATCACTTTGCCGCTTACGCGGGCAACCGATTCCGGCGTTTGCGGCCGCAGCGGATCTCAGTCCTTAAAAAGGTCGTGGCGGACGAACTTGCCCTCAAGCTCCTGCTGCCCGAGTTCTTTGAGTTTTTCGGGGTCGGCGGAGTTGACGTCACGCGCGATTTCCTGACGGCGGGCCAGCAGTTCCGCGTACATTCTGTCGCGCTTGTGTCCCGACAGCGGATAGACGAATTTCGGGATGACGGCGAGGATGCCCGTGAGCACCGGGACGCCCGTGCTCATGGCAAAGAGCCACCATTTGGTGCGGTCGGCCTGGGTACCGATGGTCAGGCCCTGGATATAACCGATTTTATCGAGCAGGAGATTGCGCACCGACCCCATAAAGATGCCCTGGATTTTCAGCAGCAGGCTGCGCGCGACGCTGGTGGTCGCCTCCATGCGGTAGCCGTTTTTCCACTCGCAGTAATCCATCGCCTCATTATACAGCTCCGCGTTGACGACCTTGCGCACCCCGAAGGCCCACTTATCGAACCAAGCCTGGCCGCCGATGACGAAGCACATCAGCAGCCGCTTGCGGTAATTCTGCTTGACCGAGCCGATGATAAAGACCAAAATCCACCAGAAACGGGTGTACAGGTCCTCCGCCACCCAGAGCGCTTTGGTCGAAAAGCGCGCCCGCAGAGGTTTGACAAAGGCGTAACTGATACTGCCGTTGAAACCCGACGGAAAGTTGATGAGCGTCAGCAGCGACGCCGAGCCGAGCACGTCGATGAAATAATCCTGGATGCCGGCGCCGACGCTGAAACCGCCGAGCAGATTGGAGAGCGTGATGAGCAGGATCGGGTAATTGTTGATCACCGCTTTGAGGCCCTGCCGGATGCTCGGCCGCTCAATGGTCTGCATGACGCGCTCGCGCGACACCAGGAAAAAATACAGCGTGAAAACAGACGAGATAATGCCGGTGCCCATCCCCATGGCCAGAAAAACGTTGCGCAGTTTCCAGCCGATAATGTTGTTGTTGATCAGGTCGAGCAGTACGCCCATGACCATATTGGGAACGTCTTCGCCCATATAGCCGGTCAGCAGCTCGGCGAGCATAATCAGCCGCGCCCTGTCGTTCGGGTGCGGTGTGATGGTGGTCATATAACCGGTGCGCGCGATACTCGTGAAGGTGCCCGCGGTCTCGGTAAAAGCGTTGAACGTAAAATAAAAAATCAGTTTGGGCAGATAGGTCGCGGACGTATTGGGGAAGAAGAACGGCATCAGCCAGTACAGCGAGCCGATGAGCGTCATCGGAATCTGAAAACCGACGAGATAGGGGCGGAACTTCCCCCAGCGGGTGCGCGTTTTATCGACCATCATGCCGATGAGTGAGTCGTTGATGATGTCCCAGGCGCCGGTAAAAATACCGATGAACGCGGAAATCCGGAAGTCGATTTTAACGACGTCCCAGATAAAGCGGTTGTTGAAACCGCCGATATTGAAACTGTTGGAAAAATCGTTGAGCAGGTACGCCACGGTCTCTTTGGTGCCGACGTAGCGCCGGTCCTGATGGACATACTTGAGCTGCTCGCGCTCCTCGTCGCTGACGCCAGCATCGATTGCCGCGGCGTTTGTTTTCTTATCGGCCATGAATTCCTCCGTGCGGCAACGGCTCGTACCGTGCGGGTGAAACAACGCAGAAATCATATCATAACAAGCGTGCGGGTGTCCATCACCGGCCACGCCGCTCCTTGAATTTCAGGCATAGCGGTGATATTCTAAATGCGTTTGAAAAAGGAGATGAAAATATGCGCAGATTTTTAACCGTGAAGTACGCCAAAAGGCCGGTGATCCTGCTGCTTGTCGTCGCGCTCGCAGCGACTTTGTCCCCTGCCGCCTCGGCAAAAAGCGCGGCGCGGTACCCCGCTGTTTTTGTCGCCGGGTACGGCGGATACGGCCAATATGATAAAATCAACGACTATTTCCCCTACTGGGGAATGGCCAGCGGCGACCTGCTCGCATCCCTGCGGCAGCAGGGCTATGCCTGTTACGCGGCGTCGGTCGACCCGGTCGGCAGCGCTTGGGACAGGGCTTGCGAACTGTATGCCCAGTTGACCGGCACCGTTACCGATTACGGCGCGGCCCATGCGTCGCGCAACGGGCATGCGCGGTACGGCGCGGATTTCACCGGCAAGGCCCTGCTGAAAGACTGGGGCACACCCGGCGGCGGAGCGGAGAAAATCGACTTCTTTTGCCACAGTTTCGGCGGAACCACCTTACGCCTGATGGCCCAGCTGCTTGCCGACGGCTGCCAGGAAGAAATCGAAGCCGCAGGCGCAGGCAGTGTTTCGGGCCTTTTTACCGGCGGGAAGACGGGTCTCATACGCTCGATGAGTACTTTTGCCACCCCTCATAACGGCACGACGGTACTCGACGCCGCCTTTGTTCTCAGGAGCCTGCTGCCGGCAGGCGAAAAGAAAAATGTCGGTATCAGCAACCCGACCGGCTTTGGCGCAATTGATTACGCCATCAACATGAGCCGCCTGTTCAGCAACGGCCTGGGCCCGGACACGGGCATCTATGACCTGATGCTGGAAGGGGCCGCAGAAATCAACAAAAACCTTTCGGCACAGCCGGATATCTATTATTTTTCTTACCCGACCGACTGCACGCGGCCGCTGCCGCTGCTCGGCATACGCTTCCCCGCCGGCACGCTGACGGAGCCGGTGTTTTGGCCTTTCGCCGTGTATATGGGCTTCGCCACGGGCACAACACCCGGCGGCATCGTGTACGGCAGCGAATGGTTCGGCAGCGACGGCATTGTCAACACGATATCGTCGCGGGCGCCTTTCGACGAGCCGCAGCAGCCGTTCAACCCGGAGAATATCGAGCCGGGCGTATGGAATATCATGGACACTTTCCCGGGCGACCACGCCTCGATTATCGGCGGTTTCATGCGTGCGGGGGACGTCCGGGCGTTTTACGCCGGCCACCTGGCGCTGGTGAATTCGCTGTAAACACCTTTGCGCGGCAGGGAGAAACGCTTTGAAAATATACAATATAACAATGTCGAAAAGAGGTCGCCCGGATTTATAGAAACCGGCTGTGCGGGGCCGGACAAGCGAACCCAATGAAAACCCTCAGAAGATGATTTGTTCAACGGTGCCGAAGGGAAACGCCGGTATGACAAGCGCTTTTTCACCTGTTGCCGCCTGTAAAACCGCGCAGCGCGCGGCGGAGATTTTTGCCCGGCGCCTGCGCGAACGCAACATCGGCGTTTTGCCGAAGGGCTTTCGCGTCGTGTTTGACATCATATGCGGGCTGAATGCGGACGAATTTACGATTGCCGGCAACGGGGACGGCGTTCTGATTACCTCGGGCGGGCTGCTCGGGCTGATACACGCTGCGGGTTTCTTTTTACGCGGGACGGCGTTTTTTGAAAACACGGCAGAGCCCTGCCGGTGGCGCGGGACGCAAAAACCGAAGTGTCCGGTAAGGGGTGTTTATTTCGCCTCGCATTTTCATAATTTTTACCACGCTGCGCCTATCGATGAAATCGGCCGTTACATTGAGGACCTCGCCTTGTGGGGTTTCAATTATATCAAAGCCATTTTCCCGATGATTGACATCATAAGCGAGGACGACCCCGAGCGCGAAGCGCAGATTAGCCGGCTCAATCAAATCTTCGGAATCGTACATTCCCTGGGTATGAAGGCGGCGACGACGCTGGTGGTGAACAGCGGCTATATTCAGTTCCCGCGGGAATACCGTTTCACCCCGCACAGGGACCCCACAGGGCGCAGAGGCAACAGCGGCAATATGATGTGCCCTTCCATCCCCGGCGCGAACAAACTGATTATGCGTTATAACCGGGACTTATTGGAAGGTTTAAGAGCAAATATGCCCGATATGGTCATCACCTGGCCATATGACGAGGGCGGCTGCGCGTGCAAACGCTGTTATCCCTGGGGCGGCAACGGTTTTATCCGGATTTCGAAACAGCTTTTCCGGCTCGCCCGCGTCGTCAATCCCGATGTCGTCCGGTGCGTCTCGACCTGGTGTTTCGACACCCCTTACGAGGGCGAGTGGGTGGCGCTGGCGGCCTCATTGGAAGAGGAAAAATGGTGCGACTGCATCTTGGCCGACGCGCACGAGGATTTCCCGCGCTATCCGCTGGACAACCCGAGCCCCGGCGGCCTGCCGGTCATCAATTTCCCGGAAATCAGCATGTGGGGGCTTTCGCCCTGGGGCGGCTGGGGTGCAACCGCGCTGCCTGAAAGATACACAAGGCTGTGGGGACAGGCGTCACGCATTCTGGCAGGCGGCTTTGCTTACTCCGAAGGCATTTATGAGGATATCAACAAAGCTGTCGTCTCGCAGTTGTATTGGCACGGAGAAGCGGACTGGAGGGAGACGCTGCGGCAGTACGCGCGATACGAACTCGGCCTTGGGGACACAGCCGGTTTTATCGAATTGATCAATCTTTTTGAAACGACTCAAAGCACTGTCGCCGAGCAGGGTTATTGCGACACCGCCTTTTCGGACAGGGCGTTTGACATCGCGAGGGAATTGGACGCCGCGCTGCCGTCGTGGGCACAAAAAGCGTGGCGGTGGCGCATCGTCTATCTGCGCGCGCTGCTGGACGCGCGCCGGTACCGCTTGGCGGCGGAAAAATATAAAAAGGACTGGAAGCGAGCGGACTGGAAAAAACTGCTCAAAGACGACGTTATGGTTCAGGAAGCGTTCCGTGAGATGATCGGGCTGTTTCACTGCATGGAAAAGGATGCCGGGGACCCTTACCACGGCCGTGTGAGGCCGCTGTGCATTTAGTTGTATTTTTTCGCATGAATTTAAAGCAATCAGCCATCAAATGATTTTATTTATTACTTGTTCGGCTATATAATATATAGTAATATTTTCATGCTTGCAATATTGAAATTTGATAAAGGAGTGTTTACATGAAGTACACATTTTTACAATTAGGGAACCGCTGATTAAAGAACCCATTTGAACCTTGAAGCAGCAAAACGATACTATTTTCGAGATTGAGCCCCCATACGACCCTATTTTATGCCATTTTAGCGCCTATATGGCGTATTTCCTCC
>JAKJCA010000093.1 GCA_022706685.1 Bacillota bacterium
CCCGCCGCTTTGATAATGGCAGCCGCCACCCGGTGCGAGGGCATCCTGAGCGCCACGGTGCCGAGTCCGGCGCTGACTTCGCCGGGTACGGCCGCGGATTTCGGCAGAATGATTGTCAGAGGGCCCGGCCAAAAGAGGGACGCGAGTTTCTCGGCCTTTTTGCCGATACGGGTTACCAGCGGCCTGATTTCGTCAAACGCGGCGACATGGACAATCAGCGGATTGTCGCCCGGCCTGCCTTTGGCGGCGAATATCCTGTTCACTGCGGCGGGATCGAGGGCGTTGGCCGCCAGCCCGTAGACCGTTTCCGTCGGGATGGCGACCAGGCCGCCCGCGCGCAGGATTTCGCCCGCGCGGGCTATGCCCGCCTCATCGTTTTCGTTTTTGGCCTCAATGAGAATGGTTCTCATTTTTTACGCCGTCCTATGCCTGATCGTTGTTGAGTTTTTCGGCCGTATCCGCGGTGATAAGGGCGTCGATGATTTCGTCCAAGTCCCCGTTGAGCACCGCTTCGAGCCGGTAAATTGTCAGCCCGATGCGGTGGTCGCTGACACGGCCCTGGGGGTAATTGTAGGTTCTGATGCGTTCGCTCCTGTCGCCCGTACCGACCTGCGACTTTCGCTCGCCCGCGATGGCTTCGCTTTGTTTCAGGCGCTCCGCCTCGAGAATCCGCGAGCGGAGGATTTTCATCGCCTTGTCTTTGTTCTTATACTGGCTGCGCTCGTCCTGGCACTCGACAACGGTGCCCGTGGGCAGATGGGTAATGCGGATAGCCGAATCGGTGGTGTTGACATGCTGGCCGCCGGCTCCGCTGGAACGGTAGGTGTCGATTTGCAAATCGGTGGGTTTGATGTCGATATCAACCTCATCCGCCTCCGGCAGCACGGCAACGGTGACGGTCGAGGTGTGGATCCGGCCCTGGCTCTCGGTTTCCGGAACGCGCTGGACACGGTGGACGCCGCTTTCGAACTTAAAGCGCGAGTAAGCACCGTCGCCCTGCACCATAAAACTGATTTCTTTCATTCCGCCAAGTTCGGTTTCACTGGCGTTGAGGACCTCCGTCTTCCACTTCATGCGCTCGGCATACATGCAGTACATCCGGAATAGGACGCCCGCGAACAGCGAGGCCTCCTCGCCGCCCGCCCCGGAGCGTATCTCCACAATAACGTTTTTGTCATCGTTGGGATCCCTCGGCAGCAGCAGCACTTTGAGTTCGGCCGTTATGGTTTCGATTCTTTGTTTTGTCAGTTCGAGTTCTTCAAGCACCATATCGCGGAAGTCTTTGTCGAGGTCCTTGCCGGCAAGGAGTTCTTCCGCTTCCTTATACTCTTTCTGCGCGCCAAGGAGACTGCGGTACTTTTCGACGACGGGGGCGAGTTGCTTGAGTTCCTTGAGCAGCGCGGTGTATTGTTCCCTGTCGGCGGCGACACCGGGCGAGTATAGCATCGCGTTGACGGTTTCGTACCGTTCCTCGACCTTTTTGAGTTTTTCAAGCATGGCTGCCTCCAGGGGGATACCCGTATAATATAGTCCTTTCAGGGACCGGAAAGGACGGATGTGGAATGCTCAGCTGCCGGACTGTCCGCGGATAATCTGTTTGATGTTTTTTTCAACCTTGCTGCGGGGAGCCATGACTTCCCGGCCGCACTTGTTGCAGTGGATGCGAAAGTCCATGCCGATCCTCGAGACCGTAAACAGGTTCCCGCCGCAGGGATGGTTTTTTTTCATTTTCAGTACGTCTCCCACCCGAACGTCCACAGGCAAGCCCTCCCGATAAAAAGGCCGTAACAATTTATTCTATCATATCCGCGCCGCGGCTGCACCATGCCGGAGTACCGCAGGATGTCACGGCAGCCTTTCACAAATCACGCCGCCGCCGATAAGCGTATCGCCGCAGTAAATGACCGCCGCCTGGCCGGGAGCGATGGCCCTTTGCGGATGTATGAAGCGCATCACCGCGCGGGCGCCCGGTTCGGGAATGACCCATGCTTCGGCGGGCGGGGCGGCGGAACGTATTTTCACCTGCGCCTTAAAAGGAACCCCCGGGTCCTCAAAAGCCGACCAGCGCATATCCCCGGCGCGGAGCGCCGAGCCCTCACACGCGCCGGCAGGCCCGAGAATGACCGTGTTTGTCTTAGCGTCGACAGCGGTGACATACATCGGCTCGCCGAAACTGCCGAGCCCTTTGCGCTGGCCGACCGTATAGCGGAAAACGCCCTTATGCGCTCCGAGCACCTCGCCTCCGGGGCCGACAAACCGTCCGGGAACAGCCGGCTCTTTGATGCGGCCGAGAATGAAGCGGGCGTAATCCCCGTCCGGAATAAAACAAATTTCCTGGCTGTCGCGGCTCCCGGCGGCCGGCAGCGCCGCTTCGCTCGCGATAACCCTGACCTGCTCTTTCGTCAAGTCGCCCAAGGGAAACAATACGCGTTTCAGCAGGCTTTGGTCCAGCGAATAGAGAAAATAGCTCTGGTCTTTGGCGTGCGGCGCCTTGACAAGCAACCGCCGGTCCGGGGCCGCAACAACACGCGCGTAATGGCCCGTCGCGATGAATTCCGCGGACCGGCTGTCAGCGAATTGCGCGAGCATGCCGAATTTAACGGCGGGGTTGCACAGCACACAGGGATTTGGCGTACGGCCCGCAACATATTCGGCCACAAAAGGCGCGATGACCTGCTTCTCAAAACGTTCCCTGCCGTCGAGTTCCGCCAATTCGATACCGAGCGCCTGCGCCGCCGAATGCGCTTCACGGGCCTTTTCGGGCGTTGCGTCGCTGTCCGCCAGACGAAGCCACGCGCCGATGACTTCATAACCGCGGCGCTTAAGCAGATAAGCGGCGACGCTGCTGTCCACCCCGCCGCTGAGCCCTATGACAACACGGCACACAAAATACGCCTCCGAACGAATCTTTCAGGATGCCTGTTCGCGCTCCTGCCGGTGCGCCGGCGCAGACGGGCGTTTCTTTACCGGATATTATAACACAGCCGGTCGCAGTCCACAGAACCGGCAAAGCAATCGGCAGGCGGCCGGAAAATCCTCAGGCCGCCCGCCGTTCATGCCAATCAACCGGGTTTGGATTCCGGCCTCGGCTTTCAGATGCTTAACCGAACCAGGAAAAGCCCGCAGGCTTG
Source organism: Bacillota bacterium (assembly GCA_022706685.1). GTDB lineage: Bacteria > Bacillota > Clostridia > Oscillospirales > Acutalibacteraceae > UBA1447. The sequence goes on from JAKJCA010000093.1 coordinate 3,132, forward strand.
AACAACAGCCAGACAAGGATATAACCTGTGATAACCGCAGCCAAGGTAAAGGGGACGCTGATGCGCATAAACTGGCGTACGCTGACTTCATGGCCCTCCTTGCGGAGAATGCCGATACCGGCGATGTTGGCCGAAGCGCCGATGGGCGTCAGGTTGCCGCCGAGCGTCGCGCCGACGACGAGCCCAAAGTACATGACAAAACGGATGCCCTCGGTGTCCTGGCCTGTCGGACTCATGGAATTGGCAAGCATGGTGACGACGGGCAGCATAGTCATAACATAGGGGATGTTGTCGATGACCGCGGAAAACGCGACCGAAATCCAGCAAAGAATGGTGAAAATAACAAACAGATTTCCGGCGCTGATATGCTGGATGATCATACTGATTTTATCGATAATGCCCGCTTCCTCAATGCCGCCGATGATAACGAACAGGGAGAACAGCAGCAGCAGCGTAAACCCGTCGACCTCTTTGAGCGTTTTGACGATATCTCTGCGTTTTGCGAGGTTTCTGACCAGGCCGATAAGGAAAAGGGTCATGCAGATAATGCCGTTGATGGGGATGGCATCCCTCAGTTTTTCCGGTATCGGAAGGAAAGAAGCGATAATCAGCAGCACGATGGTGCCCAGCAAAAGCACGGACGGCACATAGTCGGTGACCTGCGTTTTTTCTTCCATGTGAATAGGCTGTTTGTCTTTACGGAATAGGAAAAGAAGGATCAACGCGGAGGCAAGGGCGCCGGCCTGGCAAATCCAGAAGAGGCTCGGCCGCAAAGCGCTGCTTTCGTTGATGCGGAAAAAGAAAAAGTGCGCGAAATTCATCTTCGCCTCGGCGCCGAGGAGGATGGATGTTGTGTCGCCGACCAGTGTCGCGGCGCCCTGCAGGTTGGACGAAATCGCGATGGCGATGACCATATTGACCGGTGAAATTTTTAATTTTTTGGCGATGGTCACCGCCACGGGCGCCACCATGAGAACCGTGGCGACATTATCGACAAACGCCGAAATAAGGCCGGCGAAAAGAGAAAGCGCGAGTGTCGCCCATTTGACATTGGGCATTTTGTCAATAATCAGGTCGGCCAGGAGAGCCGGCATTTTCGATTCGATGAACAGCGATACGATGCCCATCGTCCCGGCAATCATCATCAGTACATTCCAGTTGGGTATCCAGTCGAGGGTCACGATATGGCCCGCCGTCATGACGCGAGCAGCCACAAAAACAACCGCCGTCGCGAGGGCGATATAAGCCCTGTACTTCGGCAGCAGAAGAAGCAGCACATAGGTCGCAAGGAACAGAACAAGCGCGAAAATCATCTTCACTTCATCGGTCAAAATACCACCCGCTTCGGTTGTTTTTCGGCACGCTTGCCGAGTATTATAACAGGTCAAAAAAGTGAATGCAATATATAATGTATATAAAGAGCCGTAAATTCACGGTTCGTCGATTGTAAATTCAACTGCACCGGTGAAGAAAACTGCTGGTGGAAGATATTGCTTTGGATTTCCGGAATGAAGCGAAGCGGAATGGAGGGAATCCAAAGCGCGGCGCGCTTGCCGTGGCGC
>JAKJCA010000048.1 GCA_022706685.1 Bacillota bacterium
TCGGCGTGCCCGACCCGCGACTGGGCGAAATCGCCGCCGCCGTGGTGGAACTCAAACCCGGCCGGCAGCTCAGCGAGCAGGATATCATCGATTTCTGTTCGCCGCTGCCCCGTTACAAGAGACCGAAACGCGTGATTTTCGACGCCGTTCCCCGCAACCCCACCGGCAAAATCGAAAAACCGAAACTGCGGGATAAATACTGCGGAGGCAGCCTCGTCGAAGCGCAGATCGAAAGCTGACGCCAACTTCCCGCCAACGCCGCGCCCCGTCCGTATCAACGGTTCGGGGCGCGGCGTTGGCGGTTTCAAGCCGCCTTCCGCCGTGCTTTATTGACAGTGCCGCGCGGCCGTTTTATAATACAGCAAGTCAATAAAATGAACCGGAACGGAGGCGGGTTGTATTGCCTTTGCTTGAAAACATCAGGGGGAATCTACTGACACTCAGCGAGTTTTCCGCGCTCGTCGTGGGGCTTTTAGGCATGCTGGCGGCGCTGTGGCTGTACCGCTGGGTGAAAAAACAGCCTGCGGATAATCAAACGGTGCTTCAAATCGGCGGCAAAATCATGAGAGGCGCCAACACCTTCCTGAAACGGGAATACCTGCTGTTGGCCCGTTTCGCGGGTGTGGCCGCGGTGCTGATCCTCGTTTTTCTGCCCTCGCCGATCTGGAAAACCGATGATATCCTTTTGAACGTCACCATGGCGCTGGCCTACCTTTGCGGGACGGCGGTCTCCGCCCTCGCGGGAAAAATCGGCATTCAGGTGGCCACCATCGCCAATATGAAATCGGCGGAGGCGGCGCGCAAAAATATCCGCCTTTCCTTTATGGCAGGTTTCCGCGGCGGCGCCGTCATGGGTATGGCGGTCGTCGCGATGACCCTGCTGGGCGTCACCGTCCTATTGATGCTCACCGAGGAACATTCCGCCTTGCTCGGCTTTTCCTTCGGCGCCTCTTCGCTTGCCCTCTTCGCCAAAGCGGGCGGCGGTATCTTCACCAAAACCGCCGACGTCAGCGCGGACCTGGTCGGCAAAGTGGAACTCGGCATCCCCGAGGACGACCCGCGCAACCCGGCGGTCATCGCCGACAACGTCGGCGACAATGTCGGCGACGTTGCGGGCATGGGCGCCGACCTCTTCGACTCCAACGTCGCCTCGATGTCCGCCGCCATCATTATCGGCAGCGCCATTGCCGCCGACGCGGGCGGCGGAATCAACAAAATGAACGTCGCCGTCGTGCTGACCTACGCGCTCATCGGTTTGCTGGCATCCATCGTCGGCGTGCTGTCGGCAAGAATGGGCAAAAACAAAACGGACCCGACGAGCGCCCTGAACAAAAACACCTATGTCACAACGGCGGTCTATTTTGTTCTGACTGCCGGTGCGACGATGCTTTTCCCCGGAGAGAACTATAAAAATTGGCGTATTTGGGGCGCCACGATGGTCGGTCTGCTGGTCGGCATCATCATCGGCGTGGCAACGGACTATTTCACCAACGACCAAAGGAAGCCCGTGCGCAAAACCGCCACGGCCTCCGGCATTGGGCCGGCATTCACGATACTGTCGGGTTTCTCCTACGGCCTTATCAGCATTCTTCCCGCCCTCATCGGTATTGCGGTCTCGGCGCTCGCGGCGTATAAAATCTGCGAGCCGCTCGGCGGCGAATATCCGATGTTCGGCATTGCCATGTCGGCCGTGGGCATGCTCTCCATCGTTGCGATGATCATTTCCAACGACGCCTACGGTCCCATCGTCGACAATGCCAGAGGTCTGGTCGAGATGGCGGACCTCGGCGAAGAAGCACTCAAGGCCACCGACAAACTCGATTCTGCCGGCAACACCGTCAAAGCGATGACAAAAGGTTTTGCCATCGGCGCCGCGGGCTTGACCGTTATCGCACTTCTCGGCGCGTTCAAGAGCGAAGTCAACGCGGTCGTTCAGGGAGCCATCAAGGGGTTTGACATTATGGACCCCGTTGTCTTTTTCGGCCTGATCATCGGCGCTGCCATCCCCGCGGTTTTTTCCGCGATGCTTATTCTGGGCGTCGACCGCAACGCCCAGCGCATGATTGCCGAGATTAAAAGGCAGTTCAGGGAAATCGCCGGCTTGAGCCAAGGCCTCCCCGGCGCCGAACCCGATTACGACCGCTGTATCGATATCGCCACAAGAGGCGCGCTGCGCGAACTGATCCCCGCCGGCCTTGTCGCTATTTTCTCCACCCTGCTGGTCGGCTTTGTCGGCGGCGTACAGGCCATCGGCGGTTTCCTGACCGGCAATATCGTCAGCGGACTGCTGTTGGCGCTGTTTATGTCCAACGCCGGCGGCCTTTGGGACAATTCCAAAAAGTATGTCGAGGACGGCAATGAAGGCGGCAAGGGCTCAAATGCCCACAAAGCGGCCGTCATCGGCGATACCGTCGGCGATCCGTTCAAAGACACGGCGGGCCCTTCCATCAATACGCAGATTACCGTTGTTTCCCTGGTATCATCCCTGATGGCGGCGCTCTTTCTCCATTACAGCATCATATAAAACTATTCTATCAGGCAGCCGGTTTGACGAATCGAACCGGCTGCTTTATGATATGGTTGAGTATAAGCCATAAAGGAGGAATCACGATGAAACGAACCTTTCACCCCTGCAGGAAAGCAGCCGCGCTGGCGCTTTCGTTTGTCATGCTGTTCTCTCTGGCCACCGTTTCAGCCGCAGCCGGCGTCGACTATACGGTTGTCAACCCCTACAAGGCTGTCAACTGGGCGAAGTGGGGCCAGTACAAAGCCAACCTGCACACGCATTCGACCGTCAGCGACGGGGGCGAGGATTTTGCGGATATGGTCGAGAGGCACTATGAGCTCGGTTACGACATCCTCGGCATGACCGACCACGCGACCGTCGACAGGAGCTGGACGAACCTCAACACCAACCCCGCCATTACTTTTGTGATGAATATCGACACTTTCGGCGCCAAATCCCGGCCGTTGAGCGAGGAACGTTTTGCCGAAATCAGCAACGGCGCCGGCCGCGGCGGCAGGGGAATGCTGCGCGTTCCGTACGGCATTGAGCATAATGCCGCCGCGCTCAATAATACCCACGTCAACAGCTTTTTCGCCGACTGTGGCGACGGCTATCTCGGCGGCACCAGCTATTACGACCAGACGCTGAAAATGGTCCAGGTCGCCGGCGGTCTGAGTATCATCAACCATCCCGGCGAATACACGGGCGCGAAAAAGGACAGCCCGGAAGATGCTTATAACACCGATAATCTTTACTACAATTACATCGTCCGCAAATATATCGGTATTTTCAAAAACTATCCGAGTTGTCTCGGTTTCGAAATCATTAACAAAAACGATAGCAGGACGGTTAACGACCGCAAATTATGGGACCTTGTACTTGCAGGCGTCGTGCCCTCAGGCAGGAACGTTTTTGCTTTCGGCAACAGCGACGCGCACTCTCTTGACGCCATCGATACCAACTGGAACATCATGTGCATGCCCTCCAACACGGTGGAAAATCTGCGGGCGTGCATGGAGAGCGGGGCGTTTTTCGCCGCCAGCCACAACATTAAAAACACCAAAGAAATCAGCCGCATCGAAACGGAGACGGGTCTCGTTCTGGGTGCAAGCTGGGATGCCGACAGGAACATTGCTCCCCCAAAGGTGACGTCTGTCAAGGTCGACGAGCGGGCGGATACCATAACCCTGACCGCCGTCAATCAAAAGACCATCCACTGGATTGCCGACGGGGAAGTCGTTGCCGTCGGTCCGACCATTGACCTGGATAACTGTTCGGGAAAAATCGGCAGTTATGTCAGGGCTGAAATCTGGGGCAAGGGCGGTATCCTGTATTCGCAGCCGTTTATCCTTGAATATACCGGCGCGCCGGCGGACACCGATACCTTTTTCTTTGATTTCGGGAGCATCCTCAATGCGATTGAAAGAGTGTTCTATATGATTGTCGATCATTCCCGTATTCTTTCAGCGCTTCAGGACCTCGCGCTGGGCGATTAAAGGCTCTGACAATAAGCAAAGGTTTCATCCGGCAATTGAATAACAAACGCGGCGGAACAACCCGATGCTTCGCCGCGTTTCTTTTCTGCCACGGGTTTACCGGCTTGTCAATCGCTTGACAGTGCCGATGATATCCTTGAGATTATTCGGGCTGACTGTGTTGGGTATCGAGTGGCCGGAGGCGAAAATATAACCGCCGCCTTCTGCTGCCGCCGGGAGCGTTTTGTTGATTTCATCCGGAATTTTGTCGTGCCTGTCTCAGAGGACCGCGTTGATGCCGCCGTGCAGGACCGGGTTTTTCCATTGTCCCTTTTTAGGCCGAGCACGTCCATGCCGGCTTTCATCTCGATAGGGTTGAGCGCGTCAATATCGGTGGGGCGATTACGTCGGGTGTCAGCCGCATGATATTGCCGCGGGAATGCAGGTGCGCGGGGATGCCTTTGTTGCGGGCCCAGTCAACCGCCATTTTATGGAAGGGCTGCAGCAGGCCGCGGTACATCTGCGGAGAAAAGAGAGGGGCCCCCTTGCAGCCCATATCGTTGTACCGGAACAGGCAGTCGAAATGGTATCCCTCGTTCCATATCATATCGCACAGAGCGATGCTCATGTCCAGGCAGGCCGAAAAGATATCCTTGACCCATTCGGGATTTTCCGTCATGGCGATCAGCAGCGTTCCGTGCCGACCATGCCGGTATGCACGTTGTCGAAACCGAACCAGAAGTTGCTGTTGGTCCAGCGGTTTTCGGTGCGCCAGGCCTTGAAGTCTATCTTCAGCCTGCGCCGGTCAATCCAGTCGCGCGTGGGCGTCATGCGCCGTATGGCTTTTTCCCGTTCTTCGGGCGTCGTGATGGTGAAATCCGGAAATTCGTAGGTCGAATCCTGCAGGTTGAAGTTTTTTCGGTGACGCCCCAGGATGTCTTTTTAATGGTATATTCTTTTGTTTTTTTAGTACTTTGCTTTCGAAACGCGGCGAGCAGTCATCGCCGATCCCCTGCGTTTTACCGGTCTCGGAAAAATCGCGCCGGTCCGCGTTTTCGGCATACCCTTCGTCTGCTATCGACGGATGGTACCGCCCCAGGGCCGTCGACAATCGAAACGCGGTCGGTCTCTTCATGCCGGAACGTTCTTGCCATTCTCTCGTGCGTTGTCTTTCATGGATAAACGTCACGGCTTGTCGACGGATGTCTTCTTAGCAGAGAATGGACGATTTGTCAGCGCGTGGCAACGCCGTTTATCCCGGAAAGGGGCTTCACGATTGAAGGCGCGCCGGCTTCTGTGGTATGATGGACCGCGTCAAAGAAAGGCGGGATCCCATGACAATCGGAATGTTGCTGGAAGAAAGAAAACTGCCCCCGCTGTTGCCCGTCAACCATGCGGAAGGCATGTCGCCGGCCAGGCGGCAGGAAATCATCGAGCTGCTGTCACGGGAAGAATACGGCTTTTTGCCCGATCCTCCGGCCGAAATACGAACCGAACTGCTGCATGCCGAGCCGTGCGACTTCGCCGGTAAAGCCTGCCATACGAGGGTGCGGCTCGGTTTCGATACGCCGGGCGGGCCTTTCTCGTTCCCGGTGGATTTTGTCGTGCCGTACAGCGATGAAAAACCGCCGCTGATTATCTACATTTCTTTTACGCCCTACGACAACGGCCGCTATAAACCGGTGGAGGAAATCATCGACAGCGGTTTTGCCTTCGCCACGTTTTGCTATGAGGATATTACGGCGGACAGCGCCGACGGTTTTTCCTCCGGCCTTGCTGCGCTTTATCCACGCCGCGTCGGCAAAACGGACTGGGGCAAGATATCTATGTGGGCATGGGCGGCAAGCAGGGCGCTGGATTACGCCCTGACAATCAGCGAAATCGATCCCGATCGAATTTTCTGCGCCGGACATTCGCGCCTCGGGAAAACCGCGTTGTGGTGCGCCGGCACGGATACGCGTTTTGCCGGCGCGTATGCGAATAACTCCGGCTGCTCGGGCGCCGCTTTATCGCGCGGGAAAACGGGGGAGAAGATCGAAAACATCACGCGCGTTTTCCCCTTTTGGTTCTGCGAACGTTATGCCGATTATGCGGGCAGGGAAGAAGAAGCGGCGTTCGACCAGCATTTTCTGCTTGCCCTGCTGGCGCCGCGCCTGCTCTATGTCGCGAGCGCCGCGGGCGACGCATGGGCGGACCCGGCAAGCGAGTTTCTCTGCTGCGCCGCGGCAAGCCCCGCCTGGGGACAATACGGTATGGATGGCCTCGTCTGCGGCCCTTCGCTGCCCGAAACCGGCGCGTTCTTCCCGCAGGGACGCATCGGCTACCATCTCAGGAGCGGGACGCATTACCACAGCCGTTATGACTGGAACCGCTTCATGGAGTTTGCAAAAATGCACGGCTGAGTTTCAGCCGCGCATTTTTGCCCTGATGGGAAAACGGGACTCACAAACAGCCCCATCCGGGCATGATTTTCAGCACGATATCGGGATATTCCGCGGGATTGTAATAAACGTACAACGCGACAAGAGACAAAATCAGCACGACGAAAAAGGTGGATATCAAGACGACCGCGGTAGCGGACAGCGGCCTTCTTCTGCGCAGGCTCCGCCTCGCGGCGGCATCGCCGCGCTCATAGCCCTGCGCGGGTTTTGGAAACTCTGTGCCGGAGCCCATCGGCTCACCTCCGGATATGTGAACTGCATATATAATAGTACCGTCCATGTACTGCTGTCAACGCGGGGTGCCGGGCGTTTACATATAAGAAGGGCAGCGGGCCGGGCATACTGTTGAAATGCGGTTGCGGTTTGCTTATAATCTGTAACGGTTCCCGAAGACCGAATGAACAAGAAACGGGTGTTGGATTTTGATCAAACAAAAACTGCTTGGCGAGTATCGAATCTTCCGGCGTCAGGTGACATGGGTTGAATATGCCCTTTGGTGGGCAGGGCGGCTGGCGCTGTTTTATATCCTCGCAGCGGCTGTCAGGGGAGACCGCGGAGAGTTGCTCGTGATGCAGTTAAAGTGGGAGTTCGGTTTGTCGTTTGCCTTTCCCGTGCTGCATCTGCTTCCCAGAAAAATCTTTCTTGCGCGCATTTCCTACCGCGTGCAGGACGTCATTATTCTGATGCTGGTCATTACCGCGGTCTTCGGCCAGTACAAAGGCTATTACAGCACCGTCGAATGGTACGATGCCTATCTTCACATTATCGGCAGTTTCGCTTTTGTGCTGGTCGGCTATGAACTGACCATGGCGCTCCAGCGCCGCGAACAGCCCATTGCCCCCGTTGTGGCGGCGATGTGCGGTTTCGGTTTTTCCTTTTTCTGCGCGGTCGGCTGGGAAATTTTCGAGTTCATTTGCGATACGGTTATCGTTTCCAGCAATGCGCAGAACTGGTCGTTTGTCAATTCGTCACAACTGCTTCGCTTCTTCCCCGGCATCGACCCGAGGAGGCTGGCTCTGCTCGATACGATGACCGACCTGATTGCCGGCACTGCGGGTTCCCTGCTGGGCGGCGCATTGCTTTTGCCTTATGTCGCTCATCAAAACAAGAAAGCGGAGGCTCGGGCATCCGGGCTGCGCGCCGGAAAAAATCTCCGTTAGAACACCATCCCGCCACCGTGCGGCCGAGCGTCTGAAAGCGCGGTCGGCCGGTAAAACAATAAATAAATGCCCACAGCAAAACTGTTGCGGGCATTTATTGCTATCAACGGTTATTTTTTTTGCTTTTTTCTGTGCCCGGTCTTTCGCCTGCGGGAGAATGCCGAAACGATTTTGTCGACGAGCCATTTGGCGGTCAAGCCGAGCACAATGCCGACCGCCACGCCTGCCAGTACATCCGTGCAGTAATGGACATGCAGATATATACGCGAAAAACCAATGAGCACCGCAAGTGCAAACGCGGAAATGCCGAAACGTTTTTTCACAGAAAGCAACAATACCGTCGCGGCAGCGAATGAAGAACTGGTATGGCCGGAAGGGAAAGAGAAATCATGCGGCCTGGGAACGATGGAAGGAAAGCGAAGCCGCTGCCCCCATCCGTCGGGCAGCGCCTCGACAAAAGGCCTCGGCCTGGCGACGAGCACCTTGATTATCATGTCGTTGACCAGCAGGGAAAGAAGCAGCGCCAATCCCATCGCGGCCCCGTACCTGCGGGTTTTCTTGAAAAGGAGCAGCGCCACCGCAATCAATATCCAAATCAGGCCGATGTCGCCGAGGTGGGTGATGGCGGCCATCACGGGGTCGAGTACGGGGTGCCAGACATAACGCTCCACGAACTCGAACACTTTCATATCAAAGTTGAGCAAAACTTCCATACAACACCGCATTCAGAAAGGATTGAAAAGTATCAGAACATGGAAATCAGGGTTTGGTAGAACCGGATAAGCCCGACAATCATATCGGAAACGCCGGGCAGAAAGGCCGCAAACTCGCTGCCCTCAAAGGTATTGATGAATTGTGCGTCCGGACCGGTGCCGAAAAGGTCAAAAAAGGTCGGTGTCTGCGTTTCGTATGACCAGGGATTCCTTTCATCCAGCGTAATGACCCTGAATCCTCTGACAGAATCGTCACCGTAGGACTGATAGGTGATGCCGGGCGTCTGAATGATATCCACGCCGTGATAAGTTCCGACAAAATCGTTGATGTGGTCGTGGCCGACGGCAACGCCGAGAACGTCGCCCTGGCTGACAAAGGCGGCAAACTGGGACGATACGGTGTCCGAAGGGCAGGGCCATTCCAAAATGGTGCCTTGCGCCTTGCTTGTGTCAAGCGACAGCGCCCAGTTTCCCCCGAAACGGCTGCGGGATCCCGGAGTGCCAGCCGGAACGCTTTCGAGCAGCTGATAGGTTTCCGGCGGGCAGATATGCTGGAAAGCGAGCGAAGGGACCTTGCCGCCGTTATGGGCTGCCAGCGCGTCGGAGGTTCTAATGTACCAGGCGACCTGGTCGTCGTGCACCCAGTCGTAACCGCCGTTGGGATCATATTCGTTGGAGTCGAAAAACCAAAGGTTAAAGGCGGTTTTGCTGACGTCTGAACTGAGGACAGGCAGGTTGTAATTCGCGCAGCCGTATAACTCAGGTTCAGGGTCGCAGGCAAGGCAGCCCGGAACAGACTGATAAACGGAGAGCTGAACCTCTTCGGCCACATTGCTCTCGTGGTCGTGGTTGCCGAATACAACGGCGAACGGGATCCCCCTCGCCGCCACCGGTGCGGTCACCGCTTTGATGGCCTGCGCGGTGAGCAGATATCCCGGATTGTTGCCGCCGCCGATGTTGTCGCCGGTAAAAACGACGAGGTCCGGCCGGTAAACATCCATGGCTTCGCCCATCATGCGCAGCATCGCCCGCCTGGGCAGAATATCGTCCTGGCAGTCCGCAAACTGAAGAATCGTAAATTTTCCGTCGTCGTTGAAACGAAGCGGAGCGGCGTTCTGCAACCCCTGCGCCGCCGCCGAAGGTACCGCGCTAGCAAGCAGGAACGCAGCCGCCAGCAGCGCCGCGATGATCCGAAATTTTCTTTTCATGCCTTGGTCCCCCTGTCGTATCGTGTAAAGAATGTCTTATTATACCCCCGTAACCGGGGGTTTTCAACTGCCGGAATACGGATGTTTTTATTGACACTCCAATCGACGTAGACTATAATCAAGCGTATGTTCGGGCCTTTTCGGCAGCCGGCGGACGGTCGGCCATCTTGGCAGGAAAGCAGGGTCAATAATTTGGTTAAAGCAATCGTCGGCGCCAACTGGGGCGATGAAGGCAAGGGCAAAATCACCGATATGTTCGCGGGCGACGCGGATATCGTCATCCGTTTTCAGGGCGGCGCCAACGCGGGCCACACGATTATCAACGAATACGGCAAATTTGCGCTGCACCTGCTCCCTTCCGGGGTGTGCCGCCCCAACACGGTCAACATTATCGGCAACGGCGTCGCGCTGGATATTCCGAAATTCAGGGCGGAGATCGACGCGCTCGTCGCCAAGGGCGTTCCGACGCCGAACCTTCTTGTCTCCGACAGAGCGCAGGTCATGATGCCTTATCATGTCCTTTTGGACACTTATGAGGAGGAAAGGCTCAGCGACAAACAGTTCGGTTCGACAAAGAGCGGCATTGCGCCGTTCTATTCCGACAAGTACGCCAAAATCGGTTTTCAGGTTTGCGAACTTTTCCATGACGCTTATCTGCGCGAAAAACTTGAACGCGTGTGCGCCTTTAAAAACACCGTCATCAAAGAGGTGTACGGCAAACCCGAGATTGATATCGGCGAACTGTATGAAACGCTGCTGCAATACCGTGAAATGATCCGCCCCTACGCGGCCGACACCGGGGAATACATCAGCCGCGCTTTGAACGAGAACAAAAATATCCTTCTCGAGGGGCAGCTCGGCTCCCTGAAAGACCCGGATTTCGGCATCTATCCGATGGTGACATCCTCGTCGACTCTCGCGGGGTTCGGCTGTGTCGGCGCGGGCATCCCCCCCTACGAGATCAAAGACATCATCGCCGTGACGAAAGCCTATTCCAGCGCCGTAGGCGCCGGTGCGTTCGTCAGCGAAATTTTCGGCGATGAAGCGGCCGTAATGAGGGAAAAAGGCGGAGATGCCGGGGAATACGGCGCCACAACGGGCAGGCCGCGCAGAATGGGCTGGTTCGACTGTGTCGCGACGCGCTACGGGTGCAGGGTGCAGGGCGCGACGCAAGCCGTTGTCACCGCGCTCGACTGTCTTTCCTATCTCGACGAGATTAAGGTTTGTACCGCTTATGAAATCGACGGGCGCCGGACACGCGACTTTCCCGTAACGCCTTTGCTCGAAAAGGCGAAACCCGTATACACCACCCTGCCCGGTTTCAAAACGGACATCAGGGGTATCCGGGATTTTGACCGCCTGCCTCCGGCCGCAAAGGATTATATTCTGTTTATAGAAAAGGAAATCGGCGTCGATGTTACCATGGTCTCCAACGGCCCCGCCAGGGATGAAATGATTTTCAGAAAATAGACTCGGCGCCGCGCCGTCCGCGGGCGGAAAGAAAGTAACCGGAGGCGAATTTGTGGCAAAACCAGGTTTTGACAACCGCAAATACATCGAACTGCAGTCGGGTCAAATCCGCAAACGGATCGAAGAATTCGGCGGCAAACTGTACCTGGAATTCGGCGGTAAACTGTTTGACGACTACCACGCCTCCAGAGTGTTGCCGGGTTTTGAGCCCGACAGCAAACTGCAGATGCTCAAGAACATCGGCACCGATGTCGAAATTGTGATTGCCGTCAATTCGTCGGATATCGAAAGCAACAAGACCCGCGGCGACCTCGGCATCACCTACGGCAGCGACGTGCTTCGGCTGATCGACGCTTTCCGGGAGACAGGGCTCTTTGTCGGCAGCGTTGTTTTAACGAAGTTCGACTGCCAGCCGGCCGCCGTTGCGTTTAAAGCCAGGCTCGAGCACCTGGGCATGCGCGTTTTTCTGCATTACCCCATCGACGACTACCCGTTCAATACGGCTATTGCGGTCAGTGAGGACGGCTTCGGCAAAAACGAATACATTGAAACAACAAGGCCTCTCGTCGTGGTGACCGCTCCCGGGCCGGGCAGCGGGAAAATGGCGACCTGCCTGTCTCAGCTTTACCATGAATTTAAAAGGGGAACCGTCGCCGGCTACGCGAAGTTCGAGACCTTCCCGATTTGGAACCTTCCCCTGAAGCACCCGGTCAACCTCGCCTATGAGGCGGCGACCGCCGACCTTCAGGATGTCAACATGATCGACCCCTATCATTTGGAAGCCTACGAAAAAACCGCCGTCAACTATAACCGGGATGTCGAGGTTTTTCCCGTCCTCAGCGCGATTTTCCAAAAAATATCCGGCGCCTGTCCTTATCAGTCCCCCACCGATATGGGAGTGAATATGGCGGGCTTTTGTATTTCCGACGACGAGGCGTGCAGAAAAGCTTCCGAACAGGAAATTATCCGCCGTTATTTCACCATCATCTGCGAGCGGAAGAAGGGACTCTGCCAGCCCGAGGTGTTCAATAAGATTGAAATCGTCATGAAACAGGCCGGCTTGACGGCCGACGGACGGCCCGTAGTCAAAGCGGCCCTGGACTGTTCCGCGGCCACCCAAAACAGCCCGGCCGTCGCCATCGAACTGCCGGACGGGGAAATTGTAACAGGGAAAACGTCGGACGAACTCGGCGCTTCCGCCGCGGCGCTGCTCAACGCCGTAAAAAAACTCGGCGGCATCGACAAGAAAATTCATATCATCGAGCCGGAAGTATTCGAACCGATTATGCGGCTGAAAACGGAAATCCTTCAAAACCGCAACCCGCGCCTGCATTCCGATGAGGCGCTCATCGCCCTTGCGGTCGGCGCCGCATTCAGCGAAGCGCCCAAGAAGGCCAGCGCCTGCCTGCGCCTGCTGCGCGGCTGCGAGGCGCATTCCACCGTCATTCTTGCCGCCACGGACCAGGACACCTACCGGCGTCTGGGCATCAACATCACGTGCGAACCGGCGTATCAGACCAACAGGCTGTACCACGATTGACTTCGGGGGAGGAAACCGCGATGTTTGAAAACGATGCCGTCATCCTGTTTCAGGGCGATTCTATCACCGATTGCGGCAGAAGCCGCCTGCGCAACAACGGCCTCGGCAGCGGTTATGTGCGCATGATTGCCGGCGCTTTGAAAAAAGCCGCGCCGGACGCGGGTATCCGGGTACTTAACCGCGGCATCAGCGGTAACCGGGCTATCGATCTGGTCGAACGCTGGCAGAAAGACTGTATCGACCTGCAGCCGGATTATTTGAGCATCCTTATCGGTGTCAATGATACCTGGAGGGCTTTCGATTCCAACGACTATACCGCGGACGTCACCTTCAAAGCGCGCTGCCGGACCATTCTGGAGGAAACACTGAAAAAAACGCAGGCAAAGATCATCCTGCTGAGCCCTTTTCTGCTCGACGTTAATGAAAAGGTGACCAAAATGCGCGAGGACCTTTCCGGCAAACAGAGGGCTGTCGGCGAACTCGCGCAGGAATATGCGGCGAAATGGCTGGATCTCGACGCCGTATTCGCGCAAGCATGCACAACCGCGCCGCCGACCGAATTTTCGCTTGACGGCGTCCATCCTACCGCAAAAGGGCACGCGCTGATCGCCGCAGAATGGCTGAAAGCCTGGGATGTTCATTTGACTGCGGAGGTCTGATGATTGGACTTTAAAACAGACGCTTTCATGTATTTGCTCGGCAGCGCGGTAGCTGCCTTTTGTATTGTTCAGTCTTTTTTCTTTCTTGTGAAGGCATGGCGGCAGGGCAAAAAACTGGGCCTTTCGTCCCGGACCATGAAGAACACGGCCGTTTCCGCAGCCCTGTTTACCGTGGCACCCGCCATCGCCGTTCTCGCTACGGTCATCACGCTGGCAGGCGCGCTGGGTATTGTGCTGCCCTGGATTCGCCTGACCGTTATCGGCAACATCAGTTATGAAGTCACCGCGGTGCAAAGCGCACTGGAGGGTTTCGGCGTTAAAAGCGGCCTTGCCGTCGCCATCGCGGACCGGGAGATTTTTACCGCCGCCGCCTGGGTGATGACCGTCGGCAGCGTTTTCCCGCTGGTGCTGCTTCCGTTGCTTTTGAAGAGAATACAGAAAAAAATCGGCAAGGTGACCGGCAGGGATACGAAATGGGCCGATCTGATGTCCGCCGCCGCTTTTATCGGCCTGATCGCCGCTTTTATCGCCCGCGCGCTGGCCGGCGCGGGGGACAAAAACATAGCCGGCGACGGAGCCGGCGTCATGTCTGTGCTCACTCTGTTTGCGGCCGTCGGGTTTATGCTCCCGCTGCAAAAAATCTGCGACAAATACAGCATCAAATGGCTTGAACCTTTCGCCATGCCGGCAAGCATGATTTTAGCGATGGTCGTCGCACTGCTCGCCGCGCAGCTGCTGCCGGCGAATTTTGTGGTGTTGGAGTGGAGGGGTTAGCGTGCAGAGGGATTATTTCGACCGCGTCCATTTTTGGGGCAGAATATCGTCGGTGACCGCGCTGGCGGTGATGCTCGGCATTCCGCTTTCCATCAGCCTTCATTTCGGCATTTGGCCGCAGGCAGCCGGCGTGTTGAACGGACTTCTGAAAATCATCCCGATGTTCTGGTCCATCGCGGTCATCGAAGTGCTGACCTACGCACCGCTGCTGGGTGCCGGCGGGACCTATCTGAGCTTTGTGACCGGCAACATCAGCAACCTGAAGCTTCCCTGCGCCATCAACGCGATGCAAAACGCGAAGGTCTCGCCGAGCAGCGAAGAGGGGGAGGTCATCTCCACCATCGCCGTGGCATCGTCCTCGATTACCACAACCCTTATCATCGCGGTGGGCGTACTCGCTTTTTCTCCGCTGCTGCCGGTTATTACCGCGGAGGATTCCGCCATCGCGCCCGCCTTCAAGCAGGTTGTGCCCGCGCTGTTCGGCGCGCTGGGCGCCGGCTACTTCTCCAAGCATTTTAAAATATCCTTGGTGCCAATCGCGGCGGGCGTGCTGATTTTACTTGTTTTTCCGGCGCTGCCCGTCGGCACCCTCATACCGGTGACGGTGATTATTTCCCTGCTCGGGGCGCATCTTTCCTACAAACACACGCAAAAAAAAGAGAAAAAGCGGCAAAACCAGGCTTGAAGCAGGTATCTGCCTTAACCGGCCGGACCTTCCTTTTTCCGCCGGTCTGCCAAAATAAATAGAAATTTGATTGAAATATTCAAAATACTGTGATATAATGCCGACTCAACTGAAAATATGCCCCGTATTTCAGTTCCGAAAGACGGGACGTGCCGATGTTTCCCCCGATGCACGAAAGAGAGGTCTGAACGCATGGAATGGAGTCAAATCGCGGCGTGGCTGGCCGAGCACGAATGGCTGCGGATGATTCTGCTGACGCTTGCGAGAATCATTGTTGCCGCAGCGCTCGGCGGTTTTATCGGCTACGAAAGGGAGCAGTCGCACCGCCCCGCCGGGTTCAGGACGCATATCCTCGTCGCGGTCGGTTCCGCCCTTGTCATGCTGACCTCCGTCTATATTTTCGAGGCCTATGAAGGCCGCACAAATATGGACCCGGCAAGGCTCGGCGCCCAGGTCATCAGCGGCATCGGATTTTTAGGGGCGGGCACCATCCTCCGGGAAGGGTTCAGCATCAAAGGCCTGACGACGGCGGCAAGTCTCTGGGCGGTCTCCTGCATCGGGCTGGCAGTCGGTATGGGATATTACGCCGGGGCACTCATCGCCACGCTGGTTATCTATATCACGCTCAACTTCCTGAAAAAGTTCATGGAAAAAGGCCATACGCTGAAAAACCTGTTCATCGAGGTGGCAGAACTCGACGAAACGTCAAAAGACATCGGCGTTCTGATGAAAAAAATGAAAATCGACCCCGATTCCGTTGAAATCGTCTATCCCGGCGACAGCAGCATGTTCGGCAAGAAAACGATGTCGACCGTGCTGAAAATCAAATTAACCAACATCAGCGACCCTGAATTCAAAATATTTTCCGAAGCGGTCCGCGCGATGCAGGGTGTTCAGGACCTCTATGTCAATTAACGCGTGAGGGTGTGTCCGGTGGCGCAAGGCAGTTTTTTTGCCATGATATCCAGAATGAAATACATCAACCGCTGGTCGCTGATGAGGAATTCGCGCCCGGAAAACCTCAGCGAACACAGCCTGGAGGTCGCCGTCGTCGCGCATGCGCTGGCGGTAATCCGCAACACCCGCTGCGCCGGCTCGCTCAACGCGGAGCGCGCCGCCCTGCTGGGCCTCTACCACGACGCGCCCGAAAGCCTGACGGGCGATATGCCCACGCCGGTCAAATACCACAGCGAGCAGCTGAGAAGTGCCTACCGTTCCGTCGAAGACAATGCCTGCCGCACGCTGGTCGATATGCTGCCGGCGTATCTGACGGACCACTACGCGCCTTTCTTTTTTCCGGAAAAGGCGGATGCCGAACTGTGGCGGATTGTCAAAGCCGCCGACAAAATCTGCGCGCTTATCAAATGTATCGAAGAAAAAAAAGCCGGCAATACGGAGTTTGAAAAAGCGGCTGAATCGCTTGAAAAAGCAATCGCCGCCCTCAAACTGCCCGAGGCCGATATTTTCATGTCGGAGTTTCTGCCCGCCTACGCCAAATCGCTCGACGAGCTCAAAAAAGACTGAACTTTACGCGATGCCCAGCAGTTTAGCCGCATTGCCGCCGAGAATCGCCGCTTCGTCCTCCGCCGGGAGGGCGAGGCATTTAATATACCCGATTTCCTTGTCCGTCGGGCTCCAGGGCATATCGCTGCCAAACAGGATACGCGCGGCCGAATGCTTCTCGATTATCCGCTTGGCCCAGGGAGCGGGAAGGCGGCTGTACGAATATGAAGTATCGAAATATATGTCGAGCCCCGCCAGATGCTCGAGCGCTTCGAGCCACTGCATATAGCCGCCCATATGCGCGGCGACCACCTTCCCTCCGTTGAAAGCGGGCAATGCCCTGGCAAGCGCGCGTGCCGAGCAATGCAGCGGGTCGGGCAGGCCGATGTCGTAACCGGCATGAAAAACGGTGATCAAACCCAATTCGGCCGCTTTTTCATAGAGGGGGAAAACCCTTTCGTCATCAACAAAAAAATGCTGGTAATCGGGGTGCAGTTTGATGCCTTTGATGCCGGCCCGTGCCAGCCTTTCCAGTTCGTCGAGCGCGTCGGGACTATCCGGATGGACACTGCCGAAAGCGACGAGCCCTTCGAGGGCGTCGATGGCCATCGCGTAGTCATTGACGCTTTTTTGCTGCCTGGGGTTGGTTGCGATATTGAGCACCACCGCGTATTGCGCGCCCATGGAACGCACCGCCCGGAGCAGATCCAGTTCGCTGCCGGCATGGAAAGCCTCCAGTTCGCCCGAACAGGCGGATAACTGCGCCATCGCCTTCGCCGCGATTTTTTCCGGAAAACAGTGGGTGTGAAAATCAATGACCATGGAGCATCGCCTCGATTGATATTTTTCCTAATATACCACATTAAATATATGAATGCCATATCGGACGCCTTTTGCTGCGAAATGGACGGTACGTCTTTTTGGCAGGAATAGATGAAAAAACCGCCCTTTTCCTCGTCATATTGCACATAAAACCGCCTGCGATTTTGTTGACATCAACAATAAAATTGGATATAATAAACCGGTCCGCATAGCAATGGCGTGCAGCCGGTAAAGAGGTGCAGAAGGTATGCCGCAATATACCAAAGAAAGCATTCTGCGCATCTGCGAGGAGCAGAACGTCAGAATCATCCGCCTCCAATTCACAGACATCGTCGGCTCCCTGAAAAACGTGGCCATCACCCGCTGCCAGTTGGAAAGGGCGCTCGACAACAAGTGCATGTTTGACGGCTCATCCATTGAAGGGTTTGTCAGGATTGAAGAGTCCGACATGTACCTCTATCCCGATTACGATTCCTTCGTCATCTATCCGTGGGAAACGGAAGACGGCAAAGGCAAAGTCGCCAGGCTCATCTGCGATGTCTACCGGCATGACGGGAAACCGTTTGAGGGCGACCCGCGCTACATACTCAAAAGGGCGATAGCCAAGGCCTCTTCTATGGGTTATACCTTCAACGTCGGGCCCGAGTGCGAGTTTTTCCTTTTCCAACGCGACGCTTCCGGCAAACCTACCGTCAACACCCACGACCAGGCAAGTTACTTTGACCTCGGGCCGGTCGATAAAGGCGAGCAATGCCGCCGGGAAATCTGTTTTGTCCTTGAGGAAATGGGCTTCAAAATCGAGGCTTCCCACCATGAAGTCGCCGAGGCGCAGCACGAAATTGACTTCCGTTACGACGAAGCGCTCAGGACGGCGGACAATGTGATGACCTTTAAGTATGCCGTCAAGAGCATCGCGCACAGGCACGGCCTCCACGCGACGTTTATGCCGAAACCGATTTTTGGTATCTGCGGTTCGGGTATGCACACCAATATGTCCCTTTTCCGGGGGGAGGAAAACGCGTTTTACGATGAAAAAGACCCCATCGCCCTGAGCAGGACGGCGTATAGTTTTATCGCCGGCATTATCGAACACATCAAACCCATGACGCTGATTCTCAACCCGCTTGTCAACTCCTACAAACGCCTGGTGCCGGGCTATGAGGCGCCGGTCTATATCGCCTGGTCGGCGAAAAACCGCAGCCCGCTCATCCGCGTTCCCGCCTCGCGCGGCACCGGCACCCGTGTGGAACTCAGGAGCCCCGACCCGTCGTGCAACCCCTACCTTGAAATCGCTGCCTGCCTTGCCGCCGGCCTCGACGGCATCGAACGCGGCCTGGTTCCGGCTGCTTCGACGGATACGAATATTTATGACATGACCAAGGCCGAAAGGGACGAGGTCGGCATTGAGACGCTTCCCGGTTCGCTGGAAGAAGCCATCGACCTTTATAAAAAAGACGCTTTCGTCAGGGAAGTCCTCGGGGACCATGTGTTCTTCAAGTACCTTGAAGCGAAAAAAGAGGAATGGAAAGCGTACCGGATGCGCGTTTCCCAGTGGGAACTCGACCGTTATCTTGAAAAATATTAATTGGCCGGCCGCCGTTTCGTTTCGACGCAAACCGGCCGATCTTTGAAAGGAGAACAAGAATGAACTATTCCCATGAAGTGGAACACATGTGCACCGTCGCCAAAGGGCCAAGGCACGGCCCGGCGCCCATCCCCGAGGAGGGCAAATGGGTTAAAGCGTACGAAATCAAAGATATTTCGGGGCTTTCTCACGGGGTCGGCTGGTGCGCGCCGCAGCAGGGCGCATGCAAACTGACGCTCAACATCAAAGAAGGCATCGTCCAGGAAGCGCTGGTCGAAACCATCGGCTGCTCGGGCATGACGCATTCCGCCGCCATGGCGGCCGAAATCCTGCCCGGCAAGACGATGCTCGAGTGCCTCAACACCGACCTGGTGTGCGACGCTATCAATGTGGCGATGCGCGAAATATTCCTGCAGTTCGCTTACGGCCGCACGCAATCCGCCTTTTCCGAGGACGGCCTGCCGATCGGCGCAGGGCTCGAAGACCTCGGCAAGGGCTACCGTTCACAAATCGCGACGATGTACTCCACCCTGCAAAAGGGCGTCCGTTATATGGAAATGGCTGAAGGCTATGTGACTCGCATGGCGCTTGACGCCGACGACCAGGTCATCGGCTACGAATATGTCAAACTCGGCCAAATGCTGCAGGATATCCGCCGCGGCGTTGAGCCGGGCGAGGCTTATAAAAAGAACGTCGGCAGCTACGGGCGTTTCGACGAGGCGGTCAAAATCATCGACCCGCGTGAAGAGTAAGAAAGAGAGGGAACAGAATATGGCAGCTATCACCTTTGAAGGATATGACAGAAGAATCGGTAAAATCAGCCGATGCCTTGCCGAATACGGGTTTTCCGATCTTTCCGAAACCAGGGATTTATGCCTCAGCCGCGGCATTGATGTTGAAAAAACAGTCAAGAGCGTGCAGCCCATCGCTTTTGAAAACGCCGTATGGGCTTATACGCTGGGCACAGCCATCGCCCTGAAAGAAAACGCCGCGAACGCCGCGGACGCCGCGGGCAAAATCGGCATCGGCCTTCAAGCGTTCTGCATCCCCGGTTCCGTTGCGGAACAAAGAAAAGTCGGCCTCGGCCACGGTAACCTGGGCGCGATGCTCCTGAAAGAAGAGACAAAGTGCTTCGCTTTCCTTGCGGGGCACGAGTCCTTCGCGGCTGCCGAAGGCGCCATCGGCATCGCCAAAAAGGCGAACAAAGTGCGCAAAGAGCCGCTGAAAGTCATCCTCAACGGCCTGGGCAAGGATGCCGCGATGATTATTGCGCGTATCAACGGCTTTACGTATGTCAAGACGGAATACGACTTTTTTGCCGATACGATCGAAATCGTCGACACCGTCGCTTATTCCAAAGGCGAAAAGGCCGCCGTGCGCTGCTACGGCGCCAATGATGTGCTGGAGGGCGTCGCAATTATGAAACTCGAAAAAGTCGATGTTTCCATCACAGGCAATTCGACCAACCCCACGCGCTTCCAGCACCTTGTGGCAGGCACATATAAAAAATGGGCTACCGAAAACGGCGTATCCTATTTCTCCGTCGCCTCCGGCGGCGGCACGGGCCGCACGCTGCATCCCGACAACGTCGCGGCAGGCCCCGCCTCCTACGGCCTCACCGACTCGATGGGCAGAATGCACAGCGACGCCCAATTCGCCGGCTCATCCTCCGTGCCGGCCCATGTCGAAATGATGGGGCTTATCGGTATGGGCAACAACCCGATGGTCGGCGCCACGGTCGCCTGCGCGGTCGAAGTCGAGCAGGCGCTGAAAAAGTAAAGAAGCTAGGGAACCGCTGATTAAAGAACCCATTTGAACCTTGAAGCAGCAAAACGATACTATTTTCGAGATTGAGCCCCCATACGACCCTATTTTATGCCATTTTAGCGCCTATATGGCGTATTTCCTCCCC
>JAKJCA010000094.1 GCA_022706685.1 Bacillota bacterium
GCACAGCAGCCGGCGCCGCCTGCTTATACGCCGCCGGTCTATACGCCCCCCGCCCAGCAGCAACCGGCCGCTCCGGCAGCACCGCAGCCCGCGCCCGCAACTTTCACTCCGCCTCCGGCGCCGCCCGTTGACAAACCGCCGGAAGCCCCTGCGCCCGAACCGCCGGCCGCCTCGTCGCCGGAAGAAAAGGCGCAGGTCCTTTCGGAAAACGCTTCCTTCTGCCAGAACTGCGGAGCGCCGGTCATTCCGGGGACGACGTTCTGCAAAAACTGCGGAAGCAAAGTTTAGGCACCGGGCGTTCGATATCGGATTCGTGACAGATACATAAGGACAGGACAGCGGCGATTCCAACCGCTGTCCTGTCCTTTTCTGCGCAATATTTCAAAACCCGCCGAGATACGCGATTGTTTCATTGGGCATGGTCAATATGCCGTCGACGGCGTAGCGGTCAAACAGTTGCTCCAGTTCCGAGACGAAACCGGCATATCCGCTGTCCGTCTTTTTCGGGGCATAGGATGCCGACAGGCTTCTGTTGATGAATTTCGGTTTGTCAAACAGCAAATCATTTGTGAAACGTTTTTTTTCAAAACGGTTGTCGAAAAATCTGCCGATAGCCGCTTCGATATGTTCGAGCCCTCCGCTGAAGCCGTTGAAGTCCGGGCAGTATTTTTCACAAACCGCGGCGTTTTCTTTGACGAGTTCGCTTGCGCCGATGCGGGCGTTCCACACCAAAACGGCTTTGCCGCCCGCTTTGATTATCCGCCGGCATTCCGCTTTGAAGCCGGGGGCGTCAAACCAGTGAAAGGCCTGCGCCGCAGTGATGAAATCAACGCTGTGCGCGGCGAGGGTCGTCTGCTCGGCCGTGCCGTTGACACTGTAAAAGTTCGGAAACCCGGACAAACTTTGTTCGGCAGCATGCCGCATATCCGCATTGGGCTCGACGGCATAAACCGTGCTGCCTCTTGCCAGCAGTGCCTTTGCGAATATGCCAGTGCCGGAGCCCACGTCCGCAATGACACAACCGGGTTTCATGCCGGCCCCGCCGTACAGCCACTCGATACACGCAGGCGCGTAGTCCGGCCTCGCTTTCGCATAAAGGCCGGCCATTCCCGTAAATTTCGCTGTGTTGTCCAATACTTCGCCTCATAAAAGCCATGGCGAAAGGTTCTATTCTCCCGTCATGGCTTTTGTAAGAGTATTATCTGTTGGTTTCGACCAGCTTTTGCAGGTATTTGAAGCTGACTTCGGTCGAGCGCAGCGGGTCTTCGTCGAAGTTGTTGTCCTGCTCATAGACGATATAGGGGATTTCGAGCTGCATGCAGGTTTTGAAGCAGGCGTCGAGGTCCACCTCGCCGGCGCCGAGTTCGGTGATCATCGGGCAGGACCCGGAAATTTCGCCGTCTTTGAAATGCGCGACTTTGACGCGCCCTTTCATCCTTTGCAGGTACTGCGCGGGGTCGACGCCGCCGACCTGCATCCAATAGATGTCAGGGATAAACCAGAAGCAGTCGGGATCGCCCTCCTCGAGCATGATGTCGAGGTAGGTTTTGTCGCAGTCTATTTTTTCGAGTTCAAAGGCGTGGTTGTGGTAGGCGAAGCGCACGCCCTTGGCTTTCATCTTCCTGCCGATGTCGTTGGCCTGCGCGATAAAGGCGCGCAGGGTTTCGGCGTTCGCCCTCGCCTCTTTAGGCATGCCGCCGATGCCCAGGCAGTCGCAGCGCATCATCTTGTGCTCCTCGATGAGGCGGTCGAGGTCATTGACCATGCGCTCGAAGGGCTTGTGCGTCACGCAGACGTCCATACCGTATTTGTCGACGAGAAACGCGACTTTCTCCGGTTCGATGGGGCCGATGCCCGATATCTGGATAACGTTGACGCCGAGATTCTGCAGGAAAAAAAACAGCTTTTCCGTGTCCTCGTAGTTTTGCATGTACTCGCGCAGGGTGTACAGCTGCACCCCCACTTTCGGCATAATCATTGTTTCGTTCCCCTTTCCTTATCGTCAGCCGGAACCGCCCGGGCGGGCGTTTCAGCCGTTTTCAAAATAATGTCCACTTAACCAATGCGTTTGCGAAACGTATTTGCAAAAAGAGCAATATTTGCTCTTTTCGACGTCAAAACAGGCTCGTTTTGCCGTTTCATGTCCATTGATTACTGCCTGTTGAGCCTTTGCGGGCACACGCCGCAAAGGCGAAGTGCAGGGATTTTGGCTGTTTTCGATCATAAACCTTGCACCCGAATTATTCAAAATCGCCGCTAAACCCTCGCAGCGGCTGTGTTTTTGAATCATTCGGCAGGCATTAAATAATAGCGCCTGCCATAGGGGTACATGCCCCCGCCCGCCCAGCAGAAACTGCCTTTGAGCAGTTTCGGCAGCAGCAGCTCGCAGTCGTCGTAGCCGTAGGGGTATTTCATGATTTTGAACGCCTCCGCCCAGGTCCTGTGCGCAAGATGGCCGCGGAAACGCGCGGCGACCTCCTTCTCGCGCCACAGGCCCTCCCCGTTGGCGTGATGCTGGTTGAAAATCAGCAGGCTCTTTTTAACGCGCTCCATCGCGCCGTCGATATCGATATAGAAATCGGGGTTGAAGTAGGCAGACGTCTGGTTGGGGCCCGCCTCGAAGGCGTATGTTTCGCGCGGGGCGTAGCCGTGGACATCCGCCAGGCACAGCGCGTCGAGGGTGCATTTCGCCGTGGAAACGTGCTCGATGTGGTTGTCCCGCTGCCAGTGCATAAAGACGATATCCGCCTTGATTTGATGCAGCTGCTCCTCGATGATGTCGACATTCTTCTGCGTGTAAAAATAGGTTTCCCGGCTTCTGTCGCCGGTGATAATCTTCGAGGCGCCGAGCGCCTCGGCGGCATCCGTCTCCTGCCGGTTCATCTTCGCGAGCGTTTCGGCGTCAAAATCGGCGTGGCGCGTGCAGGCGACGTTGAGAAAGACGGTTTCGCAGCCGCGGTCTTTAAGCAGCACGGCGGCGCCGCCCGCCCCGTACTCGCAGTCGTCATTATGGGCACCGATGAACAATACTTTTATATTGCCGGCCATACGAACTCCTTTCGCGCCGCCGGGCGCCCGCACATCGTCAGTTCCAGCACACCGCCCGCGGCGAGGTCGGCGTGGCGCAGGAACATGCCGGGGAGTTCCCTGCCGTTGAGCACGGCTTTTTGAACATAGATGCTGCCAGGCTTTTGGTTGTGTACCTTGACAGTGAAATCACGTTGCAGATGCAGCACCGCCTCGTCGATTTTCGGGCTGCCGATAAAAAAGAGGTCCGTGCCCGCCATCGGGAAAAGGCCGAGGGCATTGAACACATACCACGATGTCAGCGCGCCGGAGTCGTCGTTGCCCGGCAGGCCTCCCCTGCCCAGGTCAAAACGGCAGGCCATCGCGCTCGATACTACCTCGCAGAGTTTGTCGTGCCGGCCGGCAAAAATATAGTTATAGGGTGTCTCCATATCCGGCTCGTTGTTGAGCCCCTCGAACGAAAAGCATTTTTCCGCATATTTTGCCAGGATATGGTCCGGTGTCGGCCGGCGGTACTGTTTGACGGGGGGCCTGGTGTAACCGAAGAAGCGGTCAAGGTATTCGAGGTAACGCTCCTTCCCGCACAATTCGATACGCTCGCGGATATACGGCGAAAGGCGGAAGGAATAGTTGGCGTAGATGCCCTCGTAATATTCGACGTCTTTGCCCTGTTTGAGCAGTCCCGTGGCCTCGTCGTAGGCGGCGCGCCAGTTGCCGGCCTTTTGGCGGTACCGTTCGGGGATTTCGCTTTCGCCGAGTTCCTCCGCGAGTTTCGCGGTGAACCATGCGGCGTCGGCCAGGTCGAGCGTGTGCGTGTTGCGAAAACGCTTGAAGTCGCCGCGTTCAAGGTCGGACACCATCAGCTTCAGCGCCCGCCGGTAGTCGATACCGCCGACGGCGTAGGCGCGGGCGGTCGCGATGAGGTTGTGGGCGAGGCTTCTGGCCTGCATATTGCAGCGGTCGTAGCGCCGTTCCATCAGCACGCAAACGGGGAAAAGGCCGCCGAGCATTTCGGCGATACCCAGCAGGCCGTTGACGAGCGCGGCATATTTTTCCGGATGCAGCAGCGCCATGAGCGGCAAAGCGGTTTTATACATATCCCAGAACGTCGCGATGTCCGCGTAGAGGGGGCCTTCGCCGGTAATCAGATTCTCGTGCGAGAGTTCGACGGGCTTTTTCTGCGCGTTGTACAGGCAGGTGTAAAAAAGCCGCTGCGTCCTGTCGTCCGCTTTGATGTCCACAACGGAAAGCGCCCGCTCCCACAGGTCCGCCGCCGCTTCGCGCGCCGCGGCGAAACCGGCGCCTTCCTTAGCGTAACCGGCGGCTTTTTGCGCGGCGGTCAGGGAAAACGAAACGCTGAAAGAAACCTGCGTTTCCCCCTCTTTGAGCCGCGCAGAGATATATTCGACGCCCCCTGTTTTGACCTTTTCGACTTTTTCGAAGCGCTCGAGCCGGGCGAAGGCATACAGTTCGTGCGCTTCGAAAACGGCTTCGGCTGCCGCGCAGCCGTCCTTGACGGAAATCGACGTTTTGCCTGCCCGCGCGGGGCCGGGGCGG
>JAKJCA010000049.1 GCA_022706685.1 Bacillota bacterium
CCCGCCGATAATAAAATGGGAAAGGCTCGTCATGATTTCGCCGGCATTGGTGACGCTCTCGGGTGAAACCACCGGGATGATATTGTAATAATCGAGCACGTCGGGATGCGCGTTTTTTGATGCGCATGTCAGGACGATAACCTGTTCTTTTTCTGCTGGACTCAGCCGTTTGATAAACACCGCCTGGCTGACAAAAGCGCCGATGTACTGATTGTCTTTTTCCAGCAGCACGATGTTGCTGACGAGGTTTTCATGCCAGGCAAAGGTATAAAAAACATTTTTTCCGTCGGGAAAACGGGAGAACTTTTCGGCAATAAAATTGACAATACCGGACGTGTCGAAAACATGATAGTCGTTGATGTTTTGTTGCGACGGCTCGCGGGCAATCACATGGAAACGGGTGTCAAAGCATATCGCACCCATACCGGTCGACGTATAAAATGATTGCAAAACCCGGCGTACAGACTCAGTGTATCGGTTCATCTGTTCTTTGTTCCCCCTGCCTTTTTCAATGCTGCCTTTCTGATCTTACAAAAGATTTTTGCAGGTTATCGGTTGTTTGACATGCGCTTTTGTTTTTGTTCCGGCCGGCTGTTCTGCCCAATCGTCCATGCAAAACGCGCCGATGGTTTTGGCATTTTTATCGGATGTTCAAATAGAAACGGGCAATAAAAAGAAAAACATATTTGTCATGTTATATAAAATATTGCGGTCTGTCGAACGGAAAAAATGATATGGCAATAAAAACGAACGTTTTCCGGGTGAAACCGACAGCCACTATATATATTGTATAATATCGCCGGTGACCACAATTGTATCAAAAAAAATGTGCTTTGATGTGGAATAATCGCAATAAATTATAAAATATCACAATAATATAGACGCAAATTACACAAGTATCATATATTATTGTATTTATTCTGAGTAAGTGTTTTTGTGGGTATCTTTCTTCACCATTATACCACATCAACCGGCATGCAGATAAAATCATTCGATAGAGGTCGAAAGCTTGAGAATCATTATCAATGTAAGCGAGCAGATACCTCCTTCCATGATTGAAAGATATTTTCAGTCAAGCCGTATTCAGGCAATGGTCACCGCAGCCCCCAAAGAGATGATGCCCGAGATCATGCGTTCCTGCAAAATGGACATCTGTGCCTTCTATGCCGATGAAGTGGATTCCGCCAAACTGGCTGCCTTTTTCCGGGAGGTCTCCGATATCGATCCGGGTACCGTGCGTGTGCTGTTCCTCAACAAAGACCAATTCTGCCTGATCAATGACGAACTTGAAAACTGCATCGAGGAGTGTTTCACCCTTCCGCTGGATTCACACGATTTTATGATGAGGCTCAGGCGGATGGCCAGAACAGCCGCCGCGAAGAATACCGTTGCCGATGTCCCTTCGCCCCATGTGAATATCGAGGAAGTTCCGGACTCCCGGCAAGAACCCGAACAGACGGATTCGGTTCCGGAGTTTCTGATGAAAATCAGGCAGATGGCAAAAACAGCCGGCACGAAAAATGCCGTTGCCGATATCCCTCCGGCGAACGTGGCGATCGAGCCCCCCCCCTGTCGATGACATTCCTGATGATGACATTCCTACCGATGACATTCCTGCCGATGGCATACCTCAGTCCCGGCAAGAACCCGGTCAGACGGATTTACCGTTTCAAGCTGTTGAACTCACTTCAATCCCGGTTACCGAATCTCAGCCCGCGGCCCCCGTTCATCATCAGCAGAGTGTGCCGGCAGACCGGACGGAAACATTGCCTTTCAGTCCCCAGCCGATCCACAGTGACCCCGGCCGAATGCAGGAGTTGATGCCGCCCGAGTACCGGCCCGAGGCAGCCGCAGTTCCGCAAACGGATTCGCTTATTCCGCAGCAGGTATTTGTCCCCGCGCAGCGGGCGGAAACGGCGGCACGCCCGAATACGGAGTTTTCCGCCGCCGGTACCAGGCAGCCCCGGTTTCCCGAAAGTTCGGTTGAGCCCTATTCTCCCGCGCCGGAAAGCGGCGGTTCCCCGAAAGGGAAAAAGTCAAAAACCAGGTCGCCTTTCAAGCATCTGAACAAAGACGAACTTCTCGAAATTATTTTTGCGCAGGAACAGCGGCTCAGCGAAGCCAACAGAAGAGTCGAGGAGATATCCAGGCAGATTGATGACCGAAGGCTGCGTTTTGCACAATTGAGTTCTGCCAATCAACCGGTTTCTATACAGCAGGGGCAGAGAAACGCGCCGGCGGCTGTTCAAGAGCACAGCGGGTTCGGATAACGGTTTTTCAGCGTGAGGGTCAAACAAAGCCAGCCCGGGAGGAAAAATTGGAGACCAGAGATTTGACCGGCTTTACCGTATCACAGATCGAAAAGGAACTGACCCGCAGGCGGAATATTATCACAGGGTTGAAAACGCTGCGCAGCATCTTTTTTTCACTGATTATCGTCGCGGCCGTTACCGTTCTCATCGCAATGCTTTGGATGCCTGTCATGCAGGTCCACGGGACAAGCATGGATCCGATTCTCAAAGACGGCCAGATACTGGTTGCGGTCAGAGGCCTCAGATACGTGGAACGCGGAGACATCGTAGCGTTTTATTACAATGACCAGGTATTGCTCAAGCGCGCAATCGGTTTGCCCGGGGAAGTCATCAATATTGACGCAGACGGAAATGTCTATGTGGACGGCAAATTGCTCGACGAGCCGTACATCGAAAAAAAATCCCTCGGCCCGTGCGACATCAAACTGCCCGTAACGGTAAGCGAAAACACTATATTTGTGCTGGGTGACAAACGGGCGTTCTCGATTGACAGCCGATCCAGCGATGTCGGGCTTATTTACAGCGAAAGAACCATCGGCAAGATTATCTTCAGAGTTTGGGATCTCGGGTCTTTCGGCCCGGTCAACTGAAAGGCCGGTATATAGTTGCTTATATATTAATGTATAAGATTACTGTCGGGTAGGTGAGCGAATGGAAAAGTATCTGCAAAACAAAATCGACGAAATACTTTTTGCGAAAAGAGTCAGAAAAAGAAAAAGGCTGGCTCTGATTATCGTTTCCGTTGTGCTGGCGGTAACGGTCTCATACCTTACGATTGTCCCGGCTGTGACATTGACGGGCGATCCGGATTGCGGCATGGAGGAACATACGCATACCGACGCCTGCTATACCGAGACCCGTGTTCTGACATGCGGCCAGCAGGAACATGTCCATACCGACGCCTGTTATGAGGATGTGCTCGTTTGCGGCAAGGAAGAAACGCCGGGCCATACCCATACCGATGCGTGCTATCAAGAGGTAAAAACGCTCATCTGCGGGCTCGAGGAAGGGCCGGACCACACCCATACCGATGCGTGCTATAAAACCGAACGTGTGCTCATCTGCGGGCAGGAAGAGAGCGAACCCCACGTCCACACGGCGGAATGTTACGAAAAGCGCCTGGTCTGCGGTTTGCAGGAACATACCCATACGCGGGACTGTTACACCACCGAGCGGGTGCTCACCTGCGGCAAAGAGGAACATACCCATACGCGGGACTGTTATCACGACAAGCCGGTTGTCAACGACCTCGTCAGAACGTACAGCGACGGCAATGTGGCGGTGACCGCCACCCTTTCGGCGGAATCGATGATTCCCGCCGCCGCGCAGCTGAGCGCGTCTCCGGTCACAAGCGCGACCGTCGGCCCGGACAAATACTATGAAATGCTTCAAAAAGCCGGCGATGCGGTGCTTGATAAAAATCAGGTAATCAGCGACATCGTGTTTTACGATATCGGCTTCAACCTCGACGGCGAGGCGATTGAACCCGCTGCCGGCGAGGTCAAGGTTTCCATCTCTTTCAGCGACCCCCTGTTTGCCGTTGCGGATGTGGAACGGGCCAGCGAACTCAAGGTCCTGCATTTTGAGGAGAGCGGCGATGTCGTCGACGTTACGGATGTGATTGAAAATGCCGATGAGGGCGTCACCGCGGTGGAGTTTTCCACCGGCGGGTTCTCCTCCTTCTGCATCGTCCTGGCGGACACATATATTACGGGGAATTTCTACCAGCGCGTCACCACGATAGACAGCACGAGTGCCAGATATATGATTGCATCCGCACAGGGGAACTATGCGCTCAGCAGCACCGAAACGGGATATTCCCGTGCGATGACAATCAACCCGGTCAAAGGCAACCCGACCTATTACACGGCGACGGTCGGCGCCACGAATGCCGCTGACATCACGGACATCAACTGGGTATTCAATACCTTGATTCCGGGTGCGAGCGGAACATCCACGGTACAAGTTGATGCCACCCATCGGCTGCGTTTGGGCAACGCCACGTTTATCAGCACCACGGCGGAGAACCAGACACTGGCCTATACTGCGCTGACCAAATGCTGGACGATTGTACAAAGCGGTTACTATCTGTATATGACGCCCGGCACCGGGAGCGGTGTCTTCTCACGCAACAACGGCACAACGAATACCGAAAACCGCAATGTACTCATCTACAAGCTTGTCAACACCACGCTGACGATCCCCGGCGATGTCATCTATGACGACGGAACGGGACACGGCGGCGGTGAAACCAAGCCGACTTATCCTCCGTATATTACGCCGTCCGGGGCAAAGAGCGCTGCGTTTACAGTTGCGGGTAAATCGATTGCCGCGGTATCGGATGCCGCCACCTCGCAGATTGAAAGCAAATACGCGGGCGTAAAAGCTGATGACGGCAAGGTGGTAACGGACAAATCGGTTATCTACGGCGACGATGATTACGGCGCGTTTGCCAACTATGCGGACGGAGAGTTCGGGGTCGCGATGTCCGCCATGGGGCAGGAGTTCAATATTGCAGTCGAACAGAGTTATGTAGCCCCGATTGATGTGGTCCTGATTATTGACACCTCCGGCAGTATGGTGAACAACAGTGTTCCGTCGGGAGGAACCCGCGCCCTGGCGGCGGTCAACGCGCTCAATGATACGATAGATTTTATTATGACAGCCAACCCGGGCAACCGGGTCGGTGTTGTCAACTTTTCCAGCGGCTCATGGGATTTCATGCAGCTCGGGCGCTACTATGTCGGCACCGCAGGTGCGGTGATCAACTATTCACCGGGCTATGACTATGCTACGATAACCAACTCAGGGGCGCCGGGCTCCACGCTGGCGACCAACACCGCACTGCGCTTTGCCGATACAAGAGCGCTTGCTACATCGGTTTCTTTTAACAGCTGGGGCGGTACGCATACACAATTGGGTATGGCGCAGGCTGCTGCAATGATGTTAAGGAACACGGATACCACTTTTACGGCGCCTACCGGCGAAATCGTCAACCGCACACCGGTTATTATCATGCTTTCTGACGGCGACCCCACCCACTGCACCAGCAACTATATGGACGCCCTCAACGGGCCGCACTACGGCAGCGGGGTGGCAAGCGGAACAACCAACAACAAGGGGATCTTAGGGTATAACACCATTTTATCCGGCAACTACTACAAAATGCAGATTGGCATACATTACAAAGAGGTGGCCAAGTGGTTTTCCGTCGGGCTTGGCATTTATGCAACAGGCTATGATGATATGTCGGGCTCCTCGGCAACCGGTGACCATGTCAAACGGGCTGTGCTCTATCCAACCGCGCAGAGCATTGCCGATTTATACAACTTCACTTTGGCACAGAATTACACGATCACCGCACTTCAGCTGTATCAGTTGCTTAACGGTACCTATGCCGAAAATACGGTAACGGTCGGCACCAATACCGCAGCCACGCTGCCGTTTCTCGGCGTCACCAAC
This sequence comes from Bacillota bacterium, assembly GCA_022706685.1. Lineage (GTDB taxonomy): Bacteria > Bacillota > Clostridia > Oscillospirales > Acutalibacteraceae > UBA1447. The sequence goes on from JAKJCA010000049.1 coordinate 5,775, forward strand.
AGATATGTCCCTGTTCTCAAGAATCAGTACACGAACTACAAATATGCCGACAATGGGTTTTTCGGCGACTTCACAACCGCTGAACTCAATGCGGTTCTGCAGGCGGCGATTAATCAAAGCCGCGAAGTGTATAACTACGGCTTTATTCTCAAGAACTCTACCAATGTCGATATGAGCGACCCGATAGGAGTGGGGATGGAGTTGAAAGCGCCGCCGGTCCTTCGTTTTAACGGCACGAACTATTCATACACCTCTGTCGACACAGTGACAAACGCCGGTACAACCACCACAACGTACCACTATAATTATACGGCGACGGACCCTTACACAACGAAAGAATTTACTCTTGATGATGTAATTGTGGAGGTCATCACCGACATCAGCGGTAATCAGACGGTTCACTTTTTCGTCTATGAGCATGATTTACCCGTCTACCAGCCGGACCAAGCCCAGAGTTTCTACTACGAAGAACTGCCTGCACGGCTCATTTATAAAGTCGGGTTAACAGATTCGGCCTTGGCAGGCGCCAAAAAAAATGATGTTTTTTACACCAACCGCTGGGATGGCAGTAATACAACAACAGCAACATTTTTGCCTGCCGATGACAACCCTTATTATATTTTAGGCACTTATCAGAACGTGACGGAGAATAAAAGTGTCAACTACACTTCGACGATTGCCACGAAATTCCGGACAGATTTAACCGGCGACACCGCAACACATTTTCTGGGCAACAACGGCAGGCTGACGATTACGGACGCGCCGGAATTTGTCACGGTGACGGTCAACAAGGCATGGCAGCAGTATGACGGCAGCCCCATCAGCGACCCGGCCGTGCTGGCCGGCCTGCCGGATATTACGGTCCGGCTGTATCAGGGGACCTCGCCGGGAGGGAGCGGCGGCACGCTGTACGACACGGTGACTTTCGGCAACGCTGAGGGCTGGAGCTATACCTGGACCGGTTTGCCGGAAGAGGACGGGGGCGGCCATACATACTATTATTATATACAGGAAAACGGTGTCGACGGATACATCACCTCTTATACGAATAACGGAGGCATCGCGTCGGGTATCATCACCGTCACCAATACAGCCGGCGGCATGATTCTGCCGGCAACGGGCGGCATCGGCATAACGCCTTATACGACGGCGGGTGTCGCGGTTATGATTCTGGTGTTTCTGATGATGTTCGCAGATTATCTGCTTTACATAGAGAAGCGAAAACGCGGGAAGGTGATGATAAGACCTCCCGATGGATGAAAGCAAATCTACTTGGATGCAAGCAATCGAAATAATCAATGACAAGAAAAGGTGAAAAAAATGAAAACAACAAGAAAAATCCTGGCAGTCATCCTGTCGCTGGCGCTTGGCGTTATGATGTTCGCCATCGGCGCGTCGGCGGCACCCGGCGGCACCATCACCCTCAACAACACCATGACATCGGTCTCCATTAACGGCAGAACCTTCAACGCTTACAGGATCTTCGATGTCACAACGGACGGCGCGGGGCATTATGCCTACACGTTCGCCAACGCTTCGGTGCAGGCGTACTTCGCCGCGAAGAGCCCGAGCATCACAACGGGAGCGGATGCGGTGGCCTACATTGAGGCGCTCGACAACAACGCGACACAGACGGCGGCCGAGGAATTCGCGATTGAAATCTACGCGGCGATTCAGGCCGCAGCCATCGCGCCTCCCTCCACAACGGCGACCGGTTCGGGCACACAGGCGGTGTTCACGGGTCTTGAGATGGGCTATTTCCTGGTCTATGATGCCACGACAGGCACCCCGATCACGAAATCCGCCTGCATCCTGACCACGAACGATGACGATGTCATCATCAACCTCAAATGGGATGTCCCGACCATCGACAAAGAAATCACCAACGGCGTCGACGGCAGCGTCGATGCGACCAGCGCGGATGCGGGCGACGTCATCGACTTCTCGCTGACATCAAAAGTGCCGGACATGACGGGTTACACCACGTATTCCTATGTGGTCTCGGATGCGCTGACGGACCTGACGCTCGCGGCGGACTGGACAGATGACCTGACCGTAACGGTGGACGGCGACACGCTGGTCCCCGTAACCGATTACACGGTTGTCACGGCACCGGGCAATCAGGCTTTCACGATTACCTTTGTCAACTTCCTGCAGTACAAAGCCCTGCTGGGCGCTCCGATTGTTGTGACCTATTCGGCCACCTTCACGCCGAGCACAAGCACAGCGGTGGGCGACAACGAAGTGACCGTGACCTACAGCAACAACCCGCTGGTGGACACGGACCGTGATACGACGAAAGACAAGGTCAAGGTCTACTGCTTTGCCGTTGAGATCACGAAAGTGGACGGCGAAGACAACGACGTTGAGCTGGCAGGCGCGACCTTCGAGCTTTACAAGTACAACGGCAGCACCTGGGTGCTGGTTGACACGCTGACGACCGGTGTATCCGGCATCATCGAATTCGGCAAACTGGGTTCGGGCTCTTACAGGCTTGTTGAAACGGTTGCTCCGGACGGCTACAACCTGCTGACCGATCCGATCGATTTCACGATTGTCGCGACGTTCGACGGCACGGACCTTGACACGCTGACCAGCAACAACCCGCTCTTCACCGTCAACCTCGGGACGGCAACGCTTTCCGCTGATGTGGAGAACAACGGCGGCAGCATCCTGCCCGGCACGGGCGGCATCGGTGTCACGCTGTTCTACATCGCCGGCATCATGCTGATGCTGGGCGCTGTGGTGGTCTACACAACCAAGAGGAGAAAAGCTGCGGCCAGGTAAATCCGGTTCAACAGCAGTATCCCCGATGTGTGCAGGTGCGGCCTGCGCCGCACCTGCACACATTTCAGGCAGCAATGCCGTGCGCGCGGCAATCTTTTGCCGCGGTCAGCCGAAAAGGTGCTCACATGAAAACAGCCACGAAAATCCTGGCAGTCATCCTGTCGCTGGCGCTTGGCGTTATGATGTTCGCCGTCGGCGCGTCGGCGGTCTCCGGCGGCGCTGTCCTGCCCGGTACGGGCGGTATCGGCGTCACGATATTTTACGTTGTAGGCATCGTTCTGATTGTAGGCGCCGTGTTTTTCTTCATTTACAAAAAGAAAAAGACCGACTCCAAATAACCCGGCTCAGGCGAATGACTTCACGGGCTGAGGCTTTCCCGACCGCCTCCGTCCGGCAAGACAAAGCATTGCGGAGAACCCCATGAAAAAGCACTTATCGACCGTTTTGATTATCTTTATATTCCTCATCGGGCTCTCCGTGCTGCTTTATCCCACAGTCAGCAACCTTGTCAACCAGAAGAACTCGTCACGGCTGATTCAGAATTATGACGAAGCGGTCAAGACGATGAGTTCGGACGAAATTGAAAAAGACTTGCGCAAGGCAAGGGACTACAACAAAAAACTCAGCGAAAGCATCAGCCTGCCCGCCGAAGGCGGATTGGAAGGATATGATTCCCTGCTCAATGTTGACGGCAACGGTGTGATGGGATATATCGCTTTCAAGAGCATCAACATCAAGCTTCCCATTTATCACGGCACAGACGAATCCATTCTGCAGTCCGGCGTCGGCCACATGAGCCAGACATCCCTTCCCGTCGGCGGCGAAAGCACACACGCGGTGATTACCGGGCACCGGGGCCTGCCGTCCGCCAAATTGTTTACCGATCTCGACAAGGTCATGGAAGGCGACGTATTTTACATTTATATCCTGGGTGAAATTCTGGCATACAGGGTTGACAAGATTTCCGTGGTGGAACCGGATGATACCCAGTCGCTGCTGATTGTGAAGGGCAAAGATTATGTCACCTGCGTCACCTGTACCCCTTACGGAATCAATACGCACCGTTTGCTGATCCGCGGTACGCGCGTCCCGTACGAAAGCACGATTGCGGAAAAAGGCAATGTCAACAGCGAAGCCGATATGCTTGACCCTGTTTTGGTCGCCCCTGTTCTCGCCGCTCCTGTCCTGGTGGCACTGCTTGTGATATTGATTTTGAAATCAAACCGGAGTAAAAAACGCAGAGAAGCAATCGAAGCGTACAGACGCAAGTGAATAACGCAAAAGGAGATGCTGCTTTGAAAGTTTACAGAAAAATATTATTTGTATGCTTGCTTGCCGCAGTGATGGCGGTTGTGATACCTTTTACGGCAAACGCCTCGGCCATCATCGATTATTCCATGAGCGGCACGATCAGCATCACCATGCTGACGCCCGACTTGAACGAACCGATACCCGGCATGGGGTTCGAGATGTTCCGGGTGGGAGACATCGACCAAACGGAACCAAGTCTGACCTATGTTCCCGGCGGTGAATTTGTTGCTGCGGGTGTATCCTTTTCGGATATTTCCACAGCGTCGGGGTCCCGGCTGGTCGCCGAACAGCTGGCAGACTACGCAGATTCCAATGATATTGCCGGTGCGATGTATATTACGGATACCAACGGCCGGGTCCAGGTTGAGTCGCTGACTTTGGGCTTGTTTCTAGTTGTACCCAATGACTTTGATTCGGTTTCTCCGTATGAAAACATGTCGCCATTCCTGGTTTCTGTGCCGATTACCAGCATCGATGGTGCGAGTTGGGAGTATGTTGTCAGCATTTTCCCGAAACTCGAAACCAAACCGACGGAACCGACGACACAACCAACGACGGCGGAACCCACAACAAAACCCGAAGAACTTCCGCAGACGGGCGTGCTTCGCTGGCCGATTCCACTCCTTGCGGTATCGGGCGTGCTTTTATTCAGCATCGGATGGGCAGGTATTTATATCAAACGCAAGAAGCATGATTAAACGCGCCGTTGCAGCAATGGTAACCGGGACCCTGCTGGTTCTCTGTGCGCTGTCACTGGTTATCTACAACGCATGGGATGACAATCGCGCATTCGCAGCCGTGCAGTCCGTTCTTCCGGAAATTGAACAGAAAATACTTGACAATGCCGGCAGTTCGAATGAACCGACCACCGCGGTTGGGGATAACGGGGACACCGGCGTTGCCGTGATTGACGGCCACGAATATATCGGAGTTATCAGCATACCTTCCATCGGCATCAAACTGCCCGTCCTCGGTTCATGGAGTTATCCGCTGCTGAAAATATCTCCGTGCAGGTATTCCGGTTCGGTATCGGCAGGCGGCCTGGTCCTCGCAGGGCATAATTATACCAGGCATTTCGGCAAACTGGGCAATTGCTCCATCGGTGATTCGGTAGTCTTTACGGCGGTCAACGGGGTCCGGTATTATTACACCGTTTCACAAATCAGCATGCTTAACAAAACGGAATTCAGCGAGATGACCAATCCGGAATGGGATTTGACCCTTTTCACTTGTGATTACCGCGGCCGGCTTCGTATCGCCGTTCGTTGCATGGCGGCAGGAGAAAACGAATAAATTTCGCGCACAAGCTCTTTGCGCCATGCAGATGATTTGCAGTCTCCGGTGTTGACTTCCGCTATTTAAAGTGATAAAATTATTGTACTATAAACGACATATATTCATTATTATGATTAATACTATACGTATTATTCGAATTATTAACAATCAATAAAAATGTAATTCATTGTTTTGGAGTTCCTCAAATTCATACGTATTCCCCAGGGGCCGGCTTATGCGGAATGCATCGGCAGGCAGTTCAAATGACAGTCTGGCCGAACATTCACGTTATCTATAAATCATCATAATAAAAACTGCTTTTACCGGCAGACACAAGGCTGTATTGGTTTGTTTCTTGCGGTTCGGTTTATGCGGCAAGATAACGGTATTGATAACGAATCGTCTTTGATTCCAGCAAGAGGCAATCGCTATGAAAAAATTGTTTTCGGTTGTTTTATCGATAATATTCCTGTTGACTGTTGTACAAACTGCCACGGTTAGAGTGTTTGCGGAAAAAGAAGGAGACTTTACCTATTATATTTCCGGAACAGGCGCTACCTTATCCGGATATTTCGGACCGGGCGGCGATATTACTTTGCCGGCTAAACTGGGCGGTTATAAAATCGATACCATCGGGAAATATGCTTTTTACAATTGTACAAGCCTTACGTCGATCAACATCAACCATGATATTACCGAAATAGACGACAACGCTTTTACCGGATGTACAGCGCTTCATTCCGTGACGTTCGGAGCCAATCTCCAATCGATTGGTACGCAGTCATTTTCATTCTGTACCGCCTTGACCTCATTTTCGGTTCCGGACGGTGTGGAATACATCGGAGACTTCGCTTTTTCCGAGTGTACCGGCCTGACTTCTTTTACGCTCGGCACATCAGTGGATTCGTTGGGCAAGGCAATATTTTACTCTTGCCGGAACATGGCAAATGTTTATGTCTCAGCCGGCAATGCGTCATTCTCAAGCCTGGCAGGCGTGTTATACGACAAACTTCAAAAGACCATCATTTATTATCCTGCCGGCAGGACAGGGCCTTTCAATATTCCCGCCGGGGTTGAAACAATCGGCGAATTGGCCTTCTACAAGTGTTTCGGTTTAACAGCCGTTACCATTCCGTCAAGCGTTACCGATATCAGTTTCAACAGTTTTTATGACTGTTTCGACCTTACGTCCGTGATCATCCCGGATCAGGTTGTGTCAATCGGTTCGAGGGCTTTTTGCAACTGCACCGGCCTGACTTCTGTTACCATTGGAGACTCTGTCACAACCATAGGCAAACGCGCATTTTATAACTGCATCGGGCTGACGACTGTTGATATTCCGGCCAGCGTTGTATCCATCGGCCTCGCCGCTTTCTACGGCTGCAATCAATTGGTTTCTGTCACCGGCGGTGAGAATGTTGAGATGATCGACGAAATGGCGTTCAGTTACTGCACTAAACTGAGCGATTTTGATATGCCCGCTCCGATTACATCAATCGGCTATCTTGCTTTCTCCAGCTGTGTGAAACTTGAATCGGTGACCATTCCCGCCGGGGTTGTATATCTCGGCGATCAGGCATTTAAGCATTGTTCATCTCTGGTTTCCGCAACCTTCCTTGGTGACGAGCCGCTTTCAACGGGTTTCGGGGTTTTCGATGAATGTGGCAGCGGATTTACCGTTTATTATTATTCGGGCGCTGTCGGGTTCTATGAGAATTGGCACGGCTACCACACACAAGAAATGGAAAAGCCGCTCTACCTGTCGGCAAAAGCGGATTCGATGACAGTTATTGATACAATGGATGAAACCATTTACGGTTTATGCCCCGGGTTGGATTTGGACAGTTTCGTCAGTGATTGCGTTGAACTCAACGGAGATATCAGCCTGATTGCCGATAACGCCGGTCAAACACTTGGAACGGATACGGATCTGGTTGTTGTTTCCAATGATTCGGGTTATGCTCTCGAGAAATTTGATGTTGTGATTTACGGCGATGTCAACAACGACGGAAATATTGATACCAATGATGCCGGCACAATAGTCGACCTGGAAAACTGGCTTCTCGCGTGGGATCCCGTCTCGCAGTCTGCCTTTTATGAAGCTGCTGATGTCAACGGTGACGGTAACATCGATTCCAACGATGCCGGCATACTGATTGATGCCGAGAACTGGATGTTGAGTATCGACCAGACAACAGGCCTTGCGATTGACCCGATGATAGGTTGATTTCTTAAAATAAACACATATATCGCATACCATATTTTTAACAGCAGCCGGATTAACCACCGGCTGCTGTTCATTTCAAACGTAATACCGACTTCTTGAAAGTGGTTAAATGATTGCGCTGATATAAATGTACCGTAGAATTGCAGTTTTACAATCTGCACGCGCCGCCCCGGATTGACACACGCAACGATGTGTCTTATGATAAAAAATACAATGATGTCTCATATGGAAAGGGGCTGATCCCATGCCTCAATGTCCTGCCTGCGGGGCTGAAATCGAGCAGTCCATGACCGCCTGCCAAAAATGCGGGGCGCCGCTGCGCGAGCGCGCGCCGCAGGACCTGACCGGCTTTTCGGACAAAATCAACGACAAAGCCTTTAAGAAATACATCAGGAACTCCGACCTTTATTCCGCGGTCTTTTCCGTGGTGCTGGCCGTTGCCGCGGTCATTGGCTTTTCGGTTTACGGATGGAAAAGCGACGAGATGGATAACCCGCAGGCCTTCTACATCGGCTGCGGCATCGGCGGTATGTTTTTGCTCATCGCCTTGGTGCAGATCATACGCCGGCGCTCGAGGAGAGACTGGGACGGCGCCGTCATCAAAAAGACCGCCTCCAACAAGACCAAAAAAGTCAGCACAGGCGGGGACGAATACCGCCGGGAACGCTACACCGAGTATAAGGTCATATTCCGTGACGACCGGGGCAGAAAGCATGCTTTCACCGTCGACGGCGACGATACGCGCTTCAACTATTACTCCGTCGGCGACCGCGTGCGTTTCCACGGCCGGCTGGGCGCCTATGAAAAGTTCGACAAATCGCATGATACGTTTGTGTTCTGCGCCGCGTGCTCGGCCGTCAACGCCATCGAGCGCGACACCTGCGAACTGTGCAAGTGCCCGTTGCTGAAATAAACCTGTTGCCGGCACAGCCCATAAAGAACCGCCGGACCCTCACTAACCCGGCGGTTCTTTACGCATGGGCGTTGAATTGTTACTTCACGACGTAATCGTCGTATGGCCAGTCAATGATTCCGCCGAAATCGCTGACGTCGGTGTAGCCGAGCGTCTGCAGCGCGGCGGCGGCGACGGCGCTGCGGTTGCCGCTGCGGCAGTAGACAAGGATTTTTGTGTTCTTGTCCGGCAAAACGGTGGCGGACTGCGCTTCAATTTCACCGACCGGCAGCAATATGGCGCCGCGGATGTGGCCTGTGGCATATTCGTCGGGCTGCCGCACGTCAAGGATCACGGCGCCGCCGGCGTCAATGATCTGCTTGGCCTGTTCCGGCGTGATGGTTTGATAGGGTACGGTTACGTCCTGCTGATTGCCGGTGACTTCGGTTGTTGTGGTAATAAGGCCGTCTTTCGGGGTACAGCCTGCCGCCAGCGTCAGCATCAGCAGAATCCCGGCAAGGGATAGCACAAGCTTTTTCATCGCAAACCCGCCTTTCGCGCCGTCAGGTTTTATTTTCTTCATTGTACCACGCGCCGCGTTCTCCCGCAAACCCCGGTTACCCGTTATGCGCGATTGAATTCGATATCCATTATGGTATAATACTTTTCTGCTTTAAAAATATAGGCATATTTTTAACCGGCAAGCTTGCTTGCCGCTGCGGCCGAAGCCGCAGGCAGATAGTATTGAACGGCATTCCAGGCAGCCCGACTGCCTACCGGCAGTCAAGCTGCCGCCGCTGTCTTTTGACAGCGGATTCAAAAGACAGATATATTGTCTTTTGAATGGAAATTAGTATAATTTAATGTAGTGAAATAGAACGGAGTGATTGCATGGCAGGCCAAACGGAGAAACAGCGTATTTACACCGTTGCGACCGCGCATCTCGACACATCATGGCTGTGGGATCTGGAAACGACCATACGCGAGTATATTCCGGACACGCTCAAAACCAACTTCGCCCTGTTTGAAAAATACCCCGAGTATGTCTTCAACTTCGAGGGCTCCTACCGCTATGAACTGATGCAGGAGTATTACCCCGAACTGTATGAACAGCTGCGCGAATATGTCGCGCAGGGGCGCTGGATGCCCGCGGGCAGCTGCTATGAGAACGGCGATGTCAACACCCCCTCGCCCGAGGCGCTGTTCAGGAATATTCTCTACGGCAACGGCTTTTTCCAGCGTGAGTTCGGCATGCGAACCAAGGATATTTTCATCCCCGACTGCTTCGGTTTCGGCTTTGCGCTGCCGAGTGTTGCGCGCCACGCCAACCTCATCGGCTTCTCGACAGGCAAGCTGCAGTGGGGCAGCGCCTACGGCATTCCCTTCGACCTGGGCAAGTGGTACGGCGTCGACGGCAACTACGTTTTCGCCGAGCTGCACCCGGGCTCCTACACGCGCACCTTCAAGAAGGTGCGAGGCCTTGGCGCGGCAGAGTCCAAACTCAAGGAGAACAGGAAGGCGGGCCTGCCTTTCACGGTGCTCTACCACGGCACGGGCGACAGGGGCGGAGCCCCCTCTGAACTTTCCGTGGCGACGGTGGTCAGCGAACAGCTGAAAAATGAAGAAGAAAAAATCGACGTCTGGTCCGCCGGTTCCGCGCGCGCTTTTGAGGAGATGGAGGCCATGGGCCGCGACCGGCTCAAGCGCCTGCCCGAATGGCGCAACGAACTGCTGCTGACCAACCACGGCGTCGGCTCTTATACCTCGCGCGCCGTCGGCAAACGGTGGAACCGCCGCAGCGAGCAGCTTGCCGACGCAGCCGAACGCAGCGCTGCCGCCTCGCTCTGGACAGGCGCCGGCGCCTATCCTCAGGAGGCGCTCGACACCGCGTGGAAGCGCACCATCGCACACCAGTTTCATGACGACATCACCGGCACCTCCTTCCAGGTCTGCTACAAGCGCAACTGGAACGACTACGTCATTTCGATGAATATGTTTGCCGGCGAGTACGAAGCCGCCTGCGGCCGCGTCGCCTCGCTGATGGACAGTTCTTTCGTGCAGGGCGTGCCCGTTTTTGTGAGCAACCCCTGCCAATGTTCCGCCGAACGCGTCGAAGCCGTTGAGGCAAGCGTCACAATGAACAAACACACCCCCTTTATCAAGGTGTTCGACCCGCTCGGCGCCGAGGTCCCCTCGCAGATCAAGGCGCGCCGCGGCAAGGTGTTCGACATCGTCTTCCTGGCAAGCGTGCCGTCGGTGGGTATGAAAGCCTACGATGTCCGGCCGTCCGAAAGCCCCTGCACCGAAAAAACCGACCTGTATGTCAACGCCAGCGTGCTGGAGAACGCGAAGTATAAAGTCCTCTTCGACGCCAACGGCGACATCGCCGATGTTTACGACAAAACCATCGACAAGAGCATCCTTTCAGCGCCCGTCAGCATGGATGTGCACAACTATGTCGGCAGCAAAGCCTGGCCCGCCTGGGAACTCGACTACAAAGACGTTTCTTCCGCTCCGCGCGGCCGGGCTTGCAAGCCGAAGTTCAAGATTGCCGAGTTCGGCCCGGCGCGCATCGCCATCGAGACGCTGCGCACCTTTGAAAAATCGACCTTCAAGCAGACCGTGTCCCTCGACTCGCGGGGCGATACCATCCGCGTGTACAACGAAATCGACTGGCACTGCGGCAACAGCCTGCTCAAAGCGCGCTTTCCGCTGGCGGCAGCAAACATGACGGCGAGTTACGACCTCGGGCTCGGGGTCATCGAGCGCGGCACCAACACGCCCGCGCTCTATGAAGTACCTGCCCAGATGTGGGCGGACATCACCGATGACGGCGGCGAGTTCGGCGTTTCCGTGTTCAGCGATTCGCGCAGCGGCTGGGACAAACCCGACGACAACACCCTGCGCCTGACGGGTATGCACTCGCCGTTTTCCAATTTCCGCTGGGAGTGCGCGCAGCATCTGCTGGAGTTCGGGCTCAACCGTTTCTCCTTCGGCATCTTTTCGCACAAAGGACTTTGGCATAACAAAACACAGAGCCGCGCGCTGTACTTCAACCAGCCCATGGCGGTGTTCGCCGCCGAGGGCACCCGCACGGGTCCTCTCGGGCCTTCGTTCTCCTTCGCGTCGGTCAGCAACGGCGCAGTGCTGATACGCGCCATCAAAAAAGCCCAGGATTCCGGCGAAATCATCGTGCGTTTCAACGAAGGGTCCAACCGCTTTGCCAAAAACGTCAGTTTCTCCATCGGCAGCGGCATCGAATCGGCCAGGGAGGTCTACGCCTCCGAGGAGCCGAAAGGCGAGGCGAATGTCGTCGACGGCTCCCTGGTGTTCGACATCCTGCCCTTTGAGCCGAAGACCTTCGCGCTCAAACTGGCGCCGCCCCTGTTCAGGGCAAACGCGCCGGCGCAGACGCCGCTGGCGCTGCCATATAACTTGACCGCCGTGACGGACAACGCCGGCCGCGCGCACGGCGAACTGGCCGGGGGGCTTTCGGTCCCCGGCGAACTGTTCCCGGCTGAAATCCTCAGCGGAGGCATCCGCTTCGTCACCGCCAAAGGCGCTGCTGACGGCAAAACCGCGCTCGTATGCGCGGGGCAGACTGTCGCGTTGCCCAAAGACGCGCGAAAAGTGCACCTGCTGGCAACTGCCCTCGGCGGCGACACCACGGAGGTGTTCAAAGCCGGCGATGAGGAGACGGCGCTGAGAATCGCCGACTGTTTCGAAGCCGTCGGCACCTGGGACCTGGCCGGGCTCGACGAGACCGGCTACCTCAAGCGAGATGCCCTCGCGTGGCACGCGACGCACGCGCACGATATGATGGGCGATGTGTTGGGCAAACAGATCTACTTCTTCCGTTATACGCTCGACATCCCCGCCGGAACCGGGCAGCTTGTTTTGCCCGACAATGAAAATATCGTACTGCTGGCGGCCACGGCACAGGCCGCGGACGGCTCATTCAAAGCGGCGGCAGATTTGTACGACCGGCTCGACAAGAGGGAGCCGGACTTTAACCTCACTGCCGACCAGCGCGCCAACGCCAGGCCCAACCAGCTCGAAAAGAAGATTGCCGAGAACCCCGATACCGGCAAGGTGTTCAAAGTCGTAGGCCCCGGCTTCACGTCAAAGTTCCAGATCAGGGACGTTATTTCCACCGTCAGGACGCAAAGCATGCTCCTGCGCCGCGCCTCGAAAATCAACCAGATCAGAAGCGGCAAAAAGCGCTGAATATTCAACAAAGAACGCGGAGAGTTTTCGGAAACTCTCCGCGTTCTTCCATACCCAGCAAAGCCGCGGTTATCCGCCGGCTTGTTTCGGGATAAAAGTCGTGATATATTCCCAATCGGCTGCAGCAGGCGGCGTGCCGAGGTAATCAAACCTTCCGCTGAGCCCTGTGTCGGCCGCCGTTAGGGCAAAGTGGCACTGCGCGATGCCGATGTCGTTTTTCTGGATGTCAAAACCGGCGGGGCCGTAGCCCTTGTTTCTGCAAAGGTAAAAATGGAAGTTTTCCCCCTCCTTGAGCACGCGCCAGGGCTGCTTGTTGGAGGCGGAAGGTGCCAGGCGCACCGCCTTGAGCACCTGCAGGTAGGCGCCGGCCGCTGCTTCGCTCAGCGGCGTGTCCGCCGTGGAGTCAAAAAACAGTTCTCCGAAGGCTTTTCTCCGGTTCGAGCCCGCGCCGGCGCGAAAGGCGCGGTCGACCAGGCGCCGCCGCGGGGCCGCGATGCCGACAGGTGATACAATGGGGATGAACTCATTTTCGCCGGGGTTCACCCTCGCCTCGAAATCGGCGCGCTGGAAGGTGCCGCCCAGCCAGCAGGTGCCCATGCCCAGCGCCGTTGCGTACAGAACAATCTCCTCAAACAGCCGGCCGAACTTGACCGGGTCGCCGCCCTCTTTCGGGAACACGCCGACGATATAGTCAAAAGCACCCGAGATGACGCCGTAGGTGCCCAGGCGCTCCGGCATGCCGTAATACTGCCGCAGCAGCACGAAACGCATCTCCGCGCCCTCAGAGGCATTGATGCCGTGTATAAAATCCTCGAGTTGGTCAAGCGCCGCCTCGTCGCGTTTTTTGCCGTCAAAACTGCGGCAGGAGGTACGCCGTTCAATCAAACCGTAAATCGGCTCGCCGAAATCCATCGTTCCTTCTCCCTCAAAGCCCCAGCATCGGCCGCAGGCGCAGCAGGGTCACGCGCCTGCGCATGTAGGGCGAATAGATAAGTCCCTGTTCATATAATGTGTCGCCGACATCGATTTCCCGCGCGGTGACAGCAGCGCCCGCGGCGCGCATCAGGTTAAGCAGTTGTGCCTGACGGGGCAGCACGTCCAGCGCCGCGGCCCTGGCTTCGGGCCATTTTTCCCTGAGCCCGGCGCCCGTGATACCCTCGGTGGCGCTCGGGGTATTCTGTTTCATCATATCCTCCGCGAGGCCCGGCCCGTACACCGCGCGGATGCGCGGCCAGTCAGGCTCGTCCGGCAGGGGTTCTATGGTTTCGCTGCCGAGCATCTTGAGATAGATGCCGTTGACGGCCACCGTCGCGACGCCGACCTTTTTGCCGTGAAAGTCCGAAAGCAGGCCCTCCTGCAGTTTTTTACATTCCCAAAAATGAGACACCACATGTTCGGCGCCCGAAGCGGGCCGCACCGAGCGCGCGAAACCCATCGCGAGGCCGGTTAAAACCAGCGCTTCGAACATTTCGCCTGCGGTGCGCTCGTCATCAAGCGTGACCGAACCGGCCAGCGCGCAGATTTTTGCCAGCGCCTGCTGAGTGATTTCGGCGATTTTCGGGCAGTAGTATTCGCCGGCGATGATTGCGGCGGCGCGCCAGTCGGCCAGCGCGGTGAATTTGCCGATCAAA
>JAKJCA010000050.1 GCA_022706685.1 Bacillota bacterium
CGAGGTTCATCGCGACGCCCCCGCCCATGGAGTGCCCCGCCACAATCCAACTGTCGAGCGGAGCGATGCTCTGCATCAGCGCCGCCATCAACTCCTCGCGGGGAATCACCTGCGTCTGCGCGTTCTCGCGGCTGCTGTAGCCGAAACCTGGCAGGTCGGCCAGCACGCAGTCGTAGCCCGCCTGCGTCATTTCGGCGGCCATTCTCTCCCACGAATAGGTCGAAACGAGGAAGCCGTGCAGGAAAAGGATGCGCCCCTTCTCCGGGCCGGGCGCTTCGAAGACGCGGTAGTGGATACTGTAGTCGCCCATCTGAAAGAATTGGCTGTTGGCGAACGGGAGCGTCTCCTGCGCCGACGCGAACAGGCCGGCAAAAGAGAGGACCAGCGCCGCGGCCGCGGCAAAGGCGGTGATTTTCAGCAGAATCTTGCGTTTCATTTTGTTACCTCCTCGAGATAAGCGGAAACGGTTTTGCTGTTTTCTTCGGTCAGGGCCAGGTAGTCGGGGGGCGCTTTCAGCGTTTCGCGCAGGATGTATTCGGGCGACCATTCGCCCGCGTAAGGCCTGGGGCAAGGCGTGCGGAAGGGGTTGCTTTTCATTGCTTCCATCGCTTCGCGCGTCAGAGCCGGGTCGTTGAGTTTCAGCACCGCCGTCAGCAGGCGTATCAGCGCGAGGGGATGGGGGTCGAGCCGCCCGAAGAGCGCGCGGCGGTATTCCGGCTTTTCCTTCAGGAGGGCGGCAAAGCGGCTTTTCATTTTGGGGTCCAGCAAAAAGGCGCAGATCCGCCGCGCGGCCGCGCGCGCGCTTTCGCGGTCCGGGTCTTTTTCGGCGGCCTCGCGCGCCAGCAGGAGGCACTCTTTCTCTTTTTGGCGCAGCGCCTCGGCTTTGCGCTTGGCGGCGTCGGCGTTTTCGGCCTTGTAGGTGTCAAATCCCGGCATGGCTCACAACCGTTCCACAATCTCTTTGAAATGCCTGCCTTTTTCGATAAAGCTCTTGTAGCGGTTGTAACTGGCCGCCGCGGGCGACAGCAGGCAGCTTTTTGAGGGGCGCGTCAATTCGCACGCGGCCTCGACCGCCGCCTCCATATCGTCGGCAAGGACGACGGTGATGCCGCTGCCCAGTTCGTCGAGCCGGCGCCCGACCGCGTGCCCCGTGTCGGGCAGGCCGATGAAGTTGCGGATGCCCGAACGCCGCAGGCCTTCGACAAAACCGCTCAGGTCGAGCCCCCGGTCCTCTCCGCCGGCGATGAGGGTGTCGACGTCGCCGACCGCCTCGATGTTGAGCAGCACCGATTCCGGCGCCGTGGCGATGGAGTCGTTGTAGAACTTGATGCCCCGTTTGACGCCGGCCGGCTCGAGGCGGTGTTCGATGCCTTCGAACGCGGCGACGGCGCGGGCGGCGGCGTTTTCGTCCGCGCCGGCAAGGCCGGCGGCGGCATAGGCCATGACGGCGTCGCGGACATGGTGTTTCCCTTTGAGCCGTTCGTTGCCCTGCGCGGCGAGCAGCACGGGCGAGTTTGCGGGCAGGTAATCGTCGCCGACGGCGATGCGCCGCGCCTTGCAGCCCGCGAGGCCCGGGCTCCCTTCAAAATTGGTCTGCGCGTAATAAATCAGATAATCGTCCGGCTTCTGGTACAGCCCGATGTTCATTTTCGCCCCGGTATAGCCGCCGTAGCCGTTGTAATGGTCGAGGTGCTCGGGGTACAGGTTCGTCAGCACGGCGATGTGCGGGGAGGCCTTGACGAACTCCAACTGGTGGGACGACATTTCCACCACGGCTGTTTTGCCCTCGACGGTTTCGATCTCGTCGAACACGGGCACGCCCATGTTGCCGATGAGGCACGCGCCGATGCCGGCCGCGCGGAGGATTTCAAAAATCAGCGTCGAGGTCGTCGTCTTGCCCTTGGTGCCCGTGACGCCGATGACCCGGCAGGGGGCGAAGCGCAGGAACATATCGACCTGCCCGCTGATTTCCGTTCCGGGCCGCGTTTGGACGTCCTTGAAAGGGATGCCGGGCGTTTTAAAAACCAGGTCGTAATCGTCCAGGCAGCCGAGATAGCCTTCCCCCGTGATCAGGCGGGTGTTCGCGTCGTCGAGCGATACTTCGCTCCTGTCGGCGACGGCCAGCGGCTTGTCGGGGAAGTATTTGCGGATGAGCCGGTGCGTCGAGCGGCCTTCGCGCGCGAAGCCGAGGATCAGGACGCTCCTGCCGGCGATATAGTCAAGCAAGTCCTGCAACATAATCGAGCATTTCCTTCGCGTATTTTTTGAAGCGGTCGGGGATGCTGTTTTCGCCGTCGTACGCCGCGAGCGAAACGCGCGGCGCCTTCATCGCTTCGCTTTCTGCGAAATGCCGCAGCAGCGGCGGCAGGGGCCTGCCTGCGGCGCGGCGGCGTTCCACGGTCATGGCCAGGGCGGTGGCCGCCTCGGCCGCGGTGCCGACGCATTCGAAGGGCTTTTCGCCCTCGAGGCCCGCCAGCCGGTCCAACAGCCCAAACAGCGTTTCGTCCTCGAACAGGTCGCCGCCGAAAATGCCGGCCAGCGCCTCCGGCTCGAGGAAGGGCGAGAGGATGATGTAGACAAACAGGCATTTCGCGCATTTGCGGCACCAGACGTTGCGCTTGCTGCCGGCGTTGCAGCTGCGGAACGCCGCGTGGTATTGGGGCAGTCCCGCGAACCGCGCCGCGATCTGCAGTTCGCTGAACCCGCGCAGGAGGCTGAAATATTCGATGGGCGGGCCGAAACGCCGCGCGTATTCACGGAAGGCCTGTTCGAACCCGTAACTTTTGGAATACTGGTGGTTAACGTCCCCGTCGGCCGTGTTCGCCTCGCTGGCGCTCGATTCGTTGGAGAGCACGATGTATTCCGCGCCGGTGATCAAAGCGCAA
The DNA here is from genome assembly GCA_022706685.1 of Bacillota bacterium. Taxonomy (GTDB): domain Bacteria; phylum Bacillota; class Clostridia; order Oscillospirales; family Acutalibacteraceae; genus UBA1447. Next base: position 2,886 of record JAKJCA010000050.1, read on the forward strand.
TAATAAGCCAAAAAGGCGACCACGCTCGAGAACGGCGTGTGCCCGTTGAGGTACCCCTCCGCGTTGCGCTTGAGCAGTTCGGGGTCGATGGCGCGGTAGGTCTTAAGGATGCGTTCGGGGCCGTAGCCCGCCGCCGCGGCCGTCTGCGTGCGCGCTTCCTGGTCGTTGAGCGTAAAGCACAGGTTATGCTCCCGCAGTTCGCGCAGCAGTTCGAGCGTCACGGCCGAATCTTTGCCGCCGCCGACCGGTATCAGGTTGACGCCCGCTATGGCGAATGTTTCGCCGCCCGGTTGCGGCGCCGGGAAACCGCTCTGATTGTCAAAGTTGACGAAGCCGCCGAAATCCGTTTCGATGCCGTTGCGGTAAAAAAACTCGCCGAGGCCGCCGAACCACAGGCGCTTCCACCAGAGCGCGGTATCGGCGTCGAGGTCCCCGCACCGCAGCGCGAAACGCGGCGGGCAGGCGCATTTCCAGTAGCTGACCGCCTCCGCCAGCCCGAGCGAAAACACGATCGCCCGCGCCGTCGCGCCGTCGACGGCGTTGAAAATCGCCAGGTTATCGGTTTTCACGCGCGTGACGGGACGGAATTCGCACAGCCCTTCGACGGCGAAGCGCCACGACAGGACGATATCCCCGTTTTCGCGGGCGATATCGTATCCGTCGTAAGAAAATACGGGGTGTTCCGCCCTGAAACGGAGGAACTTTTCGTGATTCGCCTGCTCTTCTTTCATACAGGGAATTGTATCAGAACGGGGGCGATACTTCAAGGCAGGGCGGCGTCCGGCGCGGCGCCCCGCGCCTGAAATCAGGCGGCTGCCGTCCGTTGCCCGCCCGTCGTCTTGCCAATCGTGCCGTTTCGTTGTTATACTGTTTGCGCAAGGGTCGATATCCGGCGAAACAGAAACTTACGACGAGAGGAGCATGATGATGTTAGTCAACACCAAACTGCTGAAAGGCTTCCGTCTGCACTGCACCGACGGTGAAATCGGCACCGTGAAAGACTTTATCTTCTGCGAAAACGACTGGGCGGTCCGCTACCTCGCCATCGAGACCGGGAGCTGGCTGATGGACCGGCAGGTGCTCATCCCGATACGGTCGCTGACCGAGTTCGACGGCAAGGCGGGCGTTTTCTCCGTCAACTTGACCAGGCAGCAGGTGGAGTCCAGCCCTCCGCTGTATCTCAACGAACCGATCACGACGCCTTTCGAGGAACAGTACCATCAATACTACGGGCTGCCGTCTTACAACATCCCGGTGAATACCTGGCTGCCCATCCCCGCCATCATGAGCGACAGCGCGGTGATGAAAGAAGCCGTCCAGGGCGATAAGAACCTGCAGCCGGGCCTGCACAGCACCGAAAGCGTCAGGGACCGCCGGCTCCAGGCCACGGACGGCGAAATCGGCTACATCAGCGATTTGATCCTCGACGACGAGTCGTGGGCTGTCCGCTATTTCGTCGTCAATACGCACAGCTGGCTGCCGGGCAGAAAAGTGCTCATCGCGCCCGACTGGATCGACTTCATCGGCCCGGAAGCGACGCCGGTGAGCGTCAAGGTCCTGCGCGAACAGGTACGGAAGTCGCCGGAATACACGGACGCGTGCGAACTCAACCGCGACTATGAGGAAGCGCTGCACGAGCATTACAAGTGCAAGGGCTACTGGGACGTCGCGCAGGCCGCCGGTAAAGACGACGACGCCGAGAAATAACGCCCCTCCCGGGCAGACGCGATAATATAAGCGGCAAGTTCGGCTTGCCGCTTTTTTACGTGCCGTTCGTGCCGGGAACAACCTTTATCAAACCTCGGGTTTGGCAACATGCGTATAAATTTTCTTCCCGGACCGTGCCAATTGCAGGGAACGGCCCCCGTGCCGTTCCCTGCGCTCCCGTCAAGATATCTGATATCTGATATCTGACATCTGACGTCTGAAGTCTGTCGTCTGCCGTCCGTTTACAAAAATATCTCCCGCCCGTTGGCGCGCAGCGACGCGTCCGCGGCCTCGAGCGCGCGCAGGACGCCGATGCCGAAGGCCCCGCAGGCTTCGGGCTCGTCGTGTTCCTCGACGCAGCGCAAAAACTCCGCGCAAACATTCCTCAGCGCGTTGCAGGTGTCCGGCCCGCCCGCGCGCGCCGCGCCGCCGGAGCAAATAATCTGAGGCACCGGCGAACCCGGCTTCGACTTTGTTTCGTAGCCGACTTCGTACACGCGCAGTTTATCCGTGTTCTCGGCGTCGTCAAACAGGGCGACGCCCCGGTCGCCCCCGAGCAGCACCGTGCGGTCTTTGACGGGCGAACACCAGGAAACGCCGATGTGCGCGACGAATCCGCCGCCGTAAAACATGGTCAGCCAGGCGATATCCTCCTGCCGGTTTTCAAAATGCGCCCGCCCCGTGGCGGAAACGCTCGCCGGCTCCCTGCCGAGAATGTACTGGATGATCGAGATGTCGTGGCAGGCCAAATCCCACAACACATTGACATCCGGGCGAAAGAGGCCGAGGTTGATGCGCGTCGCGTCAAAATACAGCAGCCGCCCCAGTTCCCCCGCGTCCGCCAGCCGTTTGAGTTCCCGCACCGAGTCTTTGTATAAAAAATGGTGGTCCACCATCAAGACCAGCCCGCGCTCTTGCGCCAGCCGCGCCAGTTCGCACGCGGTTTCGACGGAGTCGGTCATCGGCTTCTCGACGAGGACGTGTTTGCCGGCGAGCAGGGCTTTTTTCGCCGTTTCGTAATGCAGGGCGGCCGGCAGCGTGATTACCACCGCGTCGATGCCCGGGTCGCCGATGACGTCGTCCAAATCCGCCGTCGCTTCGACGCCCGGAACCAGGGAACGCGCCGCCTCGCGCCTGGGTTCGTTCCGGTCGGCGACGCGCCGGATTTCGCAGCCGAGGGGCAGGAAGTTTTTGACGAGGACGGGGCTCCAGTAGCCGAAGCCCAGAACGCCGAGTCTGACCATACCGTTCTCCGTTCCGTCAAGTTTTTAATCAAAAAACTTGACATGATTTTGACGTTTTTTCCGCGCGCCGTCCGGCGCGCATGGCACGGGCCCGCCGCCAATCAAACCGGCAAGCCGTTCTTCCTCAAATATTCCGCCGTGATTTTTTCAAACTTCTCCAGTATCCTGAACCCGAACTCCGCGCTGGCGCCCGTGCGCGGGTCCTCCCCGAGCACGCCGATGTTCGGTTTGGACAAGTCCCTGTCTAGCCGGCTCAAATCCACCAGTTCCGGGTAGAGCGCGAGCATCAGCGAGGTTTCAAACGCCGCCGCGTGGTCGCCCGAACTGCCGTCGTCGGCGTACATTTTATCCTGCACCGTCAGCACGCCGCATGAGCCGCCCTGCCGGCGATACCGCTTGACCGCCTCGTCGAGCGGCCTGAAAAGCGGGTAGTGCCCGGGCACGATGACCGCATGCCGGAACCCGAACGATTCGATCTCAAAAAGGATATGGACGACCAAATCCTTCCACAGCCGCCAGCCCCGGTTTTTGACGCTGCGCGCCTCGTTTTTCAGCAGCGCGGCTTTATCGTACCCGATGTTTTCGCAGATGGGCCCGGTGTGGTCGCTTTCGCAGCCGATCCTCTCTTGGCAGAAGACCAGCTCGCAGACGGCGCCCCGGTGGTCGCCGTAATACAGCGGCGGCATTACCACGCCGCCGAATTTCGAGGCCAGGTACCGCGCGCAGCCGTCCGCCTTGACGCCGTCGAGGCCGGCGGGGTTGTGCAGGCCGTGCCACTCCAGAATGCCGACGCCCAGGTAGGCGACGGGCATCTTCTCCTTGGCCGCCTTGATTTCGGCGGGTTTCGATTCGTGCTGCGTGACCACATGGCGGAGATCGATATCCATCGCGAACCCTCCTGTTTTATCGTTTTGCCGATGTCAACAAAATGATGGCGTTGTCAAAACCGCGCAACCGTGGACGGCGGTTTCGGAACGGCACACCAACCAAATCCTGGATTTGGTTTGGGCCGTTCCCTACAGAATACGCGCCATCGGGCGCATTTGTTCTTTGCAGAGTATCACAAATCCCGGATTTGGCTGGGGCTTCCGCCGTACTCCTGTGTAGGGAACGCCCCCTGTGTCGTTCCGCATTATAGCCCAGCATTATCCCCTTTATAGGCAAATTACAGGTCAAGCGACAGAACAATATAATTATCGTATCCGCGGTTCGGGCATGTGGTTCGGAACGGCACGGGGGCCGTTCCCTACAGAATACGCGCCATCGGGCGCATTTGTTCTTTGCAGAGTATCACAAATCCCGGATTTGGCTGGGGCTTCCGCCGTACTCCTGTGTAGGGAACGACCCCTGTGTCGTTCCGCCGTCTGACGTCTGAAGTCTGAAGTCTGAAATCTTACAACGTTTCCCACGGCCCCGGCAAGCTCCCGCTCTGCGCGAGGGCGAGGCGGTTGTCGCCGCGGCCGGCGTGGCTGACGCCTTCGGTGCGCCCGGCGTAAATCATCAGCCAGCGCCCCTGCTCGGGCACCCAAGTGACCGAGGCGGCGTTGGCCCGCTCGTCGGTGTTGAAGCCCTGTTGAGGCGGCAGCAGCCGTTTGACCACCCGCCAATCCCCGTAGTCGCCGTTTCGCATCTCCAGAATGACCGGCAGGTGCAGGCGGTTGGTCGCCATCATATACAGCCGCCCGTCCTCTTGCGCGAAACAGTAATTTTCATACCACGCCTTGACCTTGCTTGGCACCGGCGTCCAGGCGTCCGAGCCGATGTCGTCCGCCATGGCAAAGCGCATCGTCTGGCCGTCTTTATAAACCAGCAGCACCCCGTCGGCCGTGAACCACACCGCCGCGTCGATGCTGCGCCGGCCCTGCGTCAAACTGCGCGCCAGCGGTTTGTGGAAGTCCCAATGCTCCAGGTCCGTGCTCGTGGCGTAGTACAGCTGGTTCGGCCTACCCTCCTGGTCCCCCCAGCTGTTGTAGGTCATGTAGTAGACGCCGCCGTGCAGCGTGAGGTTCGGGCTGCACAGGCCGATAAGCCCCATTTCCTGCCCGTCCAGGCAGAACAGCGGCTCGGAGAAGGTCTTGAAGTCGGGCGTGCTCACGCCGATGAGATGGGTGCGCTCGCGCCCGCCGTCCTCAAAAAAGGCGGAGGCGAAAATGTAGTAGAGCCCGTCTTTGTAAGCGACGCAGGCGTCCTTGACGCCCCAGCCCGACCCGGCGGCGGGATAGACGGGGTTGACGCTATTCTCCACGGCAGCCACGTTCTCATAACCTCCCAGACACAGCGCCGCCGCGGTCACTATGGCCATGAAGGCCGCCGCCGCGCGCCGCAGTTTGTCCACCGGCGTCATGTTCATCCCTCCGAATGAGTTCAAAATGGTGTAGGGAACGACCCCTGTGCCGTTCCGCTGTTTCCAATCGATATGTTGTAGTCAAGAGGTGTGTCTTACGAAAAAGTGTAGGGAACGACCCCTGTGTCGTTCCGCCGTTTCCAATCGATATGTTATCGTCAATTGGAAATGATAGCAATCAAACAGTCACAAATTGTGAGCGGTTGATAACGGGGTATACGAAAATTGTCGGAAATATCCGGTGTTGAAATACTGCGGAACGGCACACCAACCAAATCCCGGATTTGGTTTTGGCCATTCCCTACAAAAAGATACTCTATCGTCTGTACCCTGAATCTAATGTGGAACGATTTAGATCAATCACAAAAAACATGGTCTAATATCTAACATCTAATATCTAGTATCTAAATTTCCACTCCCGCTCGGCTTTCAACAACAAATCCTGCGCCTGCCGGTTTGTCATGCGCGGGAACTGGAAATAGAAGCCCCTGCCGCCGAGCGTCCGAACCAGCCGGTCCGCGCACGCGACGGCGTCTTCGGGGGCGTACTCGTCGAGGGCAACCCACACCCCTTTGCCGGCCTCTTTCGCCGCGCGGTACACCGGGTCCCATTGCGGGTCGCCCCCGCGGGCGTTCCTGGCGCCCGGGGTATATTGCAGGGCCGACAGTTTTTCGATTTTCATCAGCGCGGGCAGATGGCGCAGGCATTCGGGCCCGTCGAGATGAAAGAGGGTGTTGTCCAGCCCTTCGCACTGCTTCTCGAGCGAGGGGATCACGAACTCCGTAAACTGTTCCGGCGACATCAGCGCCGAAAAATCGCACTGGACTTTCGCGGTTTTCCCCGGGCCCCAGATGCTGAAGGCTGTGAACGCCGCGCCCCCGTCGACATCCCGGACGCGGCGGTAGATTTCGTCGTAATAGACCATATACAAATCGCCGATCTGCGCGACGGCGGCCTTCACTTCGCCGGGGTAATCGTACAAATCATAGCACACCGCCTGCGGGCCGCGGATGGCGGCGAGGATGTCGATGTTATCGATGATATCCGGAACGCATACCCGGATGTCGGTGCCCTCGACCTCGCTGAGCTGTTCGTCGACGATGGCCAAATGCTTTTGCCACCAATAGTTTTCGGCGTTATATTTTAGCGGCAGCCGGGCGTAATCGTCCAAAAAAGGCGCGAACCAGACCGTCTCGGGCTTGAACACCGGCTCGCCGCCCAGGTACAGCGCCATGGAACCGGCGCCCAAATCCATGGAAAACTGCGGCATGGCGTCCGCCAGCGGTTCCGCAAGGGCGTAGCGGTTCTTGACGCGGGCCGCGTTCTTGCGGACGTTGAGGTAGCGGTCCGCGCAGCCGTCGAACGGTTCTTCCGGCAATAAAGCGTGCAGCGGCTTTTCGCGGTCCGCCGGAACGTTCATCAGCGGCGTGTCCGTTTTTTCGCCGCGCCACCAGGCGGCGAAGCGCTGCTTCGTCTCGGCCCAGTTGGACTTGTACTGCGGCATGGCGGCACCTCAGGAAGGGGGAACATGATGTGAATCTTATATTTGAACTATCCGGTATATCCGAATAGTTGCTTTTGAATAATCAGGGAACCGTTAGCTGATTTCCTACTTTTTCTACCTCTCAGTCACCTGCGGTGCCAGCTCCCCTAACATAGGGGAGCCAAGAACGAAACCCTTGCCTCGCCTTGACAAGGAGAGGTGTCAACGCGGAGCGTTGACGGAGAGGTCGTTTTCCATGTAGTCATGGCGTACCGTTCCATGTAAAGGCTCATATCTGCCAACCCTAGGGTCTGGTATTGTGCGTCCGCCGCTCTTCGTTTTAAAAAGTTCGGTTTTCTTATCCAAAACGGTAATGTCTCCCTCGGAAATTGTACTTTCTTGACAGGATACTGCACTTTTGTTAGGCAGTGTTACAGGAAATTGAGTGGTTTGAACTATCCGGAATCTCCGAATAGTTGCCTTTGAATGATCGGGGAATCGCCACCGATTTATTTTAATGCTTGGTGTCATAGCTTTTGCCGTCAGCGGCAGTTATTAAGTATATCTTAACAACTGAATCCGGCTCAAGCTCGCTATTTGCAAATAAAATCAGAGAATAGTCCTGTGATTTACTGCCCAACTGAAGACTGTCGTATTCTTTTACCCTTCTGCTTTGAGCGACCCGTAGTCTTATTGATGTCATCAGCCACCGCATCCCAGGGCAATTCCATTTTCTTTGGTTCGGAAAGTTTATAATCAATAATATTAGCAACATAAAAATATCCATATATTATTATTGTAATATTAACTTCTTGACGATATCTTTCGCTTTTAGTATTAACTAGTTCGATATCAAAGACTAGCTCAGTTGCGGCTCCTATTTCACAATACTTATCTATTTCATCTTTTGAACAAAACAATTTCAAATAAAGAGTCTTTTCTTCATTCGAATTAAGACTGCTGTTAAAAGTTGTTGGTGTCTCATAGGTTTTACTGCCTAATCTGACACTTTTAACTGAAGAAAAGACTACTTTTTCCGATTTAGAATTGCCGATAATCAGATAGATGCCCATGTCATCATAAAGTTCATTTAACTCTGAAAGTACAGCAATACACATTCTATTTTTATAGTTTATTTCATCATTATTTATTGCTCTGAGATATATACCGGGTATCGTTTTTTCACGCTCAAGTGTGACAAGTTTATCATTGATATCATTTGCTTTCTGGTTCTGCCATAATGCTAAAACTCCCAAAGAACAAGTACCTATGTAAGTTAGAAACGCACCGAATAGCATAATCCACTGATTCATATTCAAATCGATAGAAAAAGGTGATTGCCATTCTATCAGACAAACAATCAGAAAAATAATAAATGGAATCAATGCTATTGAAGGAACGGCAACTTTCAACATTTTATATTTCATGCGTTATCACCTTTCCATTCTAACCGTTAAGCTGATAATGACCTCTAATAATTATACGGCAACATTTCTTCAAATGCCTAATCTATGTGCAATTTCGAGGCGCGTTTTCAGAAATACAAGCCATGTGCTACGATTGAAGTTATCATTATAACCAAAGCTATCATTACCAGTATTATATGGCGGATCAATATAGATACATTTAACCTGACCTTCGAAGCGCTTTAAGATTGACGAGATGCCAATTAGGTTGTTCCCCATAATTACGAGATTGTCACCGACATCGAAAGTCACATTTTCCTCAATGCCGTTTGTGGTATAACGTTTTGCTCCGACCAACACTTTTGGATAAAGCAGTCTGTCGATCTCGTCTGGTGCAAGCGTTTCATTGTAGAACACCTCGTCGCGTTTCTGGTCCTCTTTTGTCTGTCCGCCCTCAAGGACACAATCCTTGTAGGGGAAAGTGAGAACAACGTCGTTCGTTGCGGATATGAGGTTGCCGCGAACGTCGGTCAGACCGATTTTGTTCTTGAAACGCGTGTAACTGTCGGGCAGGAATTGGCGGTTGTTGACCACCCAGCCGAACCCGACTTTGTCAAAAACGAATGTGCCGTTCACTTCCGCGAAAAAGCGTTTTTTTGTGTCGTCGTTTGATAAGAGCAAGCCAATCAAATCCGCATCCATATTCATGGCGGATTCATAGACCTTGTTGCGCAGCAATGTCCCATCCTCAGCAAAGAAACGCTCGTCCGCCTTGAGGACTTCCAAGAGTATTTCAAAGAAATTGGCCATTTTCACATGCTCCTATTCGTTGTTCAAGCGTTACATTTGGCGCTATAACCGATATTAATTTTCATTATGTACCTTTTGAACATTATATCATTCCCGCCGAAAAATGGAACCGTTTTCGGCGCCGATCGTGACGCTTCGCAGGCAAAGCGTCATAAATGGGACAGGGAAAGGCCTTTCGGCGGGGGCATGCGCGCGCCCTACAAAGAAACGATGTAATGGTACGAGGCGGAACGGCACAGGGGCCGTTCCCTACAAAGATGTTTCGTCTCCCCCTCCCCCCCGTCTGCCGTCTGAAGTCTGAAATCTGACGTCTGCTGTCCCATTCATGTCCCACCACTTGCCGATTATGCGAAAACCGCTTGACGAACATTTGTTCGTTCTCTATAATGAAATCGTGGACCGAAACAAAAACGGAGGCGATACCATCAAGCGGGATACGGGTTATCCGGAGGCGGTCACCTACCCCACCGAGGAGGAGATGCGCGCGGCGCAGAAGGCCTGCTGCGGCAGGATGTGCGCCGAATGCGAAACCCCTGCGGAATATGCCTGGCGCAGGCGCAGCGTCGATTTGGGCGAGCTGCTGCTCGACGCGGTCAAGACGCGGCTCAGCGAGGCGGAGCGGCAGGCGGTGGTCGGGCACTACTTCGACAAGCGGACGCTCACCGACATCGCCCTGGGCGGCGGCAAGAGCCCAGCCGCGGTGGGCAAGGCGCTGCAGCGGGGGCTGGGCAAACTGCGCGACGCGCTCGATTACACGGTGCGCTACCAGCACAACCTCGACTCCCCCGCCCTGGCTCCGCTGGCGGTGGGCAAGGCGCTGGCGGTGGCGGCGGCGGCGCGGGCTTCGCCGAAAAACTTCGGCGAACGGGTGGCGGCGCTCAGGGAGGCGGGGAACATCACACGGGCGAAACTCGCCGAGGCGGCCGGCATCGACATCAAGCGGCTCGAAGCCCTCGAGGAGGGCAGGGCGGGCGCGGACGCCGGGGAGCTTGTCAGGCTTTCGGCTTTTTTTATGACGACAGCGGACTATTTGTTGAAAGGAGAAGCGCATGGGGCGTATGACGCTCGATGAACTGGCGGAGGAATACTTCGGCGCGGCGCGGCTGCAGAGCCGCGCCATCGAACGCAACCGTGAAAAGCTGGCGCTCGCCAAAAGCGGGCGCAACGCGGCGGAATACCTGCGGCTGAAGAAGCTGCTTTGCACGCTCTACCTGCAGCGGCGCGAGATCCTCGAAATCGCGCGCTACCTGAAAGATTACTACAAATTCTCCTGCGCGGCTCCGGCTAAGGGGGGCGCGGCATGAGGGACATCACGGCGGTCATGGACGAAACGGGCTGCGTCAGCGTGAGCGGCGCGTTCGCGGGTTTTGTGGAGGAACACAACGCGGCGCGGCTGGCGATAACGCTCAACGACGATTTCGCGGGCGATAACTACACCGGGCTGCGCCTGTGTTTCGACACCGGGCCGGGCGGGCGCAAGACGGTGACCAATACCGCCATGGGTATCGCGGGCGAAAAGCCCGCCTCGCGCGAGGGGGACATCCTCTACTGCGCGCTCGGGCGCGAACTGACCGCGACGGGCACGCTCAAGGCGCAGGTCGAGGCGCTGAAAACGAACGGCGGCGAGGTGGAGGCGGCGGCGAAATCGCAGGTGTTCGAGCTGTTCTTCCGCCCGTCGGTGACGGGCGGCCTGCCCTCGGAGGGCTGCGGCGGCGGACTCCGGCCAACGGGCGGCTGCGAAGGCAGGGCGGGTTTCACGCGCTGCTCGCCCGCTTATTACGGCGCGCTGGCGGTCAAACGCTTCGACACCCTCTACCTGGTCGACGACGCGCTTGCGGGCGAAACGCCCGGCGATGAAGAGGAAGAGCCGGCCGCCGTGCGCGTCACCGGCATCACCCTCGACACGGCGGCGCTGGCGCTGCAGCCGGGCGGCACGGCGCGGTTGACCGCGACGGTTTTGCCCGCGGACGCGGCGAACAAAGCGGTCGTCTGGTCGATTTCGAATACGGGCGTCGCCGCGGTTGAGGACGGCTTGGTTACCGCCCTCGCGGCGGGCGCGGCGGTCATCACGGCAACGTCGGCGGACGGCGGATTCACCGCGGTCGCGTCGCTGACGGTCGCGGCGCTGCCGGGCTTCTGGCAGGGCAGCAAGACGGTCAACGGCGTCACCGTCACCGTCAGCGGCAACACGGTCACGCTCAACGGGACCAAGAACAACGCCGACTATGCCCAGGGCGCCGCCTGCTTCACGCAGAACGTGACGAACGTTTTCAACGCCGACGCCTGCCCGAAGTGGCACACCTTCGCCGCGGGCGACACCGTCACGCTGAAGGTGACCAAAACGGGCGGCGCCGCGGCGGGCGTGAACGGCGCCAACTCGGCGCTGTATATGCGCGACATGAACAAGGGCATCGTCATGGCGGGCGCCACATGGTCGTCGCCGTCCGGGACATGGAACTACACCTTCCCGGCGAACAAGGACGTCGGCGGGCTTTTCGGTTACCTGGACACGAACGCGGTGTTCACCAATTACGCCTTCACCGTCGAACTGACGGTCAACTCTGTGAGGTGGTTGTGACGGCAAAACGCATTTATCTCGGCGATATCGAACTCGCGGCCGCCGGAGCGCAGAGCCCGGCGGCCAATGCGTCCGCGCGTTTCCGCGGCAAGACGGCCATCGTCACGGGCGATTCGATCACCGAAAAGAACTTCCGCGCGGCGGCCAACTGGCACGACTATTTGCGCGAACGGCTCGGCTTGGGCACGGTGGTCAACGACGGCCTCTCGGGCACGGGGCTGACGCGCACCTACGGCGGCGGCGCGTGCATCCTCGACCGCATCGACTCCTGGCGTGCGGACGCGGACCTGATTCTGGTCATGGCGTCGATGAACGACGGCGGCGGCAACAACCTGGCGCTGCCGCTGGGCTCCATGAGCGACAGCGGGCGGGGTGTTTCGTACTACGCCGACTGCAAGGCGGTGTGCGAAAAACTGCTGGCGAAATACCCCCTGACGCCCATCGGCTTCATCAGCGCGCCGCCGCGGGCGAGCAGTTCCGTCCGTGGCAGCATCGGCTGGGGCGCCGCCGGCTGGTACCACGGCTGGTGCCTCGCGCTCGGTGAGGTGTGCGCGCATTATTCGCTGCCGTTTCTGGATATTTACCACGCGAGCGGCCTGCGGCCCTGGCTGGCGGCGAACAACGCGGCCTATTTCTCTTGTTCCGCGTCGCCTGCCGGGGACGGGATTCACCCCAACGCGGCGGGGCAGGCCCTCATGGCGGAAAAAATCATCGATTTTGTCAACGGGATGTAAGGGAAAGGAAACAGCATGAAAAAAATCTTTATCGACGCCGGCCACGGCGGGCGGGACTCCGGCGCGGTGTGCAAACCGTTCAAAGAGAGCGACCTCAACCTCGCCGTCGCGAAGGCGGCGGGCGCCGAACTGGGCAAGTACGAGTGCGAAGTCGTCTATTCGCGCGCGGGCGACACGCCGACGCGCATCAACGATATGTGCGCCCTGGCCAAAAAAATCGGGGCGGCAGCGAGCGTCTCCATCCACCACAACGCGGGCGGCGGGCGCGGGGGCGAGGCCTTCTACTGGCGGGGCGACGCGGCCGCGAGAAGGCTGGCGGGGCTGGTCGCCAGGGAGTTTAAGGCCGCCGGCCAGACGCTGCGCTGCGCCGAGGGCGAGGAACCGGGCGTGAAACCTTCCTACGCCGACCCGCCCGGCCACAATTTCGGCATGTGCCGCGTCAACGCCAAAAACGGCATCCCCGCGGTTCTGGGCGAATACGCCTTCGTCGACTCCCCGAAAGACCGCGCGATGATCGACACGCCGGCGAAACTCGCGGCGGAAGGGCGGGCGTACGCGCGGGCGCTGGTGACTTTCCTCCATTTGAAAAAGCGGGAAGTGAAACCGCCGGACGAACCGGCGCAGCCGAGGCTGAGGGCCGGCGCCGCCGTACGGCTGGAGGGGGCGAAACTCTACCGTTCCTCCGACGCGCTCGAGGCGGCGCGGACCGTTACGGGCGGCTACTACCTCTACGACGGCCTGACCGTGCGCGGGCGCTGCCGCGTGACCAAACGCGAGGAGTATGTCTGCCGGGAGCCGGCCCGGCTGTTCGTCACCGGCTGGGTGGACCGGGAGGCGCTGCGCTATGGCTGAAGCGGCGTACCTTGAGCAGCGCGTCGCCGCGGCGGAAAAGGACGTCAAGGGCATTTTTGAAAAACTCGGCCGTTTCGCCGTCACGCAGGCGGAGACGAACATCAAACTCGACAGCATGCTTGTCGGCTTCGGCGAGCTCAAAGAGAGCGTCAACCGGCTCGAGCGGCGCCCCGGCGCGATGTGGGACCGCCTGGTCTCCGCCCTGCTGGGCGCCCTCGCGGCGGGCACGGCGGCGGCCGCCCTGACGCTGAAATGACCGCGCATGCAAAATATCCGTTGAATACGAATCACAAAAAGGAGGGGTTCCCCGTCGATTTCATGGATTTTATCTACCAAAAAGGCCTCGCCGCCGTGCCGGCGCTCATCGTCGTCGGCGCGGTCGTCAAGGATATCCGCTGCGTGCCGGACCGGTTCATCCCGCTGATCCTGCTGCCGCTGGGCGTCGCCGCAGGCGTTTTGAGCGCGGGCTTCACCGCCGAGGGCGTCATCCAGGGCGTATTGCTCGCCGGCGCGGCCGTCTACGGCAACCAGGCGTATAAGCAGTTGAAAAATAAAGGAACATAAATCAACGCCGACGGGCATGGAAGATGAACGGTATTATAGGAACCGTAATTTGTAGGGAACGGCCCCCGTGTCGTTCCGAGGCTAGTATTGAACGTCATGTTTCGCTTATCGTGCCGCAGGCAAACTTCACGCCCGCAGGGTGCTTCACATCCGCTTTTTTGTGTTTTCTGCGTTCACCAAATCACGGATTTGGAAGTATGCGTTCCACTATATTCCGGAACGACACATCAACCAAATCTCGGATTTGGTTTGGGTCGTTCCCTACGAAATACGCTTTCCCGAATCGCGTGTTTCGTCGTGCAATTCATTCAAATTATTTGAACAGATTTTCAATATATCATGTAGGGAACGGCCCCCGTGCCGTCCCGGGCATGCGTTCCGCCGTGTTCCGCAAATCGTGCCGCAGGCGTACTTCACGCCCGCAGGGTTCTTCACTGCCGCTTTTTTGTGTTTTCTGCGTCCGCCAAATCACGGATTTGGAAGTATGTGTTCCACCATATTTTCCGGAACGACACAGGGGTCGTTCCCTACGAAATACGCTTTCCCGAATCGCGTGTTTCGTCGTGCAATTGTTTCAAATTATTTTTATAGACTTTCAATATATCATTTATCATGTAGGGAACGGCCCCCGTGCCGTTCCGGGCATGCGTTCCGCCGTGTTCCGCAAATCGTGCCGCAGGCGCATTTTTTTAACAGCCGCTTTTATCGTTTGATAGAAGCGGCTGTTTTTGCGCTTCACGGGGGCGAAGTCGCCCAATTTGTATAATTGGATACGAAAAGCAATGCCGAATAAACCAGCCGGTACGGATGCGTCACTATGGACAATGTATGGAAAAACGGGATTCGGACGGCTCAAGGCCGGCTTTTTTCCTGCCGAAAAAAGCGACGGTGCGGCAAGCAGAATAATAAGATTGAGTTTTATCCGCAGAAATAATTTCTGCCGGTATATGATTCCGGGGCACAATCATTTACAATAGAGGCGATTGATTGCGGGAATAACTTTTCAATCGGCTGAGTTTAAGGAGGCGCTTGCAATGAAAAAGGACATTTCATCCTTTCTCGATAGCGTTCCGGACCGGATCTTCGAGCGCGGCGAGGATTATTACGCAAACGGCAACGTTACCCGCCTGGTCAAGCAGTCCGACCTTGCCTATGTGGCCGATGTCGCCGGCAGCAACGGGGCGAATTATCGTGTCGAGTTGCTCCTTTCTCCAAACGGAAAGGTCGATTTGTGCAGTTGTGACTGCCCGTATGATGACGATGTATGCAAACACATCGTCGCTGTTTTGCTCGCGGTTGAAAATGGCGACATCGGGAAAGATAAAACAAGAAAGAAAGCAAACGCGAAAGTAAATTTACGCTCGCTGCTGGAAGCCGCGAGCCGCGAGCAGCTGTACGACATCATCCTGGCGGTCGCGGAAAAAAACAAAGAGTTTGAGGCCCGTTTGATATTTCTGCTCGGGGGCACCGACCCGAGAGTCGATTTGGACCACGTCAAAGAATTGGTCCGTTTGGCCATCCGCAACAATACGAAAAACGGTTATATCGATTATAGCGGCTGTGACAACGTCTGCGACGTGCTGTCAGACTGCCTTGATTTTGGGGTGGATCGGTATAACCAGGGCCGGACGGTGACCGCTTTTGACGCTACGCTGTTTATTTTACTCAAAGCAGTTGAGCTGGCTTCCACCGCGGATTCTTCTTCCGGTTCTTTGACGATGGTCATCGACGATTCTTATCGTCAAATTGATTCTATCTGCTTCGGCATAGCCCGCCACGGCGCCGATGAAGAGAAAAAGTATTGTTACGAAAAAATATGCAAGGAAGCGCAAAACAAGGTTTTTCGCGGTTGGACGAATTGGGATTATGATCTTTTGCGGTCCGCTACGCATTTTGCCACCGCTCAAAACGCCGCGCTGATCTACGCCGCGCTCGATAAGCTTCGTGAATGGAGCAAAGAACGGCACGTTTCGGAACATTGCCGGACAGCGGATATGCTGACTCTTTGGCGAATCAAAGCAGCCGTGGAGGGCGAAGAGGCGGCGTTTCAATTTGTTGAAAGCCATCTCGATAACGATACTTTCAGGCAAATCGCCGTTCGTAAAAGCATAGAAAACGGGGACTTTGCGAAAGCCGAAACCCTTTGCCTGGAAAAGACCGAAGAAAAGAAAAAAGATTGTTATTACCGTCCGGCTTTATGGTGGACTCTGCTCTACGAAATATATGAAAAATCAGGCAACCGCCGCAAACAAATCGAAGCAGCCGACAACCTGCTGTTTCAGGGCGATTTGAGTTACTTTGATAAATTGAAACAGTTGTATCAAGAAAACGGCGAGTGGCAGCTGGCCTACCCGCTGCTCCGCGCCAGGATGCAGACGGGCTTGCCGTATGACAAATACATGATGCTGCTTGACGATGAGGGCGAGGACGAGTTGCTGTTTACGGAGCTTCAGAAACATCCGGATATGATTTTTGTATTTGGCAATAAGCTTGCGCGCCATCACCCCAAAGAGGTGTATGACATTTATTGGAATGAAATCGTAAAGGAGTCCGCCGAGGCTACCGACCGTAGAAAATACCGGTATATCTGCCGCTTGATACGCGAACTTTACGATGCCGGCGGCAAAGCCGAAGCGTTGCAACTGATTCATTTTTTACGCCAAAGTTTCAATAAACGACCCGCGATGCTGGACGAACTCGGGAAACTGCTGAAAAAACTGAAGAAATAACCGGGCATAAAGCGCGTTCTAATTTTGCATTAATTATCAAAAATCACGCGATTATCGACAATCGTGTGATTTTTTTACGCTCAAACCGTATAATTATGTGATTTATGAGGGCTCCAAAACGGCACACTTGTCTTTCTCACAATTTGCCGTCATTTTGTATTCTCCTTTGCGGTTTTGCAGGAGGCAATGAGCATGACGCGCAAAGATGTGCATTTTGATGAAAGGGATTTGAACTTTTGGTCATCGATGTAATTCGTTTTATGCAGGAGTTCAAGCCAATATCCTGTTTCGTTTGCCTCTTTCAGTGCAATTTCTAACTTGGATATAAAATCCTTTTTTCCTTGCGCATACTGCGCTTCGTGAATATTTGCGCCAATCGAGGTGCCGCTTCTGCCGATTTGACTGGAAATGATGGTTTCGTGTTTTGCTTTCAAAAACTTAACAAGATTGACCATATCAACTGAAAAGTCCATGGAAAGATCAACCAGTTTATTTTCTTTCATTCAACCGCCGCCTTTTCTTTGGAATTATAACATAATTCAACCGAAAGACCGTTCAATGATGCATCGGCTTATGCCGATATGATGCATTTGCTTCGCAAACATGATGTCGGCTCTGCCGATGATGCGATTTTTGCCTTATGTGCCCGCAGGCGCGCATCATGAGCGCAGCGCCATCATTGGCGCAGCCGACATCATTTGCCGAAGGCAAAAATCATTCATTAAACCGAGAGGCAATTCAATGATGCAT
>JAKJCA010000095.1 GCA_022706685.1 Bacillota bacterium
CGGGCCCGCCGGTGACGAGAGCGGCCGATTCGCGCAGGAAGTTTTCCAGCAGCGCGAAAGCCCTGCCGCCGCACAGCGAGGAGCCGACAGCCAGGTAATGCCCAGTATAGCAGGGGCGTATTTCGAGCCCGCTCACAGGCGCTGGGCTCTCCGTCAGGTAAGACACCTGCCCGCCGGTGCCGATGTTGACCAGTACGCTCTCGCCGGTGTCGCGCACACAGCCGAGGTAACTGGCCTGATTGTCGCCGACCGCGACGGTGACCGGAATGCCGCGGTATTCGCCGAGGATTTCGAAGCGGTCCGTCACCTGCGGGAAAAAGGCGTCGTCCAGCCCCGCTTTCGCGGCGGCCGCGCGGTCAAAACCGCCCCGGTCCAAATCAAAAAGGCCGAAACTGGCGGCGTCCGATACATGCGACAGGGGAACCGCCGCGCCGGCGAGTTTCATCGCCACATAATCGTGGATGGTACAGAAAACGGTGGCGCCCTGCGGCACGCGGTTGTTGACAGTGTGGTAAAAGAATGTTGTCCCCCCGAAACCGGAGGCCATTTTGTAACCGGTCACCCCGCTCAGGTAAGCGGCGTAGGTCGAATTCCGGTAAGGTTCGTTGCCGCTTTCATCCTGCCAGTAGTGCAGCGGGCTGACCGCGTCGCCGCGGCGGTCGAGGTAGACGATGCCGTGCATCTGTCCGGTTACGCCGATGGCGGCAATCGGGCCGTATTCGCCGATGAGACTGCCGGCCATTTTTTCGCAAAGGCCCAGGATGACGGCCGGGTCCTGAATGCGTTCGAATGGGTAAACGGATGTCAGCGCGGCGGCGTTCGGCCTCGTCACGCTGCGCAGCATCTCGCCGCTGCCGGCGTCGATGACGGCGGCGCAGACGGTAGTGGTCCCGACATCGAGCCCGATGATTCTCATCACATTACCTCTTCAGGGAGGTCGACTCAAGGTCGAGCCGTTTGATGATGTCCTGCTGGATGGCCGGGGAGAGGTCGAGAAAATTGACGAACGTCCCGTGAATGCGCATGATGTAGATGCCGCTCGGGGCGTACTTTTTCGGGTCGGCGAGCACTTTACGCAGAGTCTCGGGTGTGGTCACGTTCACATAGAGGTAATACGGGCAGATCCCCTCGTTCTTGTCGTTGAAAAACAGCGGTGTGATGACGCGCTCAGCGAACTGGCCGCCCTTGCCCTCGAAATCCTCGGCGTTGAAAAACTTCGGGTCGATGCCGAAATGCGAGGCGTAGCCGCCGTTGAACTTGATAAACGGCAGTTTCATGTTCGACAGGATGCGGAAACCGAGGCCGGACCCCGCTTCGCCGTAAAGCGGGTCGATGCCGTAGTTGAGCTGTTCGCGCGCGCGGCGCCCGTCGGGCGTCGCGCCGACCCAGTAGCCGTAGAGCAGGTGTGTCGACGGGCTGCTCCAGTCGGCGCGGAAGGGATTGCCGAGATAGTTGCTTTTAGACTTTACGATATCCGAAACCCGCGAGGCGACTTCCACCGCGATGAGGTCGACTTCGTCGATATTGTTGCCGTATTTCGGGCAGGAGAGCAGGAAACGCTGCAGTTCTTCCTCGCCTTTAAAATCGTTGCGCAGCGCTTCAAGCAGCTTTTCGGCGTCCTGCGGCCGCTCGGCGACCAGGCGCTCCACGGCCTCGAGCGAGTCGGCGATGACAGAAAGGCCGTGTATCAGGCAGCCGCTGCCGTTGTACCGGGTGCCCTGCCGTTTGGTGTCGCGCATATCGATGCCGCTTTCGGCCCCGCCCATAAAGGCGGAAAGGAAGGGTACCGGCAGGCAGGCGACGGCCCTTGACGCGCCGTTGGCGGCGTCGGCCATTTTGCCGGCGAACCAGTCGACGTTGGCGAAGAAATCTTCTTTCAGGTCCCTTAACCTTTCGAGCGCCGGTTTTTCGGGTACGGCGGTGCCGACGGCCATGCCGCTGATGAGCGAACGGCCGGAGTTGAGCGTCAGTTCGAGGATTTTAGGCAGGTTCAGCCAACTGTTGGTGGTGTTGGCGTTGTCCTTGCCCATAATCAGCGGTTCCTGGCAGCCGGCGACCGAATAGTCGGGCAAGTCCGCCTCCTCGACCCCGCTGGCGGCCAACACTTTGAACATCGAATCGTCGTTGAACAGCGATGGCGTCAGGCAGCCCGGCGTGAAGAAGAAGCGCCCCAGGTCGCGGTAGAGTTCGCAGGGCGTGTTTTTGTGCAGTTTCACCGAGAGGATGGGCTGCGGCAGGTTCATGTCGTAGTACGCGTCGAGGATAGCGTAGGTGGTGAGGTTCGTCAAATCTTTCCCGTCCGTATCGCGGCCGGAGAGCAGCACGTTCTGCGAAATGGCCCAGCTGCGGTCGCCGACGTTGTAGTAGACCAGGAAGTGCTTGAACAGCGCCGCCGCCTCGTCGCGGGTTTCTCCGCTCATAAGGCGAAAGGGCTCGAAAATGCGGTCCGCGTTGCCGACAGAAAACGCGAAGGGGTTGGGCGCTTGTTCCAGGCACATTGCCTGCCACAGCAGCAGATAGGCCTGAATGGCTTCGTAGAGCGTTTCGCAGCCGTTTTCGGGCACTTTGCGCAGGGTGCGCTCAATCAAATCGTATTTGTCCCGCTGGCTCCCCGCGGCGTTTTCTTTCATTTCGGCGGCGATGCCGGCATAGCGGTGCGCAAGTTTGACGACGGCGTCGAGCGCGAGGGCGATGGCCTCGAACACCGTCTTTTTCACCTCGTCGGTTTCGGCGTCGCGTTTAGCGAGCACGCTGTTTTTGATCGCCGCGGTGCCGTAGCGCAGCGCCGGCCTGAAATCGGGGATCAGGTGCCCCGTAACCTGCTCGATGAAAAAGGCCACTTCCGCGGTGAAATCGGCGTATTCCTCATACACGGCGCTGAGCGTTTTGACATAGGCGCCTTTCTTTTTGTATGCCCGCAGGTTTTCGATACGCTCGGCGGTCAATTTGCCGCCGGGCACGATATCGCCGAAAACCGCGGTCGGGTCGCAGTAGCCGCTGAACGTTTCGACCCGGAAGGTCGGGTTAATAAGCGCGTAACTGCGCGCGAACGCGTCGCGCTGCGTGCCGGCGAAAAGGGCGTGTTCGCTGATGTCCAGCGGCAGCCGTTCCACAATCGCCTCAAGCTGTTTGGCCGCCAGCAGTTCGGCCGGCAGGCCCGGGTTCCGGATTTCGGCGTCGGCGGCCGCTTCCCCCGCGAGGAACCAGCCTTCCAGCCGTTTGATGCCGCGTTCCTCGGCGAAAAGCTTTTTCGCCTCCTGTGTCGCTTGTTCGGGTGTCCATATTTTGTTTGTCATCGTGTTTCCTCCCCGGCGGGTATTGTTCAGGTGGCGATCAGGCGCAGCCCGCCGTCCGCCAGTATTTTTGTAAATGCGCCAAACGCCCGTTTGCTGATGAAACCGTCCTTGACTTTGTATTCGAGGCCCAGCTTTTCCCACTTGCCCCGGCCGTATTCGTGGTATTTCAGCGCTTCATAGTCCGCTTTCTCGGCGCCCAGCCGCCTGAAAAGTTTCAGGAATGCCCGCGCGTCGTCCGGCGAGGCGTTGAAGCCCTTGATAAGCGGGATGCGGATATGCAGCTGCTGCCTTTCGCGGGCTGCCGCTTCGATGTTGGCCAGGACGGCCTCGTTGCCGCTGCCCGTGAAGCGCTCGTGGGTGTCGCTGTCGTAATGCTTGCAGTCGATCATCAGATAATCGATCAGGCCGAACGCCTCCGGCAGGCGGGGCTGGACGGCGTTGGTTTCCACCGCCGTGTGGATGCCTTTTTTCTTCAATTCTCCGAGCAGTTCGGTGAAGGCCTCGAAGCACATCGCCGGCTCGCCTCCGGTCAGGGTGACGCCGCCGCCGGAAAAGAACAGTTTCGCGCTCGCCGCCGCCTCCGCGGCGAGGGCCGAGGTCTGTATTTCTTCGCCGCCGGCTTCGTCGATGCCTTCCGGGTTCGAACACCAGGGGCAGCGCAGCGTACAGCCCTGGAGATGGAGCACCAGCCGGTTGCCCGGCCCGTCCTGGGAGAAATTAAAACCCTTTTGAAAGACGCGTACTGTCATTCTTTTACAAACACCGACTTCGGCTGGCCGCACAGCGGACAGGTATAAGTTTCGGGCAGTTCCTCAAAAGGCACGTCGCCGTCGTATACATAACCGCATACCGAGCAGACCCATTTTTCTTTCTTTTGCGGGGCTTCGGGCGCGTTCTCACCGGGGCTGTCCTGCGCGGACGCGGGCGGCTTGCCCGTTTGTTTGTAAATCTTGAATGCCTCGGCGACCGGGCCTTTGAGTCTGGTGAAATAATCGGCGTAAATCAGCGGTTCCCCGCCGATGTGGTCCGCCTCGATGATTTCGGAGATGAAAAGATGATGTGTCTCGAATACCCGCATGCTGTCGACCCGGCAAAGCAGGCGGGCGACGGAACTTTTCAGAACCGGCAAATCATGATAGACCTCAAACGCTACATTCGCCCATTTGTCGATGTTTCGGCCGGTTTGAAAGCCGAAATCGGCAAGCACGAAAGGTTCGGCGTCTGCGGGCAGAACGGACAGGGTGAACAAG
>JAKJCA010000051.1 GCA_022706685.1 Bacillota bacterium
GGTTCCGTCCAGCCCGCCGAGGCGGCGCGAAAAGCCGTGACGGCCGCCGGGGCGCCCGCGCTGGTGCACTGCGACGCCGTCCAGTCTTTCGGCAAGCTCAGGCTATACCCGGCGGCGGCGGGTATCGACCTGATGAGCGTCAGCGCCCATAAAATTCACGGCCCCAAAGGAGCCGGAGCGCTGTATATCCGGAAAGGCGTCCACTTGCTGCCTCCCTTCGCCGGCGGCACGCAGGAGGGCAGAATCCGCCCCGGCACGGAGCCGCTGCCGGCCGTCGCCGGTTTCGGCGCCGCATGCGCCGAACTGCCCGAACCGGGCGCGGCGCTTCAGAAGGCGGCCCTGCTGAAGCAGTACATGCTCGAAGGCCTTGAAGGGCTTTGCGCCTTTGCGGTCAATTCGCCGCCGGACGCGCTGCCCTACCTGACCAATCTCTCTTTCCCGGGCATCAAATCCGAGGTGATGCTCAACTTTCTCGCCGCGCGCGGCGTCTTCGTCTCGAGCGGGTCCGCCTGCTCGAAAGGCAGGCGCAGCAAAGTGCTCGCGGCGATGGGCTTAAGCGAGGACCGGCTGGAGAGCCCGGTGCGCGTCAGTTTTTCCCGCTTCACCGAAAAGGCGGACATCGACGCCCTGCTCGAAGGCGTGGCGGCGGCAAAACAGAAATTACTGCGTTGAACGCGATGAAAACGGGGTCATCTGTTCTCATGAAAGAAATCATCCTGCTCAAGCATGGCGAACTTGCCCTGAAAGGGCTCAACCGCCATACCTTTGAAGAACTGCTGATGAAAAGCATCCGCCGCCGGCTGGCGGGGCTCGGGCGTTTCGGCGTCACTACGGCCCAGTCGACCGTCACCGTCGAGCCGCTGGAGGAGTCCGCCGACACGGCGCAGGCGTTCGAGCGGCTGAAATGCGTCTTCGGCATCGCCGGGCTTTCGCGTGCCGCCGCGGTGGAAAAAGACATCGGCGTCATTCTCCCCGCCGCGTGCGAATATATGCGCGGCGAACTGTCCGCGGCCAGAACGTTCAAGGTTGAAGCAAAGCGCGCAGACAAGAAATTCCCCCTCGCCTCTCCGGAAATCTGCCGTTTGACGGGCGAGGCGCTGCTGGGGGCTTACCCTCATCTGACGGTCGACGTGCATGATCCCGACGTCACCGTCACCGTCGAAATCCGCGACGAATACGCGTTCATCCACGGCAGCCAGCAGAAAGGCGCCGGCGGCATGCCCTCGGGCAGCGCGGGCAAAGCGGCGGTTCTCATCTCCGGCGGCATCGACAGCCCCGTCGCCGCCTGGATGATGGCCAAGCGCGGGCTTGAACTCGTCGCCGTGCATTTTGCCTCGCCCCCCTATACCGGCGAAATGGCGCTGCAGAAAGTTTTCGACCTGCTGTCGAGAGTAGCGCGCTACAGCGGGCGCATTACCCTTTTCGTGGTGCCTTTTGCGGAAATTCAGGAGCACATCCGCGACTGCTGCCACAAGGAGCTGTTCACCCTTGTCATGCGCCGTTTTATGATGCGCATCGCCAGCGATATTGCCGCCGAGGAACATTGCGGCGCGCTCATCACGGGCGAAAGCGTGGGCCAGGTGGCAAGCCAGACGATTCAGGCCATCGCCTGCACCGACGCGGCCGCACGCCTGCCCGTGTTCCGGCCGCTCATCGGCATGGACAAGGAGGATGTCATCTCCATCGCCAGGCGCATCGGCACCTTCGACATATCCACCCTGCCGTACGAGGACTGCTGCACCGTTTTTACCCCGAAGCATCCGCGCACGCGCCCGCAGATCGCTCTGGTCGAAAAGGCGGAGGAGCCGCTCGACGTCGACGGGCTGGTCGGCAGGGCGCTGGCAGGCAAAACCGTTCACGCGGTCCATGCGCGGGGCGCCGCGGCGCCCGCCGCCGAAAGAAACGGAGGGACGCTCGATGGCGGTCTGTGAAATCCTTTGCGTCGGCACGGAACTGCTGCTGGGCGATATCCTCAACACCAACGCCCGTTTTCTTTCAAAGGAACTCGCGCTGATGGGCATCTCCGTGCTGCGCCAAACGACGGTCGGCGACAATATGCAGCGCCTTTGTGCCGCTTTTAACGAAGCGGCTTCGAGAAGCGACATCGTCATCGCCTGCGGGGGCCTGGGGCCCACGGCCGATGACATCACAAAAGAAGCCCTCGCGCAGGTTCTCGGCCTGCGGCTTCAAAAGCACGAGCCGACCGCCCGGGCCATCGAACAGTATTTTCAGAGGCGGGGCGTCCCGATGCCTCGGACCAACCTCAAACAGGCTCTGGTGCCCGAAGGCGCCGACGTGTTTGAAAACCGCAACGGCTCCGCGCCGGGCATCGGCGTCAAAGACGCCGGCAAAACCTATGTGCTGCTGCCCGGGCCGCCCCGCGAACTCGAGCCGATGTTCCGCGACCGGGTCAGCGCTTACCTTGCAAGTTACAGCGATTGTGTTATAATTTCACACGCCGTCAAGACGTTCGGCATCGGTGAAAGTCTGATGGCCGAGAAGGTTGCGGACCTGCTGGAACTCGAAAACCCGACCGTAGCCCCCTACGCCAAAGACGCGGAGGCATACCTGCGCGTGACGGCGCGCGCCGCGTCGCGCCAAGAGGCCGAACGGCTTTGCGCGCCCGTCATCCATGAAATCCGGCGCAGGCTCGGCAGCAAGGTCTACGGCGTGGATACCGAAAACCTGCAGCGGCGCGTTGTGGAACTGCTGCAAACCAAAGGGCTCAAGGTTGCCTTCGCAGAATCCTGTACCGGCGGCTACGCCGCCAAAAGGATTACCGATATCCCCGGTTCCTCGGCTGTTTTCGAGTGCGGCATCGTCGCCTACGCCAACGCCGTCAAGAGCAGACTGCTCGGCGTCAAGCCCGGGACCCTCAAGCGTTTCGGCGCAGTCAGCACGCAGACCGCCGTGGAAATGGCGCAAGGCGTTCTGCGTATCAGCGAAGCCGACATCGGCGTCGGCATCACCGGCATCGCGGGCCCGCAATCCGACACGGGCGGGAAACCGGCCGGCCTGTGCTGCATCGCGCTCGCGGCCAAAGGCGCCGCTGCCCGCGTCGAAACAATCGAAACCGGCAGGGCGAACGACAGGGAATACAACCGTTTCGCGGCTTCATCAAAAGCGATGGATATGATACGCCTGTACCTGGAAGCGGCAGAGTAAACCGTATGGACGACGCAACCGTAAAAATCGAAAAAACCAAACTGGCCGTTTGCCGCGGCGTGAGCATTCTGCTCGCGGCGGTGACCGTCGCCTGCTGCGGGCTGTCCTACCGCTTTTACGCCGCGTCGAAAAAGCCCGGCGCGCAGGAGGCGAGCAGCGCGCAGACCACGGCGGCGGACGTGCAGACGACAACGGCGGCAAATGCCGGGGACACCGTCCTGCCTTACCTCAAAAAGGCCGTGTCGCTGAACAAAGACACCGTCGGCTGGCTGCGCATCCCCTCGACTTCCATCGATACGCTCGTCGTGCAGGGAAAAAACAACAGCCAGTACCTGCGCACCGGTTTTTACGGTGTCTACAACCGCTACGGCAACATCTTCCTCGATTACCGCTGCGATGCGCGGCAGCTGAGCGCGAACACCATCATCTACGGCCACACGACCGAGAACACGCGGGAGGTTTTCTACGACCTGACCAAATACAAGGACCCCGCGTTTTTCAAAGCCAACCCGGTTTTGTATTATGACACGCTGTATGAAAAACACGCCTGGAAGGTCGCGGCGGTTTTCCTCACCGCGGCGAAGGCGAAATACGACAACGGCTACCTGTTTTTCTATATCACCCCCACGTTCAAGCCGGGCAAGTTTGAAGGCTACGCCGAACAGGTCCGGCAGCGGGCGCTGTATGAAACCGGGGTGGATTTTACCGAAACGGACAAACTGCTGACCCTGTCGACATGCGCGTACGACTTCAACTCCTCCGCGGGCGACATTGACACGCGCCTGGTCGTCCTGGCGCGGATGCTCAGGCCCGGCGAAAGCGAAAGCGTCGACCCGTCTTTGGTCAAACCGAACCCCGATTACCGCAGGCCGCAGGTCTGGTATGACCGTAAAGGCCTGACCAATCCGTACCGGAATGAAGAGAGATGGACCCCGTAACCGTCCGTTTACCCGTTATCCATCGACACGGAGCGTGAATGTTTTGCCCAAATTCAACGGCCATAATCCGGATATTCCCGAGGGAAGCGTTCCCCTGACAAACGGGGAACTTGAGCGCCTGCGCAAAAAGTACGGCGAAGCCGTACTCGAGCCGGACGGCGGCGATACCGCGGCGGATCCGGCGCCTGCCGAAGCCGGCGGCGCTGCGGCAGACGGGCCGGTGCCCGGCGAAGGCGCAGAACCCGGCGCGGACGCGCAAGACCTTTTACCTGCCTTGGAACCCGAACCCGTACGCGAGGAAGAACCGGAATCCGCCGACGATACGCCGGCGGATTACAGCGGGTTTTTTGCCGGCGCCGACCGCCTGCTGGATGAACTTGCCCCGGAGGCGGCGGCCGAAGCTTTCGCGCGTTACATCGGCGGCCTGTCTTTCGACACACAGCGGGGTGAAATGACGGCGCAAGCCGAATGGCCTGCCCTTGCGGCGGCGCCGGAACCTCCGGCCGCGCCGCCCCCGCCCGCAGCCGGCGAACCGGAAAAGAGCGGCGCGGAAAGCCGGCGCCCCGCGCAGGCGAAGAAACTTTCTTTCTTTTCCGCCCGGAAGGCGCGTGGCGGCGCCTCCCCTTCTTTCCACTCCACCGCGGATACGCCGGCGCACGGCGCCGTTGAACAGCCCCCTGCCGCGGAGGAAACCGGCGATACGGTTCCGGCGCAGGCTGCCGGCAACGCCGGACCGGCCGGACTCCCGCAACCGCCGCCCGCGCAAACGCAGCCCGAAGTGCCCGTCGAAACCGTACCGGACACCGAAGATTTGGATTTCACCAAGAAATATCTGGATTACGCCGCTCCCGCCGTCCAGGCTGAGCCGTCCGCGCCTGCGGACGTTTCGGCGCAAAACGGCGGGGAGGACATAAAGCCTGCCGCGGAAGTAACCGCGCCTGCCGGAGAAGCCCCCGTCGAAGCAGCGGCTTGCGTCGAAAGTTCTTCCTCTCCGGCACCCGCGCAGGCCGGCCCTGCCGAACAAAGCGCGGATGCCGACGCAAGCGCCGAAGCGGCCGAAACCCTTACGCCGCCCGGGGATACCGCTCCGGCGGAAGAAACCGTTCCGGAGGCGGATATACGCCCCGGCGGTGAGGCCGCCGCTCCCGAACAGCCGGCCGCGCCCGCAGAGCCGGAAGCCGCGGATGCCGCCGAATCCGTCGCCGAAACACAAAGCCCCGTACCCGGACCGCCGGCGGAAACTGCCCCGGCGCGGCAGGAAGCAGCGCCGGAAAACAGCGAAGAAAACGGCGGCGCCGATATTGCCGACAGCGTCAGCGGCGAAGCGCTCGATGCGGAAAAACCGCCGATGGAAATTACTCCGCCGCAGCCGCCCGTTCAGCCGCAAAGCCCGCCCGACGCCGGCACGCGCATCATCTACCGCGCGCCCGAAGCCGCGGCGCTGGACGCCAGCGGGACGGACACCGAAACCGCGGAGGACCGGAATCATTCCAAACCGGGTCCGGCCGGCATATCGCCTTACCAAAAATATATGCGCGTCATCTACCAGGCCCCCGGCGCGTCTCTTCAAGAAGGAGAAGCCGCGCAGGCCCCGCCGCCCGCGGACACAGCCCTTCAACCCGCGGCGCCCGGCGAAGAAGGCGCAGCCGCGCCCGAAGACACCGAACAGGAAGGCGCATCCGAAGAAGCGGCTGCGGAAGCCGCGGAGACGGCCGACTCCGAGGAAGGCGGAAACGAAACGCCCGCGGCCGGAACACAGGCCGGGGACGCCGAACAGGCAACCGGGGAACCCGGCACCGAACAGGGAACTCCCGGCGCCGGCATCCTTGCCGAACTGTCCGCCGAGAAAAAACAAAGCCGTTTCAAGCGTTTTCTGCGCGCATTTTTCCCGCAGCGCGGGGATTCGGCCGCTGAAAAAATACGCAAAAGCGTTCTGGTGCTTGCGACACTGACCATTTTCGTCTGCGGCGGTATTCTGCTGAACACCTATGTTCTCGAACCGGCCATGAGCAACCGGCAAATCGCCAAAGCGATCGAACTGAAAAAGAACAGCAGCCTTGACAAAAACTGGCCGGACATTCAAAGCAAATACGCCGGCGTGAATTTCCCGCAGGGGATGCTGCCGCGCTACGCGGGGCTTTATGTGGCCAACCGCGACTTTGCCGGCTGGCTGACCATCGAAGGGCTGGGCATCGACATGCCGCTCGTGCAGGGGGAGACCAACGGCGATTACCTGCGCACCGATTTTTACGGCAAACCGTCGCGTTACGGCTGCTGCTTTTTCGATTACCGCAACAACATAAAAACGCTCGACCGCAATACGATTGTCTACGGCCACAATATGGGTTCGTCGGACCTCCTGATGTTCGGCAACCTTGAAAAATACAGCCGCATCGACGGGTTCAAGGCCGCTCCGGTGATCGAATGCAACACGCTGTATGCGCTGATGAAATGGAAGGTCTACGCGGTTTTTGTCACCAACTCCCTGCCTTCGCAGGACAACGGATACCTGTTCAACTACATCTTCCCCCAGATGGAGAGCGACGAGGATTTTGCCGGATATATCGCGCAGCTTGACCGGCGCAAGTTATACACCACGGGCGTCGACCTGCTTAAGTCGGATAAAATCCTGACGCTTTCCACCTGTTCGTATGAGTTTGACGACGCGCGGCTGGTTGTCGTCGCCAGGCTTGTCAGGCCCGGCGAGAGCGAAAAGGTTGACACTTCCCTGGCCGGCATCAACCCTTCGCCGAAATATCCGCAGATCTGGTACAACAAAAACGGGCGGACAAACCCGTATCAAAACGACGAAAAGTGGTATCCTTAACTAAAATAGTATGGAAATGCCGGCCAACCGGAAGACCGAAGGGAAAGAGGTTTTCTCCATGAGCAAAAATCCGCAACTGCTGGCCCTGGTGGAAAAGAAAACGGCCTATGTCACGCACGCGCAGAACCAGATCGCCGGCGCGGCCGCAAGGGTATGCCCCGGCACGGAACCTTTCGTGTTCTGCACCAACAACCAGGAACTCCTCAAAAAACTGACCGCCGCGTTCACACAGACCGACACGGTCATTCTTGCCGTGGAATGCCCGCTTTTTCTGCAGACAAAAAACCTTCTTTTCAAAGCGCTCGGCCTCAAGCGGGAAATCAGCAAAGACATCGTCCAGCTGCTTTCGGGCGGGGACGCGCAGGCGCCCGAGAACGGCTTTGCGGGGCAGGCGGAGGTTCCGAAAGGTTCGAGCGTTTTCCTGTCCGAAGACGGCCTTTATGCCGGCTTCGCCGTGGTTTCCGGCAAGCAGCATCTCATCGTGCTGCCGCTCGACGCCGTGCGCATCGACGCGGTCATCGCCAACGGCTTTTTCGATTACCTGCGCGCCCTGTATCCCGGCGGCGAAAGCGCACCCGCGGCGGCCGGCCCGGCGGCGGTTACCCCTCAAGCCGAAAAGGCCTGCGAGGCGCTCAAGGCAAAAAATATGACGGTCGCCGTCGCCTCGACCAAAACCTCCTGTTTTCTCGAGGCGGCCGCCAAAAACGCGCCGGCGGCCGGGGACTGCCTCGCTTTTGTCGAGTGCGATGTGGAAAAAGGCGAAAAAACGCACAAGGAGCATATCGCAGCCCTTGCCTTTGCCGCGCTGAAACAAAAGGGCTCGAACCTCGGCGCCGCGATGTCGAACGTTTTTGTTTCGGAGACAGACAGCTCGAAAGTTTTCGTCTTCGTCGCCGTCGCAGACGCGCAGCGGACCAGGGTTGCCAAGATATTCGCCGAGCCCGGCGAAACCCCGCGGCAGCTCATCGACGTCGCCGTGGAGTCGCTGCTCGATATGCTGGCCGACTATGCCGAAAGAAACGGTTTCGCGGGGTTCGAAAACAGCGCTCCCCCGGCCCCGCCCGCGGCCGGCTCCGGCTTGCTGCCTACCGCGGCAATCGCCCTGATCT
This sequence comes from Bacillota bacterium, assembly GCA_022706685.1. Classification (GTDB taxonomy): domain Bacteria; phylum Bacillota; class Clostridia; order Oscillospirales; family Acutalibacteraceae; genus UBA1447. Next base: position 8,040 of record JAKJCA010000051.1, read on the forward strand.
GCGCCGCCGCAGCCGCGTTGAGCGCCGCTGTCGGCTGGATGGTCCGTTAAAAACACCGGCACGCCCTTCAAACGAAAGGAGAAATCGTATGAAAAAGTTCACGGTTCAAGACGCGCTGGAACTCGGCAAAACGCTCGGCATCGACTGGGGCGCCTGCGGTTACACGCCCGAAGAGTTCGCCGAAGGGCTCAATATCGAACTCGAGCACGGCCTGGTCGACCCGGCGACCAACGTCACCGGCGACGACGCGCTCATGACGGCGAAAATCGCCAAAGCGCACCTCAACGAGAACCCCCTTTACTACAACGAGGACGTCGGCCTCGAGGCGTGGGAACATGCCCTCGATAAACTCAAGGGCGACCCCAAAGGCAAAAAAGTCACCATCGGCTGACCCTGCCGTTATAAAAACCGCCGCCTTTTTCGTTTTGAAAGAGGCGGCGGTTTTTTATGGTTGCTGTTATTCGGGGCTGACCACCGTGTTCGTACGCGCGGATTCAAAGATGGCTTCCATCAGTTTGGTCGAGCGGCGCACCTGGTCCATGGTGATGAGCGCCTGCGCTTCGCCGTTCAGCGCAGCGACGACATTTTTGTAAAACTCGCCCCAGTCGGACTTCACTTTCGGCAATTTGTATTTCTTGATGGTGTCGTCGGTGCGCGGCGCCATGGTCTTGGTCAGGCCGGCGCCTGCCTGGACCGGCACCGCGTCGCGGTTCTCCCAGTCGGATACTTTGACGATTTTTCCTCTGAGGCCCCAGTCCTCAATCACCGCGGAGCCGTTGAGGCCGAGGATGTACCAGCGAGGCAGTTTTACGAAATTGCTGGTCACCACCTCCACGTAGGCCGTCGTGCCGTCGTCGAAGGTCAGCATGGTCCTGAAGCCGTCGTCCACCTCGTCGGAGGTGATGAAAGTCAGATGCGCGTAGACGGAAACAAGGCGCTGCTTTTCCTTAAGCATCAGCACCTGGTCGAGCAGATGCACGCCCCAGTCGAGCAGCATGCCCCCGCCCTGCGCCTTACGGTTGCGCCAGTCGCCCGGTACGCCCCGGTCGCCCTGCACCCTCGACTCGATGTTGTAAACACGGCCGAGCATATTCTCGTCGATGATTTTTTTAGCCGTGAGGTAATCCTCGTCCCAGCGCCGGTTCTGATGCGCGGTCAGCAGTTTACCCGCTTTGCGCGATGCCGCGATCATCTCTTCGAGGTCCGCGCTGCTGAGCGCGCAGGGTTTTTCGCAGATGACGTTTTTGCCCGCCTCGAGGGCCGCGACGACGATTTCCTTGTGTACGTCGTTGGGCGTCGCGACGGTGACGAGCTGAATTCTTTCGTCGGCGAGCAGTTCTTCGCGCGAGGCGAAGGCGTGGATGCCTTTTTTCTCCGCCGCGGCGCAGCGGTCGGGTTTGATGTCGTATGTGCCGATGAGTTCGGCGCCCGCGATATCCTTCCGGATTTTATCGCAGTGCCAGCCGCCCATACCGCCGTAGCCGATGACGGCGCAGCCGACGGCTTGATGTTTCTCCATTGAATTGATGCTCCCTGTTATTTTATTTGCCCCGCCGGACCGCCTACGCCCACCACATGGCGCCGACCTGCTCGGTAAGGATGGCGTCCTTGAGCATGGCAATCGCTTTGCTCAGGCCTTCGTTCTGGCTCATGAGGCTGTCCTCGTGCTCGATGCTGACGGCCCAGTCATAACCCGCCAGCCGCAGCGCGGAAATAATCTCCTTCCAGTAGGCGGCGTCGTTGCCGTAGCCGATGGTCCGGAATATCCACGAGCGGTTGATTTCGTCCGAATAGGGCTTGTTGTCGAGCACCCCGTTGACGGCCGTGTTGTATTTGTCGATTTTCGTATCCTTGGCGTGGACGTGGAAGATGGCGTCCCCGAGTTTGCGGATGGACATCACCGGGTCCATGCCCTGCCAAATCAGGTGGCTCGGGTCGAAGTTCGCGCCGATTTGAGGGCCGACCGCCTCGCGGAGTTTCAGTAGGCTCTCGGTATTGTAGACACAGAAACCGGGGTGCATCTCCAGCCCGATTTTGTCGACGCCGTGCGCCGAAGCAAAGCGGACCAGATCCTTCCAATAAGGCACGAGCACTTCTTCCCACTGCCATTTCAGCACTTCCCCGTATTCGCCGGGCCAGGGGCAGGTCACCCAGTTGGGGTATTTTGCGGTTTCGCAGTCGCCCGGGCAGCCCGAGAAGGTGTTGATGCGCGTCACGCCGAGTTTTTCGGCCAGCAGGATGGTATCGCGGATGGCCTTGTCAAAATCCGCCGCGGTCTTTTTATCGGGATGGACCGGGTTGGCGTGGCAGCTCAGCGCGCTGATTTCAAGGTTGTGTTTGGCGATGAGCGCCTGAAACTGCGCGAGTTTGCCCGCGTCGCCCAGCAGCGCTTCCGGGTCGGCGTGCGCTTTGCCCGGGTAGCCGCCCGTGCCGATTTCCACCGTGTCGATGCCGAAAGAGGCGAAGTAATCCAGCGCTTCCTCAAAGGGGAGATTGCCCAGCAGGCAGGTAAATACGCCGAGTTTCATCTTAAGCCCTCCTTACAGGTATTTTTTCATATACTCCATGCTTCTCGCCGCGTCCTCAAGCCCGTTGGGCACGGGATCGTCGTTTTCGAGGATGGCCCATTCCAGGCCGATGGCCTTCGCGCCTTTGATGACCGCCTGCAGGTCGCACTCGCCCTCGCCGAGCGCTTTGGGTTTGCCGCCGATGCCGTCTTTGAGGTGGATGTGGATGATGCGGTCTTTGTTATCGGTCAGGTACTTGTAGTTGTCGACGCCCGCGTGAAAACTCCAGTAGGTGTCCACCTCGAGGTAGGCGGCCTGCATGATCAGGTCCATCGGCACCGTTTTGTTGCGCAGGGGTTTGAACTCGCCCGAGTGGTTGTGGAAGTAGACACGCATGCCTTCTTTTTCTGCCCTCGCGTTCGCGGCTTTGAGGATGGAACACGTTTTTCTCAGCACAATCGCGGGGCGTGTCGGCGCGCCGCCCATCCCCATATCCGTGCAGCCGATGGTCTTGTGGAAGGCGATGGTCTGCTCGATTTTCGCCGGCAGATAGTTGTCCAGCCCGATGTGCGTGCCCACGGCCTTGAGGCCGAGTTCGTCCAGCCTTGCTTTCAGGACCTCGGCCGGCAAATCGAAATATCCGGCGAACTCGACGCCCTCAAACCCGAGCTGTTTGACCTCGCCGAGCACGCGCAGCATATCGTCGCCCGTTTTGATGTGGTCGCGCACGCTGTAAAGTTGGATCGCCTTTTTCATCGTTAACCCCCTTATAGAATAAATTTTGACATATATTGGACCGTAAACGCGATGCCCGGCTCGGCAAGCCTGCCGCTCCAGGTGCCCGAATGCGGTTCGATGCTCAGGCAGCCGTCGTAGCCGTGGCGGTACAAGATGCCCATGAAGGCGCCCCAGTCGATCTGGTCGATGCCCGCGGGCGGGTCGTCGATATGCTGCCCGCCGATATTGACCGTGCCTTTGATATGCACGTGGGTAAAGCGGCCGCCCCAGTCCCTCATCTCGCCGAGGTAATCGCCGCTGCCGTCGTTGATGCAGTGGCTCGCGTCGTATTTCAGGCCGAGTCCGCCCAGGTGGCCGTGGAAAATCTCCCATTCCGCCGGGCTGACGATGTAGTTGTTCCAGCGGCAGTTGTACACCGCGATTTTCACGCCCTTCGGCTCCGCGTAGCGCATCAGCCCGTCCAGGTAGTCCATGGTTCTGACGATGTTCTCGTATTTGGTCAGCCGCCCGGCATAATTGACGCCCGTGTTGAACACACGGCTGCCGAGATCGGAGGCGGCGTCGATGAGCGCGCGGCTTGCCTTCAGCTCCTCCTCGATGACGGCGCCGTCGTCCTCAAACTTGAGGGTTCCCCAACGGCCGACCGAGCCGATTCCGATGCCGGTTTCGGCGCACAGCGTTTTGATCGACGGCAGTTCGTCGAGCAGCGCGTCCGGGTCGCGGCCGACGTTATGGCAGATTTCGATAAAAGAGAGCCCGTATTTCGCGGCGGTTTCAAAACCGTGCCGGTCCGGGTCGATGATGATGCCGAGTTTCATGGCAAAGTCCTCCCGAGCAATGGATTCAGTCTTTGAAATAGACCGGTTTGCCGGTCTTCGCCGATTGATAGACCGCCTCGAGGATGCGCGTGATGACCAGCGCCTGGGAGGCCTTGGTCTTCACTTCGCGGTCGTTGGCGACGGCGTCGATCCAGGCGCGCGCCTCGAGTTCCGACGGGTCGCTCGAACTGCCCTCGTAGAAGGCGACGCCGCCGGACTTGAAATCGGGTTTTTCAATGCACAGGCGGCCTTTCTTGACGCAGTTGATCCGCAGCCCGTCGAGCATATCGGCGCCGGCCTTGTCGCCGCAAAGCACCGTCACCGCCTCGCAAGGTTCCGCGATGTTGATGGCCCAGCTCGTCTCGAGCGAAACGGTGGCCCCGTTCTCCATAACGATGAAGCCGAAGGCTGAATCCTCGACGGTGAACTTTTCGGGGTCCCAGTCGCCCCAGGCGTTGGCGGTGTTTTTCTGCTGCCCCAGTTTCTTGTAGGCCGTGCCGACGACCATGCGCGGCTTGTAGTTGTTCATCATCCACAGCGTCAGGTCGAGCGCGTGGGTGCCGATGTCGATGAGGGGACCGCCGCCCTGCTCGAACTCGTTGAGGAACACGCCCCAGGTCGGCACGGCGCGGCGGCGCAGGGCGATGGCCCTGGCGTAGTAGATGTCGCCGAGTTCGCCGTTGTCGCAGGCTTCTTTCAAATACAGCGAGTCGCCGCGCCAGCGCTGCTGATAGCCGATGGTCAGCTTTTTGCCGGTCCTTTCGGAGGCCTCAAGCATTTTCTTGGCGTCGGCGTAGGTTTTCGCCATGGGTTTTTCGCACATGACGTGCTTGCCCGCCTCGAGGGAATGGACCGTAATAAAGCCGTGCGAGCGGTTGGGGGTGCAGACGTGCACGACGTCGATGCTCTTGTCTTCCAGCAGTTTTTTGTAATTTGTGTAGACTTTCGCGTCCCGCGAGCCGTACCTCGCGGCGGCCAGGTTGGCCCTTTCCTCGATCAGATCGCAGAAGGCCACCATCTCGACCTGTTCGATTTTATGCAGCGACGGCATGTGCTTGCCGTTGGCGATGCCTCCGCATCCGATGATCCCGACTCTCACTTTTTCAGCCATAAATACTCTCCTTGTCCTTTATTGTTTCGGCGCGGGCCGCCCCGCGCAAATGTTCTACACAAGCACCCCGCGGTGCACCGGCTCGACGATTTTGGCGGCGCCTTTCGCCGCCGCTTCGCCCGCCTTCACGACGGCGGGGCTGTTGATATAAATCTTGACCCTTTCGGACACGTAGTCCATCATGGATTCCGCCGACGGGAAGGTTTCGGGAATCATGCGCACCTTGCCGCCGCAGAACACAAAGCGCAGCCTGCGCTGGCAGATGGCCTCCAGCGGCCGGAACCAGACCGCGAGCGTGTTCTCGTCGACCCAGCAGGCGGTGCAGGAGGCGGTGAAGGTGAAGCCGGCCAGCGCGACGCGGCTGCGCCTGGCCTTGCCGTCCATGCCGCAGCGCACGGTGTTGCGGTATTTCCCCTCGCTCCAGCTGAGGGTGCATTCGTCCCCCTCGAAGGTGAAAATCACCTTGTCGATGTTGCCCGCGCGGTCGTGCGACATATACAGCACCGGCAACGGCACCATGCTGATGGCATAGCCGGCGGTGTTGAGCAGTTTCGGCGCTTCGATTTTGATAAGGCGGCCGCCGATTTTCTTTTCCAGCACGCTGTGCGCGGAAGCCGGCAGTTCTTCGAGCGGTTTGAACTGCTCGACAGCCGTATGCGCGGCCGGTTCTGTTGCGGAAGGCTCGATAAACGCCGCGGGAAAATGCCGCCAGATGCACTCCCTGGTTTTGCGCTCGTTCATCTCGCAGCCCGTCACGCAGACGACGGCGCCGAGTTTTTCAAACACGATGCCGAACTGCGAATACATCCCGTCCGCCCGGTAGGAATCCTCGACGGCGTTGCGCCAGAAGCAGTAACCGTAACCCGCGTTGGTGTCCGGTTCGTCGTCGCGGTGCCTGGCGTTATCCTCCTGCTTTTTGACCATCTCCGCCGCCCAGCCGCGGGGAATGACGCGGCGGCCGCCGTACTTGCCGCCCTGCAGGCAGCAAAGCATGATCTTGGCCATTTCGCGCGTGGTCAGATAAATGCCCCAGCCGCCGGCTTCCAGGCCGTCGGCGCTTTTCTCCCAGAACGGGCGCCTAGTGATGCCCAGCGGCTCGAACAGCCGTGGCATCAGGTAATCCGTCATCGTCATCCCCGTCACGCGGAAGACGATGGCCGAGAGAATATACTGATTTTCGCTGATGTACCGCCATTCCTCCCCCGGCGCGGCGCACCAGGGCGCGGTGAAAAACTCCTCGAGCCAGCGGACCTTCGCCTTGTCCGACGAAAGGGGGATGTCCTTGCCCGCCGTCATGGTCAGCAGGTGCCGCACCGTCATGCTTTCAAGGCGTTCGTCGGGCTTTTTCGGCCGGTAGGAGGGGAAAAAATCGATGACCTTGCTCTCGAGGGACAGCAGGCCCTCCTCGACGGCAAAACCGACCGCGATGGCGGTGATGCTTTTGCTCACCGAATACATGATATGCGGGAGGTCCGGCCCGTAGGGTTCGCGGTAGCGTTCGAAAGCGATTTTTCCGTTGCTGATGACAATGACGCTGTGCAGTTCGATGGCGCTGTCTTCGATATCCCTGACAAATGCCGCCAGTTCGGCGGAGGAGACGCCCGCCTGCTCCGGGTATTTCGCTTTTCCGGGTTCGGGCGGTAGTTTTTTCGGCATCAAGGGTGCCTCCCTTCGGGAAATATGAAAGCCGCGGTTCAGCGGATGACGAACAACGTGGAGGCCAGCATCAGCTGCGCCGCGATATAGGCGGCGATGCTGATGATTTTCATCGGCCTGTTTTTCTTCTCGCCGGCAAAGTGGATGATCCCCAGCAGCGCGTCGGAAACCACGAACATCAGCGAGCCGAAGGCCAGCAGGAGAAAAGCGGCGACGGCTCCGGGTTTGCCCGCCTCCGCGATATGAACGCCCAGAGAAGTCGCTTTGATGAACATGACGATCAGCGTTGCCGCATAAAAAGCGACCGGCGCCGCCGCCGCGTTGAGTTCGATTTTTTTGGCCAGCGCCAGCGCGACCACCGCGGCGAACATCGCGCCGGCGGCGGCGAGTTCAAACGCCGAAAACAGCGGCAGGTCCGGCATGTATTCGCGCTGTTTGAGCAGAAACGCGCTGATATACAGCAGATGCCCCGTCAAAAAGAACAGCAGGCCGGCGGCTGAAGCGGCCGTCTTCCGGCTGATATGCAGAAAAAAATCGCCCAGCATGCCCGCCAACAGCCCCCCCCAGGATCAGGAAGGCGAACGGCGTCATATTTTTCGCGGCGCCCGCGGCCGAAACGCCGGCAAGGACAAACAGCGCAGAGCAGACCGTTTTCAGCGCGAGCGACTTGCGGGTATTCCGGGGCCACGACGCCTCGAGAAACCAGGCGGCGAAAATGAACTCCAGCGCCACGCTTAAGGCAAAGACCATTCGAAACAGCAAAAACGAACACTCCCGTCGTCACGGCGCGCTTTTTACAGGATCCTTCCCCTGTGCGTGGGTTCGGCCACCAGGTAAAGATTTTTCATGGCGATCTCGCCGAGTTTGGATATGACGCGGTTTTTGATGAAGTAGGTCGCCCCGTAGGAAAGCGACTCGCCGATGGCCCGCATCGACGGCTCTGAACGCGGCGTCATTTTCACCCGCGAACCCTTGAACTCGAAGCGGAGCCGGCGCGTGCAGACATGCTCGAGCGGCCGCATGCGGATGTCGAGCGTTTTCGGGTCCTGCCAGGCGGCGGTGCTGCTCGCGGTCGTGCGCTGGCCCGCCAGGCGGATGGTGGATTTGCGCGGTTCGCCGTCCATACCGCAGAGGATTTTATTCGCCGCGCCCGCCTCCCTCCAGCTCATCGCGCACTCGTCGCCGTTGAAGCGGAAAACGATATGGTCCATATTGCCCGTTTTGTGGGCCGCCAGCATGGTCATCGGCAGCGGCAGCATGCTGACGGGATGGCCAATGAGGTTGACCAGCAAGGGTTTGCGGATACGGATCATTTTGTTGTCGAGTGACTTTTCCAGTTCGCTGTGCGGCATGGCGGGCAGGCAGGGCAGCGCGGGCAGGCGCAGTTTGAAGGGGTCCTCCTCCTTTTGCGGGGCGGATTGATTCTCGTCGAAAAACACGGAGGGGAAGTGGCGCCAGATGCAGTCGCGCGCCTTCTGTTCGTCGGGTTCGCTGGAGGTGAACGCCAGCGCCGCGTCGTAGGAATTGAAGACCATGCCGAACTGCGAATACAGCCCGTCCGCGCGGTAGGAGTCCGGGCAGCTGTTGCGCCAGAAGCAGTAGCCGTAGCCGCTGGTGGAGTCGGCGCCTTCGTACTGCAGGTTTTCGACCTGCTTTTTACCCGCTTCGCGCGCCCATTTCTCTGGAATGACCTGCTTGCCGTTGAACTTGCCGCCCTGCAGGTAGCACAGGGTGAACTTCGCCAGTTCCTCGGCGGTCAAAAACAGGCCCCAGCCGCCCGCTTCGATGCCGTTGCCGTCTTTTTCCCACTCGGGCACACGGCCGAAGCCCAGCGGCTCGTAGAGCCTTTTTTCAAGGTAAGCGCTGACGCTTTGGCCGGTGACGCGCTGAATCACGGCGCAGAGAATGTACTGGTTCTCGCTGATATAGCGCCAGAAATTGCCGGGCTCAAACGCCCATTTCGCTTTGAAAAAGTCGTCGAGCCAGCGGTCGCGCGCTTTGTTGCATAAAAAGCTGACGTCTTTGCCCGCGGTCATGGTCAGCAGGTGAAAGATGTTGAGCTTCTCGAGGTTCTCGTCGCGCTTGCGTGGCCTGAACTCCGGGAAGATATCGAGAATCTTCGTCTCCAGCGTCAGCAGCCCTTCGTCGACGGCGAAGCCGACCGCCGTGGACGTGATGCTTTTGCTGACCGAGAACATCGTGTGGGGCATATCCGGCCCCATCGGCTCGCGGTAGCATTCAAAGGCCACCTTGCCGTGGCGCATAATGATGACGCTGTGCGCCTCGATACCGCTCGCCATGAGGTCCGCCAGGAACCTCGCCGCCTTTTTTGACGAAACGCCGACCTCCTCCGGGCTTGCCACCCGCGGAATCGGCACCTTCGCTGCTGTCTGCATGTCCATCGCCCCCGATAAAATATTGTTACGGTTTTTTCCGTGATTTTTTATACGTATAAACCTGCGCCGCGGCAATGGCCGCCGTGCAGAGCGCCGCCGCCGCGATCCTGCCCGGCGTGGCGTCGAAAACGCCCTTTTCCTGCGCCTGGGTGCCGTTTTGCAGCCGTACCGCCGCCTCGTTGACTTCATAAGCGGTCTCGCGCACACGGCTCAGCGGTGTGCTGCCGCCGTCGAGGACGGCCTGCCCCCGCGCCGCGGCGGCGCGCAGTTCCCCGGTACCGGCGGATTCATAGGCGCCGGAAGAACACAGCGCGTCCGCGTTTTTGACGCGGCGTTCGAGTTCGCCGCGCGCGGCCTCGATATCCTGGATATACTGCATCAGTTCCGGGGCGTAATCGGTCTCGATGACGCTGTAGCCCTTGGCGGCGAGGTTGTCCCACCCGAGGGCGTTGTCTTCCCGCTTGCCGCAGGATGCGGGGTCGGCGGCGCTGATCATCGCCCGCGCCCTGCCCTCAAAGCGTTTCATCACATACCTGCTGAAAATGACGCTGTAGGGGTTGGCGCTGGACAATTCCACGGCTGCCATTTTGCCGTCGAGGCAGCGCCCGATTTCACGCGTGGCCATAAAGACGATGTTGCCGCCGTAATAACCGGCCGCCAGCCGCGTTTTGCCCTGCGCCCAGGCGGAGAAGCCGCTCCCGCTGCCGCGGCCGCGCAGGACGACGAAATCTTCCGCGTTGCTGCTCTCTATCAACCCGGCGAGTTTGCCGCGCTGTTCTTCGGGGACCGACACCATCAGCAGGCAGCTGCCTTTACAGATGGCCAGCGCTTCCTTGAGCGTTAAGACCGGGCAGCCCGAAAGCGCCTTGCTGCCGGCGGGTTTGAGCCGCAGCGTCTTGATTTCATCCAGCGTCAGTTCCGACACTTTTTTATCGACGTCGGCGCCTTTGCCGTCGACCCAGGCGCCCAGGGTGTTTTCGTTTTCGGCGAGGACGAACTCCCCGTCTTTGGTCAGCCGCGCCGTCGTGGTGATGATGTCGACGCCCGTGCCGGCGCTCGATTCGAACGCCTGCTGCGAGTTCGCAGGGTAATTCAGCGTATCCCCGCCCCTCGCCGCGCACATCAGGCGTCCGTCCGGGTCGAGGAACAGTTCGCGCGCCTGAAGCCCCGCGTCGGCCGCCGAGGCAGCGGGGACGAAAACCCACGCAAGCGCCGTCAGCGCGGCGAGGGCGCACAAGGCTCTGGTTGCCTGCCTGATTCGCATAGGACCCCGCTTTCGGTGCCGGCGGAGCCGGCGTTTTCTCAAATACAAAGTGTAACACGAATACCGCGCGCGTGAAAGACCTGTTTGACAAAACTTCGGGCAAAAAAAGGTAAACAAATGTTTGCATTTTGCGCGCAGGGGTGATATAATAGGCGCGGAAAGCACCGTTTGACGATGAACCGGAGGTTTTTTGATGGAAAAACTGACAGAGACCCAGCGCAGGATTTACGACTTCCTGCTCGAGAAATCGGGTTGCGGCATCCCCCCCTCGGTGAGGGAAATCGGCGCCGCCGTCGGCTTGCGCTCCCCCGCCTCGGTGCAGACGAACCTCAACGCGCTCGAAGAGAAAGGCTACATCAGCCGGGATCCGCTGCTCAAGCGCACCATCCACATCAACGGCATCGCCGAGAATATCGCCCAGGTTCCCCTACTGGGCACCGTCGCCGCCGGCTCGCCGCTGCTGGCGTACGAGGATATCGAGGAATATCTGCCCTACTCCGGGCGCTCTGCGCGCGGCAAAAAACTTTTCGCCCTGCGCGTCAGGGGCGACAGCATGGTCAACGCCGGGATTTTTGACGGCGACATCGTCATCGCAGAGCAGACGCCCGACGCGCGCGACCGCGAAATCGTCGTCGCCCTGCTCGAGGACGGCGCGACGGTCAAGCGGTTTTTCCGGGAGGGCGGCGGTTTCCGCCTCCAGCCCGAAAACGACAGCATGGAACCGATCTACTGCAAGGAAGTGCTCATCCTCGGCCGCGTCATCGCGCTGATACGCAATTACTGAGCGCATTGATCCCGCGCTCCGCCGGCCCGTGCCGGCGGGGCGTTTTTGCTTACAGCCGCCTGTCGAGGAAGTCGATGGTAATCGCCGCGGCCTGCGCCGCCTTGTTCTCGTTGAGCATGTGGCCGCCGCCCTCGAGGACGACGAGTTCCGCCTGCGGCAGCGCCGCGTTGGTTTCGGCGATCATCTGCGGCTGCAGCACGATATCCTTTTCACCCTGTATCAGCAGCACGGGCATGGCGATGCCCGCCAGGGCCGATAAATCCGTCGGCGTGGTGTTGGCGCTCATGTAGGTGAGCCCCTCGCCGGTACCCTCGATTTGCAGCGGTCCGGTGACCGCCGCGGGGTCATACTGCAGCCCGAAAGGCATATCCTGCGCAATATAGCCGATAACCGGCCGAGCGACGAACTTCGGGGCCAAGGCGGCGATTTTGAAAAACAGCGTGTAGATCATCGCCATCAGCCGGGACGTCACCAGCGGTTTCAGCAGCGGCGGGAACTGTGTGTTCGGCGCCGGGCAATACAGCAGCAGGGCGCGCAGTTCGGGGTGCGCGACGGCGA
>JAKJCA010000052.1 GCA_022706685.1 Bacillota bacterium
ATGCGGTCGGCGGCTGCGTGCGTGATTGCGTCATGCAGCGCGAGCCGCTCGACTGGGACATCGCCACCAGCGCGCTGCCCGCCGACATCATGCGGATTTTCGAGGGATATAAGGTCATCGAAACGGGCGTCAGGCACGGGACGCTGACCGTAATGGTGGACGCTGTGCCGGTGGAAATCACCACTTTCCGCCTCGATGGCGAATATACCGACAACCGGCGGCCCGACAGCGTCGAGTTCATCAGTGACATCAGAAGGGACCTCAGCCGCAGGGATTTCACGGTCAACGCCCTCGCCTATTCGCCGGCGGAAGGTTTAATCGATTATTTCGGCGGGCTGGATGATATCGCGTCGGGCACCATCCGCTGCGTCGGCGACGCCGAGCTGCGTTTTTACGAAGATGCGCTGAGGATTCTGCGGGGGCTGAGATTCGCCTCGGTGCTTGATTTCGATATCGAACCGTCGACCGCCGCGGCTATCCGTTCCTGCAAACGGCTGTTGAAAAATATTTCGCCGGAAAGAATGGCCAAAGAACTGCTCAGACTCCTTTGCGGGACGCGCGCGCAGGCAATCATCGGCGAATACCGCGAGGTTTTTTTTGAAATGATTCCCCAGCTCTCGGCGCTCGACGGATATCCCCGCCATGGCGGTACCGACGCGTTTGAACATACGCTCGACACTCTCAGCCGGGTTCCGCCCGCGGCGAGAGTCCGTGTGGCGGCGCTGCTGCATGACGTCGGCCTGCCCTTAACGTTTGCCGAGGGCCCGGACGGGGCCGGTTATTTTACCGCGCACAGCCTTGCGGGCGCACAAATTGCCAGGGATATACTGACGGGCCTGCGTTTTTCGAAAAAGTTCACGGAGTCTGTCTGCGCCCTGGTGGAACATCATGAACTCAACCTCATCGACAGCCCCGTAGAAGCGAAAAAACTGCTCGGCCGTATCGGCCCGGAGCAGTTTTTCTTTTTGATGGATCTGATGCAGGCGGACGCCGAGAGCCTCTCCCCCGAACAACCCGGACGGGCCGAGGCAGCCCGTGAAATGAAGCGTCACGCCGAACAGCTTCTCCTGCGCGGGGAATGCCTGACGCTCTCGGACCTGGCGCTCAACGGCCGCGACCTGATGGCCGCCGGTATCCGCGACGGCAAGACGGTCGGTATGATTCTCGAAAGGCTGTTCAGGGATGTGCTGGAGAAGAAGGTGGAGAACAGGCGCGATGCGCTGATGGAAAGGGCGCGGCTGATTTTTGCCGCAGGCGTATAGTTCCTCAAAAACACAGAAGCGGTCCGCCTTGACGGGGCGGGCCGCTCTTTAAGGGAAATACCGAACGGAATATAATTTATCTTTTGATGAAATATTCCTCATACCACAACAGGAAACAATAGACAGACCAGATTTTTTTCATATTGGGCCGGCCTTGCCGATGTTCTTCGAGCAGACGCATCATGGCGGCGGGTTTGAAAAATTCGGCGGCGAAAGGTTGGTCGAACATTTCTTTGACGCGGCTGTAGAATTCGTCCTGTTTCAGCCAGTCGTTGAGCGGGACGGGGAAGCCGAGTTTTTTCATATTGGCTGTCTTGGGCGGCAGCTGCGCAGCGGCGGCCCGGCGCAGCGCAACCTTGGTCAGCGTTCTGGTAACGCGGTAGCGCGACGGGATACGCATGGCCACCTTGAGCATTTCCTTGTCGAGGAACGGCACGCGAAGCTCAAGCGAATTGGCCATGCTCATTTTGTCTGCTTTTTGAAGAATGTCAAATTGCAGCCAGGAGTGGATATCCACGAACTGCATCTTGCTGATATCGTCGAGCTCTTTGGCCCGGTCGAAATACGGCTTATTGAAAACCGAAGGGTCAGGCGCGCAACAGGGCCGGGCGAGGAGTTCTTCGCGTTCCCGGCAGGTAAAGACATAGTTGTTGCGTATAAAACGCCGCTCGATGGGCAAGGCGCCCTTTACCAGAAAACGTTTGCCCCTGACGGGCGGAAGACGCTGCGCGAGCGAGCCGATGCCGCGGCGGATGACCAGGGGTATTTTCATGTATTTCTCATACTCGAGCGGTTCCTTGTAATAGTTGTAGCCGCCGAACAGTTCGTCCGCGCCTTCGCCGGAAAGGACGACTTTCACCTGTTCGGCCGCGCATTTTGCCAGAAAATACAGCGGCAGCGCCGACGGGTTGGGCAGGGGTTCGTCCATTTGGTACTGCACCAAAGGCGCAATGTCGAAAAAGTCCCTCGCGGAGACCTTCGTCGGATAGAAGTCGACATTGATGGTCGCGGCCAGTTCCTGCGCGTAAGGCAGTTCGGAGTATTTCTCCTCCGCGTAGCCGACGCCGAAGGCTTTGACCTTGTTGTTTTTGCTCATTTCGCGGGCGACATAACTGCTGTCCACTCCGCTGGAAAGAAAGCAGCCGACCTCGACATCGCTGATTTTATGCGCGAGGGTGGAATCGCCGAAAGCGCGCGAAATGGTGTCGGCCCAATAATCCATGGTCTTATCGTCTTCGATACGGTAGGCGATTTCATGATAGCGCTCAATTTCCATGCGGCCGTTTTCATAGGTGAAGCAGTGGCCGCCGAGAAGTTTGCGCACACCGAGGAACATGGTCTCCTCGTCCGGAATATACTCGAAACTCAAATATTCGGGCAGGCGGGCTGTGTTGAGCTTTTTGACAAACTTCGGATGGGCGAGAAAGGCCTTGATTTCCGAGGCGAAGAGGAATACGCCGTCTTTGATATAGTAATAAAAGGGCTTAATGCCGAAGATATCCCTTGCGCCGAAGATTTTGTCTGCTTTCGTATCCCATATGACGAATGAGAACATGCCGCGCATTTTCGACAGCAATTCTTTACCGTACTGCTCGTAGCCGTGCAAAATAACCTCGGAGTCGGTTTTGGTGCTGAAAACATGACCGGCGGCAACGAGCTGTTCCCTGAGTTCACGGTAATTATACAATTCGCCGTTATAGACGAGTACCTTGCTGCGGTCCTCGTTGTAGATCGGCTGGCCGCCCGTGGCCAGGTCGATAATGCTCAGGCGGCGGAAACCGAGGGCGGCCTTATCGCCGATAAAATAATCCTCATCGTCCGGCCCTCTGTGGGCGATGAGGTCGGCCATGGCCTTGATGGTCTTTTCGGTATGTTCGTCGCGTTCGGCGACAAATCCGACAAATCCGCACATTGTTTACGCTGTCTCCGTTTCGGTTTTCAGTTGCTTGCCGCAGGCAAAGATGGTGCTTTCCGCCAGCACTTCAAGCGAGTCAATGATATCCGGCCGCTTGAGCCGGTGGTCGCGTTTGACCACACTTAATTCCGTACAGCCGAGCACGACCGCTTCGCACGGCCGCTGTTTAAGCGATTCGACCAGCCCAAGGAAGGCGCCGATATCCGCCGGCTTGCCGGCTTTGACCTGGTCGTAAATAATGCGCATATTGACCGCACGCCCTTCGGCGTCGGGCACTTCACAGCGGATACCCCTCGCCTCGCAGACGCGCTGATAGGTCTTCGACTCGATGGTTCCGTCGGTAGCGAGCACGCCGAGCGAAGTGAGCCCCGGAACGGTTTTGACCGCGTAATCGACCGTTTCCTCCACAATGTTGAGGATGGGCACCCGGACGCTCTGACGGATCTTGTCAAAAAAGTAATGAGCCGTATTGCAGGGAATAACGATAAAATCCGCGCCCGCGCGCTCAAGTTTCCGCGCGTCGGCGACCATCACGTCGAGCGGGTTTTCGTCCGACAGGCCGAGGATAAAACGAGTGCGGTCGGGAATGCCCGCATGATTGAGCACAATCATGTCGATGTGTTCCTGGTCGGTTTCGGCCTTGGTCATTTGAATAATCATTTCCATGAAGTAGACCGTCGAAAGCGGGCCGATTCCGCCTAAAATACCGACTGTTTTCCTTTTCATCCCCTGCACCCGTCAAAAAAACCTTTTAAATTTTCTGTTTTGATTGAAAAAGGCCATGCGCGAATAGAATATGTGGTAAAGGCTCCGGTCGTCTTTGCAGAAGAGCGGATTGCACCACCGGCCTTTTTTGATTAATTCGAGCGCTTTGGCGCGCGCCGCATCGTCGGCGACATATTTTTTGATGACGCTCTTGGGAACGAAGGTAAACAAATTCTCTTGATCGGCGATATGATAAGGGATTTCACGGCCGAAAATAAGGTCCTCGACAATGAGTTTAACGGTGTTGAAACCGCTGCCCGTGACATAGTAGTTGCTGCGGCCCAGACGGATGTTGATTTCGAAAAACTTGAACTTGCCGTCGCGCGGGTCGTATTTCAAATCGAAGTTGGAATAGCCCGTATAACCGACATGCTCGAGAAACCTGGTCGCCTGTGCGACTACTTCCTCGTTGACCTCGTTAAAAATGCAGCAGGGGTTGCCCAGCGCCGAGGGGGTGTGTTCTTCCAGCAGCACGTGGCCCAGCGCGGCAAAACGCACTTTGGCGTTTTGGTCGCTGTAGCAGGTCAGCACGCGCATATTGGAGTCCTCGCCGGGAATATATTCCTGAATCAGAAATTTGTAATCATAGGAACTCCCGGCCAGGTTGGCAAGCATCTGCTCCAGTTCGGCCTTGCTGTTGAATTTGAATACCTTTTTTTTGCCCGGAAATTTCGAATAATGGTACATCGCGCTGTTGGCCGTCTTCGCAATGATGGGATAGTCGAAATCGTATGTCAGAGGCGTCTTTTCCTTGCAGTCGTAAACGAAAGTGCGCGGATGCGGAATATCCAATTCGTCGCAGATGGCGTAGAACTTGTCCTTGAGGACAATGCGGTTCATCAGCGCCTCGTCAATGTAAGGGATGACATAATAGCGCGACAGCGAGGCTTTGTTTTCGATGAGCATGCGCACATACCAGTCGCCGCAGCCGAACACGATGAGTTTTTTGTCGCCGTATTTCCGGCCGACTTCTTCCAGCGCGGCCAGGAGGACGTCTTTATTCTCCAGTTTCTCGTAGGTGAGGACATCGCACAGCCGGCTCCTGGCGACGGCTCCGCCATGCGACATATTGACCACAAGCGACTTGACCTTGTACTGTTCGTAAAAACTTCTGACAAGGCTGTAAGCGGTGATGTCGCCGCCGAGAATAACCGGACGGAAAACCTGTTCGACGAACTTCATGGCGATTACTCCATCCTAAAACAAATGCTGCAAAACGTGTATATCCGGGCATTTTCACTCGGGGAAAAACCGCCCGCATTCTGATTATATTAGCACAGGGGGTATCGGCTGTCAAACAAAGCGGAAGGGGCGGAAACCGCACGCGCCATGCCGCTTATATTCCGAATAGTTCGTTCAGCCAGGCAATACACAGGCTGACCCACGGGGCTGTAAAGCGGTTGGCCTCGAGGCTTTCCCGGGACGAACAGACCACCGGCGTCGCCAGTGAAAAGCCGTGGCGGCCCTTGCCGAAGACATGCAATTCAAAAGGCACCCCCGCATGTTCGAGTGCCGTTGCGAAGGCGAGAGAATGCTCCACAGGCACCGACATATCTTCGCGGCTGGCAAAAATAAACGTAGGCGGCGTTTCCGCCGTCACATATTCGTCGACGGAGGGCACTGGCGAGGAAAGCACATGACCGATTGAGGCAAGAATACACGGGTAGCCGAGAATAAGGGCGTCCGGGCGCTCGGTCCCCATGGTTGCAAGCGCGGCGGCGAGATGCCCGCCTGCGGAGAAACCGATGGCGGCGATTTTCTGCGGCAACGTATTCCATTCCGCCGCCCGTTCGCGGATGAGGGCAAGCGCCTGCTGCGCGTCTTCAAGCGGCCGCGGAAAGGCAGCGGCGGCGCCTTCGCCAACGCTGTAACGCAGCACGAAAGCGTTGAAGCCCTGGGCAAGAAAGGCCATGGCAACGGGTTCGGCCTCCCTGTCTGAACAGAAGCGGTAGCCTCCGCCGGGCAGCACCAGGATGCCCGGGCGAACCAGCATATTGGGCATTTCGCCGGACGGGTCGAGAACGTAGGCAGTCAAAACGGCTTTTTCGCGCAGGGCGACGGTTTCGATTTTCATGCGGATGCCTCCTATAGATAGTGCCGCGGCGTCAAATGCGGCGGCAGGCCTCAGTAAATCACTTTCAACGTTTTTATCTCGAACGGGCGGAACTCCAATTCCATGTTCCCGATATCATCGACGGTTTCAAACGGCTCCTCGAGCATATTGGTCAGCTCGACTGCCTTCGCGTCGTCGAACACCCTGACGCGCGTGCGGGTATAGGTGCCTTCCGCGTCGTAAAGGCGGGCGATGAACGCTTTCCCGCTGTCTTCGCAGGGTTTGACGGTCTCGATGATGATATTGTCCGCATCGGCGAGCAGCAGCGGGCGCATAGAGCCGATTCCGGGCGAAAGCACAAGCGGAACGTTCAGTTCGTACGCCGGCCGGATGACGCTGCGGGCGCCGAAACCGGTATCGTGCGGAAGAAAGGCGTAAACACAGCGGTGGAGGCCTTTGTCGCCGCGGAAGTCGGGCCGGTTGCCTCCTTTATGAAGCGAGAGACGTATCTTCCCTTCTTCGACAGACACGGCGTATTTGCAGTCGTTGAGCACGGCCGCGCCGCCGCGCGTTTCGGAAATGTCAGTGTATTTATGGTTGAGCACTTCGAACTTGGCCTTTTCCAAACTGTTGTTGCGCGTGGTCGGCCGCTTGACATAGCCGAACTGGACTTCACAGCGGGCAAAATCCTGATTGACACAGGTGTCGAAGGCCGTTTTCAGGAAACGGTGGTCGTCGCGCCAGTCGATAAGCGTGTCGAAGCGGACCTCGGCGTTACCGGAGAAAAATATCATATCCTGGGTGACGGTGGATTTCGCGCTGACGGAGTAGACGCTGCGCCACACGGCCGCGGCCGCGCCGAGCGAAACCAGCTCGCGGTTAAGCAGGACGGCTGTATCGCGGAACTTCCCTTCAATGTCGGCATCGACATCCCAGTTGTCCCAGGCGGAGGGCAGGTCTTCCGCCATGAGAAAGGTGTTGAAAGGGTAACCATCGGCCGCGCGGAGCTGCCTGCCCGTGCGCGTGTCGGTAAAAGAGGCGATGAAGCCCCGCTCGTCAAACTCAACCCGGGCGAAAGGAGTTTGCAGACGGTTGCTTTCGATAATAAACGGCGGTTTATCCGCCTCGCGTGGGGTTGTTTTGGCAAAGGATACGCCGGTAAAGGCGGGGATAGGAAGGCCGCAGGCAATTAATTTGCGTTTGCCGTCGATGCCGGAATAAATTTGCTGGGCAGCGTCGCTGTTAAGGAAGAAATCCTCCCCCTCGATGTCGATGACGGCGGGCGACTGCCGGTCGAACGACAGCGTATTGGTCAGCGTCACGTACCCCTGCTCCCCGTTTTGAGCGAGAGCGCGGACTTCCCGGCGCGCGGTTTCAATCACTGCGGTCGTCTGCTCAAGCGATTCGATATGCACGCGCGGGATGCAGGTACCCGGCAGGATGTCGTGAAACTGGTTGAGCAGCAGCGTACCGTAAAGCGGCTCGGTTTTTTCAGAGGAGGCGGGAACCCCTTTTACCGCGGCGTCGGCAACAATGAAAAGTTCAAGATCGCGAAGCGCCAATTCCGCTTTCCGGTTGTTGCGCTTGATATTGTGCTGGTTGGTCAGGGTGCCGCGGTGCAGCTCGAGATAAAGTTCGCCCGTGTAGGTGTTGGGATTGACGGCGCCGGCCTCCAGCTGACGCATAAAATCGCCTGCGCGCATATAGGACGCTTTCGGACAGCCGTTGAGGTCGGCGCAGCGGCGGCCCATCTCGATCATCTCGAACTGCGGGCCTCCTCCCCCGTCTCCGTAGCCGTAGGACACCAGGCGCATAGGGGTCACCGAGGTGTCGCGCAGCGTATCGCCGTATCCTTTGGTCATCACTTCGTTGAGGGTGGCGGCGTCGGGCCAGCAATGGGTGACGTTGAAGTGCGCAAAGACCGCCGTGCCGTCGAGCCCTTTCCAAATGAAAGTGTCATAGGGGAAGGCGTTGGTATCGTTCCAGCCGATTTTGGTCGTCAGGAAATAGTCGACGCCGCAGCCCTTCATAATCTGCGGGATGGCCGCGCTGTAACCGAAGGTGTCGGGCAGCCAAAAGCAGTTGGAAGTGTAACCGAAATACCTGCGCGTGAAACGCTGGCCCCACAAAAACTGCCGTACCATCGATTCCCCGCCCGTGATATTGCAGTCGCACTCAACCCAGACGCCGCCGTTTGGCTCATAGCGCCCCTCGCTGATAAGCTTTTTCAGCTGTTCAAACAGCGCCGGATAGTGGCGCAGGATCATATCGCCGTGACAGGCGGAGCTTTGAATGAACTTGTATTCCGGGTATTGCTGCATCAGGCTGACCTGGTTGGAATAGGTGCGCGCGCACTTTTTGACCGTCTCGCCGACGTGCCAAAGCCAGGCGGTATCCATGTGCGAATGGCCGATGAGCGCCGCGAAAGGCGCTTCGGGGCCGTTAGGTACGGCCAGGGCTTCTTTCAGCAGCGGAGCGGCCTCCCGCAACGCACGAATAAAACTTGCCTCGTCGGTATCCGCGGGCGAGTACAGCAGCGTTTCGTGCACCCGGCACAACGTGTTGATCACACCCGCGCGGCGGTAGCTGGTCTTGGGCAGGATTTCGGCGAGTTGATTGAGCGTTTTCAGATTAAAATAGAAGTCCTGAATTTCTTCGTTTTTGACACAGACGTTGATGGAATCGTAATAGAAGTCGTAATCAAGCAGCGGCTGATCCTCGAGCGGCATACAGCCTTTGAAAGCGTGGCCGGCGTAGTACTCCAGGGCGATGTCGATGGTCTCGCCCGCCCTGGCGGCCTTTTTTAATAAATTGCAGTAATGGTTGCCGTGGCCGGTAAAGACAATTTTGCCGTTGAAGGTCCCGAACGGAACGCCGCCGACAAAGAGCATCGCCTCGTAGCCGCCGATTTCCGGGCGGATGAAGACATCCCGGCCGTCCAGTTCAGGGGACACCGTATATTGCGCGGTAAACCAGCAGTAAGCGCTTTCGCCGCCCCAATGCCAGCCTTTTTCGACCGGTTGAAACTTGGACGAGTCCGGCACGCCGTAGAGGCTCTCTTTCGTGACATAGGCACGGGCTTCGAGCTGTGCCTTCTTTTCGAAAATACGCGGCTCGAGCGTGTCCTCAAAGCGCCTGAGTTTTGATAGCATCCGTTCAATTTGTTTTGCTGTCAGCATGCTTTTCTTCCTTTCAAACCGGTTGTATTTTATTGTAGGGGCAGACGGCAAGGCATAAACCGCAGACGGCTCCCCTGCCCGTGTCCCGCGAAGCGGTTTTCATATAAGCGCTGCATGCGGCGGGGTCGAAGAAACCCTCGCGCGGCATCCCCGGAGCCCAGGACTTGCCGGAGATGGCTTTCGCGGGGCAGGCCTCGACACA
Source organism: Bacillota bacterium (assembly GCA_022706685.1). GTDB lineage: Bacteria > Bacillota > Clostridia > Oscillospirales > Acutalibacteraceae > UBA1447. The sequence goes on from JAKJCA010000052.1 coordinate 9,377, forward strand.
TTTCACGCAGCCGCCGCAGGGGTCGAAGGTTGCCGGCCCTTTGAGCCACTCGAAAGGGCAGTCGGTCAGCAGAGTTCCCAGGCGAACCCTGCAGCCGTATTGCCGGTGGATAAAGCATGAATTTTTGCCGATGGTGCCCAGTCCAGCCAGGCAGGCCGCTTTGCGGTGCGAATACCGACCGGCGTAATGTTGTTCGGCATCGTTGATGCTTTGCGAAGCGGCGACGGGAATATAGCGGTAACCCTCCCGCTGTAAAAAAAGGCCCGCTTCGAGGAGCGTCCGGTCAATCAATGCGTTCACGGCGCGGTAATGCTGGTAGTACGTCGGCGTCGGGCCGTCGCCGATTTCGTCAATCACCGCATCGGAGAGGCGGAATACGACGCTGACCGCATAACGGCAGTCCTGCGATCCGCTGTCCGGTAAAAGCGCGAAGCCCGCATCGCAGGCTCCCCTTTCGGCGAGAAATCGCCGCAACTCGTTTTCCATCGGCAATGCGGACCGCTCCTTGTCGTCTTGTTTTCGTCAGGTCAGTTTTTCACCGTCAAAGTCAGATAACCGCCGTATTCGCCCACGGTATTGCCTTTGTCGTCAAAGGCTTTGACCGCGTAAACGCACGAATATTCGCCGGCTTTCAGAAAACCCTTGTTGAGTTTGTCATTGAGCACATATTGGCCCGGTTTCAGCAGCCGGGAACGGTACAGCAGTTTATGCGGTTCGACGAGGTATATTTCGAATGTGAGGTCATAACTGCCCGCCGCCGGATTTTCGAGCATGATGTCTCCGGCGGAATAAGCATTTTCAAAAGTGACGTTCTGGTTAAGCCGGTAACGCACCTCTCCGGCCGGGATGCTGGTGACGTCGTCGAGCCCGTCGGAAATGGGCAGAGAGCCCTCCAGCACCTCTGCGGGACTGACGAACACCCATGAAATGACGCCCGCGAGGTCCGTCCATTTGAAAACCGCGGCGACGGCAACCAGGCCCGCGGCCACGGCAATGATCAGAAACAGCGGGCGCTTTTGCCGGGCGGAAAGCGCTTTCTTTTTCTCCCCGGGTTTATTGCCCCGGCGTGGCTGTGCCTGCTTCATTTTCAATCCCGATCACCAAGCGAAAATCAGTGTACTGGCTGCCGAGGTACGCCAGCGTATCCGAGTCGTAAGCGGAGACCACCAGTTTCATGCGGTCATATTCGCCGTAGGGCATCCGCTGGTCGATGAGCGTAATATAGGGCAGATACTTGCCCGGCGGCAGCCCAAGCGTGCGGGCCATCAGGCGGCCGTCGCGGTCGACCAGGGATATGATGAAAGTGCAATTATTTTTTTTCAGGTTGCCCAGCACAACGGGCAGATTGTCGGCAGGTTCGCTGATGACGATATCCGTCAGCGCGAAAAACGTAAATACGTCTTTATCACCCTTGGCTTTGGTGGCGTCCGCTTTCGCCAGCTGCTGTTCGAGAGGGATCTCGTCGATATCCCTCAAATCCGCCGCGCGTATGTTGACGCCGCCGTAAACCGGTTTTGCCTCGGGCGGGATTTCATAATGAAGTTGGCCGTAAAGGAGGCCTGCGCCTGCGACGGCCACCGCAAGCAGGCAGACCGCCAGCAGGACGATGCGCGCTTTGCGGGAAAGACGTTTGACTTTGGAGATTTGGTAAGAAAGCAACGAATACAGCCGCAGGCTTAACGACATGAAGGTAACCGGCATCAGCGCGATGCGTTTGCAGATGAGCAAGGCATAATCCCCTGCTTTTTTCCCGTGCCTTGCACTTTGAGGCGCTTGCGCGGGCGGTTGGGGCAAATCTGTTTGAGGGCTTGTGTATTTGAGCGTGTCAAAAGGCAGGGCGGTTATGTCGCCGCCAGACCGCGTTGCAAGAGTCTCCCGCGGTTCTGCCGGTTCGGATTGTTTCTTTTCGGCCGGCTCCGCCGGCATATGCAGTCCCAGCGCGCTGTTGGGCAGCACCTCGTCGAGAGGCCCTTGAACGTCCTGTTCCTGCGCGTACGCCAGCCACCGTCGGGATTCATCCTGATTCAAGACCGGCTGTGTTTCTGTCTGCGGCGCATTTTCGGTCAGAACCGGTTCGGCAGCCGTCCCTTGCTGAAAACCTGAAAAAACGGCAGGTTCGGTATCGGAGGTCGGGGATTCCGCAGTTGATGACGGCGGTTGCGGTTCGGCAGATTCCGAAATTGAATACACCTCCGCCTCATTGAGTGAAGGCATCGGTTGGAAGGCGTCCGCTCCGGGCTCTTGATTATCTTGTTCGATAACAGTCGTTTCTTCCGGTATCGGCAGAGCCGCTGTCTCATTGGTTTGCCCAGACCCGGCAGTTTCCTCTAGTTCGGTTTCGATGCCGCCGCGTTCTGTTTCGCCTGTGATCGGTACGGGAAGAACTGCCTGTTGCGGTTGTGACGTTTCCTCCGCAGGCGCATATCCGGTTATTCTTGTTTCTTCAAGGACCTCATCGATGACGGTAGTCTCCTCTTCATCCGGGAGAGCGCCGGAATGATCCGGCCGCTCAAATATTTCGTTTGTCCGCTCGGCGGAGTCGGGCTCGGGCGCTTGCTGTACAAAACCGGAAGCCGGTTGCGCGGCAGACGCGACAGCGGAACCCGCCTCAAGCAAAGCGCCGGGCTCTCTTGCGGCAGGCTGTTTGATGCCTTTATGCTTTTTTTCTTTCGGCGTATTTTCTTTGGGCGGCGCTTGTGCTTCGCCCTTTTGACCGCCCGTCTTGTCTTTTTTTTCCGGTTTCTGATCCTGCTTTTTCTTGTGCGCCGGCTTTTTTTCGGGTTTCAGATCCTGTTTTTTCTTTTTGGCGAGTTCCCGCTTTTTTTGCAGCTTTTTCTCTCTTTTTTCCGCTTTCTTCTGCGCGGCGAGTTCCTTTTTATCTAATTTAATCTTAAACGAAGGGTCTGCGGCAGCCTTCTTTTCTATCACGGCTTTGCGAGCAATTTTTGCGGCCTGCTTCTTCTTGAGTTTTTCGTTTTTCTTTTTTGCCGCCGACTTTTTGCTTTTCGCGGACATGTTGAAGTCTCCTTGTCAAAGCGGCTGTTTTAATCAGGCCAGGGCAGCGAGTCGATCCCCCAGAATTGGGGGTACCGGTTGATTTGCACCGCCTGCAGTTCTATAGCCAGGTCAAGCGTCACGCCCGCGGTATCGCGCAGATAGTTGGCCTCAAAAGCCGTTTGGTTAAAACCGGCCGTAATCACCGGGATGGTGTCATATGAAGTGTTGTTGGTACCCACAACGCGCATGGCGTAGTAGAGGCAATAGTCCTGCTGGCGGTTGTCGTACCACTTCGCCTGGTCTCCCGTGTCGCTGCCCAGGTAAGGCGCGGCAATGTTGAACGGAATTGAAATATTGGCAGGAAAGGCTTTTACCGCGGCGCCGTCGTCCTTTTTCCATTGTTCGACGATTTTCAGCCTCATATATGCCCTGCCGCGCCCTTTATAGAGGGCTTCGACACGAAGTTTGCCGATATAATTCTCTGCCGAGGGCGTATCGATATCGACGCTCAGCGAACCGTCGGCGTTTCGGTAATTCTCCTCGTTGGCGCTGCCGTCAAAATATACTTTGGCATAAGCGTCAAAGTTAGACAGGCTGAACGTGCGTGTGAGCACTTCGTCGTCGAGTACCAGCCAGGCAAAGGTCCCCGCGGCGGCAAGGATAACGGCGATAACCGCCAGAATCACCGTGCTCGGCGGCCTTTTTGAACGATGAACTTTCATATTTACCGCCTCCCGGTCAGTTCCTCACAAACGCCCCGTCCGTATCCTGAGCTGCGTGAAGCGTAATCTTGACAGCATTGTAAACATAGTGCGCGGCCACATTGTCCGTATCTTCGAGGGTTGACGGCAGGCCCACCGCGTTATAGTCGGCCCAGAAAGCGATTTTCAAGGTCTTTGTCACACCCGGGGCGATACTGATATAGCGGCCCTGGCTGTTCCCCGTACCCGTACCGAAATTGTAGAGCGCCAGCGCGGCGTTGGTGGCGGCATTATTGCCGGGTATAATGAGGTTCTGAGCGGAAATTTTCCGTTTGACGGGGCCGGCTTGAAGCATTTCGTTTTCGGCGTCGCCGTCTTCAAAGAAGTAGTATCGAAGGCCTGCGGGGTTTCCCGTCCCTTCGTCGATGCTGAAATAAACACGCGCGGGGAGTGTCCCTTCGTTGGCCGCATCAATCTGCACAATTTGGAGCACATCGTCGAAAAGGTACTCGCCGGTGTCTTCGAGCTTCGTCGCCGCATACAGTTCAATGGTTTCGGTCGATGTATAGGTTTGGACGACATCCAGGTCGCCGAAAATAAAATCTTTCTTCACCCCGTCGTATTGCACGTAAAACCATGCCGACGTGGCAGGCAGCGCAGCGATATAGACGAAGCAGGCAACGAACAGAAATGCCGCCGCACAACGAAGGGAACGGACGGTTTTTTTCTTCATGTCATTTGCCTCCTTTTTTTGTTCTTTTGGACCGCCGCAAAAATCATTCGGATAAGAACCAGTACGGCGGCGGCGCAAAGCAGGACGACAACGGTGTTTTTCAGCCCGAAATGCAACGGTATGGTTCCGATAAGGGGAAGCGAGAACCAGTATTTTCCCCGTACGCTTGAGAACGGAGCAGGCCGCGGATCCTCTCCGGGGTTCCCGTCTCCTTTGGTATAGATAAGCGCTTTTCCGGTATCGATGCGGGTAATACGGTGTGTGAAAACGCCGCTGTTGTCGTTGAAAGAGATGGTCGCGATGTCTCCCGGTTCCAAATCAGAGATGGATTTCACCGGTTTGATAAAAACAAGGCTGTTCCTTTGCAGCGTCGGCTGCATCGAATTGCTTTCGACCGCGTAGGCTTTTGCTCCCGAAAGGTTCAGATAAACGATAAATCCGGTCAGCAGCAGTGTCGCGGCGGCAAACAGGGAGAATAGCGCGCGTCCGGCTTTTTTCATCATGGGCAGCGCTCAACCCCAGATGTCGGTATAGACGGTCGCCCAGTCGACGTAGTCGGCCTGTTTGGCTTCGACGGTGAGCTTGATGCTCACGGGGCTGTCAACATAGCCCCAGGAGGGGCTGTCTTCGATGTCGCCCCGGTACCCCAGGAAAGAAATCAGAGCGATAACATTGCCGGCATCGTCGTCGGGCGTTCCGGGATCGTCCACAAAGGCAGGTATATCATAGGGAGCCGCGACATCAACAGCCGGCTTGTAGAACCAGCAGCCGGTATTGGGGTTGCCGGGCACATAGGCGACATATTCCCACAAGGCCGGTTCGGCGAAGGTGACGACCAGATCGTCGGGAACATAATCGCTGTCGGAATAGGGAACGAATTGCGAAACAAAAGCGCTTCCGTTCCAATAGATGCGCGTATATTCGACTTTGACGCGGATCTGCGTCGTGATGGTCGAACGGTTATACGCGTTGAGCGCGCCCGGCTGAGAGCCGATAAACAGCAGATTTGCCCCGGGAGCGACATATTGGGCGGTGCCGCTGTCGTAAATCCCTTCGACGGTGCCTTCAAAGTCGTAAAGCAATGTGCCGATCGTCATGTTCTGCGGCCTGTCGAACTTATTGGTCTGCCATGCGACGGAGGACTGTAAAAAGAGTATGCCGATGCCGATCGCCAGAATCAGCGCGACGGAAACGATTCTCTTTTTCACGGTACCACCTCCGGTCTTGTATGGTTGCGCGCTGCGGTATCAACCGCTGCGCGGCGGGACTTATTTACGCTTGTCATTTTCCTGTTGAGGCCGCTCATCTTCCGGCGGTACGGTTTCATTCCCTTCTTTGCCGGCGGATTGCGGCGGGTCTTTTTTACCGGTGAGGGACGCGATATGTTTGATTTCCATCACCATGATGACCATCAGCGGCAAAATCAACAGGAAGAAAATCACCGCTCTGTTTTGCAGGACCGAGACCGCTTTGCCTGCGCCGGGCAGGTTCGCGACGGCTTTGCCGATTAAATTTTCCTCAAAAACCGGGTAGGGGTCGTTTACCAGGTTGGCGTCGCCTTTTGTGATGATATAGTACCTGCCGTCTACGATATCGATCTTGATGATTCTGTGGGTGTTGGGCAAGCCCTCAATCGCGGGTTCAATGGCGTAGAAACTGATAATATCCCGTTCCCTCAAATCGGCTATCCGTGTTTTTTTCGCCACAACGATATCGCCGGGCTTGTAGGTCGGGAGCATGCTGCCTGTCGTCACATTCAGGAAACTGTAGCCGAATACGTTCGGGACATTGCCTTTGCCTATAGACCGGATGATGCTGACCAGGACGACCGCGCAGAAAACGAACATCAAAACCCCGAGAAGGGAAAACACCCTGGACAATACTTTTTTAACTGACAACAAGAATCACCGTCAAACAGTTAAAACTACGCATCGGTCGCGTTGAGGGATATTTGGCCTATATCGAAGGCGGCGCCGGATAACAGCAGATCGTCGTCGAAACCTTCCACATGGCCCGGAGTCAGGCCCAGATAATAATAGATGTTTACCTCGGACTCCTCATAACCGGTCAAATCGATGGAATAAACCGCCTTTGTCGTGACCGAATCGCCGCCGAGATATGCCAGCAGATCAGAACTGACGGGCGACGCGCCCGCGATGGGGTTGCCGTTGATGTCCTCGACACGAAGCGTGATATAAAGCCTGCTCAAAACATCAGCGGCTGTCGCCGTGCTGCCCGGCGCAACGGTGGTGGATATATCCTTGAAATCCATGGTAAAAAGGATGCTTTCTTCATAGGTGATAATCTTGATTCTGTAAAACTTTGTCTGGCCGGGAACGAGGCCGCTGTAGTTGATTGCTTTCTCTTCGATGACCTGCCATTCTTCCCCGGCGTCATGGACGCCGTTTTTATCGATATCGGGCGCCTCATAGTACACCGCGGCGAAAAGGCCGTGGGGCGTTTTGGCTCCGACATCGTCTGTGGTCGTTTTTCTGCCGGCGACAATCCAGGCCGCCGTCGCCGCGATTAACGCGAGCAACACCGCCGCGAAAAAGAGCACCTGTTTGATGTTTTGCTGTTTTTTTGTCATGGTTTTCGTATCCTCGCTGATACGTGCCTACACGTTGAACAATTCAACCAGACTGTCCCAAAACCTCTTTACGCCCCAGGGCTGGTAGGCGACGATCTCGTAGTGAATCGTCACTTCCTCGGTTTCTTCGGCCAGCGCGATATAACCTGTATAAATACCCTCGACGGTTTCAAGCATCACGGGTGCGCCGGGCCCGCCGAGCAGATATGTGCCGTTCTGGTCTTGGGCTGTCACCCTGTAAGCGTAGCCCACCGGCAACTCGCCGTAAGCGGAGAAACCGCCGGTACCGACGACAAGGTCTTCGAAAGCGACGGGGGTTATCGCGGAATCGCTGACCGTGGTAAACGCATCCGACGAATAAGAAAGCAGGCCGTCGCTGAACAACTGCGTATTCTTGATTTGGATGGCTACCGTTTCGGTTTCGACGCCGGAGTTGCCGCTCATATTGGTCAAGGTGTAATTGACCTTGACAATCCTCGCCAGGCGGGGTTCGACATAACGGGTAATCGGGTTTGCGCAATTTTCAAACACCGTGCCGGCGCCGCTGCCGAGCGTGATACGCAGGCCCGTGTAGACGTTGAGCAAATCGACCAGCGGACTGAGTTTTGCCGTGGAGTCGGCAGGATACGCGCCCTGGGTAATGGTCAGGTAATAAGCCATCGTATGCAGGCCGCTTGGTTCCTCGCTGAGTGTTACGGTATCCGACGCGCTGCGCGAAGGCACCAATATTTTAGAATAACCCAGCACCGATCCGGCTGAAGAGCCGAGCATCGGCTTGACGGGCATGGTCGCGAAAGCGAGCCCGGCGGCAAACTTGGTACTGCCGGAATCAAGGCCGTCCGGTACGGCGTAATTGCCGGATACGGCGTTGGTATCCCAACCGGCGACCAGCGCCGCGGCAAGCTCCGCCGTGTAAGCGCTTTGCGCCGCAGGGCAGCCGACCAAAGACATCTGCTTGTCAAAGAAACTGCCAGCAATAGCCGAAGTGTCAAGTATCGTGCCGGCGATGCATCCGGTGGGATCGGCGGGGGCCGAAGCGCCAGAAGCAAGCGCCGCGTCGAGCGCCATGCCGGCAAAAACGCAGCCCTGGGCAGAAGAAGCGTTGGTGAGTGTCCCAACAACGCCGCCGGCAGCCCCTCCCGTGCTCCTGACGTAAGCCGTCGAAAGACAATCGGATATCACGGCCGCATCGGCGAAGCCCGCAATGCCGCCCGTACTGCTGCCTGCCAAAGCCGAAGTATTGACGACGGAGCCGGAGGTTACGCAGCCGGAAATCAGCGTGCCGGGGCCGGCATAGGCAACCAGCAGGCCCGTATAGTTCGGATCGACGGCTGTTGCGGCTTCGATGTCGCCGACGGCGTAGCAGTTGACAATGTCCGCGTTGTCGGCGACACCTGCCAGCAGCGCCGCGCAGCCGTCGGGCGAGGCATACTCGTTGACTCCGCCGACGATTCCGATACCGCTGATCACGGAGCCGGCGCCGAGCGTGGCGAAGAGCGCGGAATTATTGTCGATGGTCAAATCATAGACGGCATGGTTGTTGCCTGCCAGATGGCCGTCGAAGCGGGTAATCGGTGTTTGCGGGCAACTGCCGGCATAATTGATATCGGCGGTAAGGGTGTAATAAATATCGCTGTCGGGACCGTAGTAGGAAAGCGAATCGAAACCGTTTGTGGTGGTGATTTCGTACGGCGAAGAAGCGCTGCCGATGCCCGAGGCGAAGTTCGGGTTCTGTACACCGACGGTGACAGGAATCTGCAGCTGCACGGGAAACACTTCGTCGACCGAGAACCTGATGTCATAGGCGGCGGTCAGCACGGCCGACCCTGCCGAAAGACCCTGCACACTGTAAGCGCTGATCGGGGCAACCGCCGTATTGCTCGATGTCCAGATCACTTCAGGGTTGAGATATTGATCGGTAATGATGCTCAGCGGATAGTTTTCGCTGCCGAGCGCCAGGGTATCGACATATTGCGAATATTGGGTGTTGAGGGTGGCGGACAACAGTTTGGACCAGCCCTGGATATAAACGATTTTATCGGGGACAAAGCCCTCGTACTCGGGATGTGCGGACATATAGGCGGAGTAATCGAGCAGGGCGCTCAGTTGAGGATAGGCAGTTTCAAGAGCCTGTTTGGTGAAAGAGGAACCGAGGCTGCCGCAGGTCATCGTAATCAGGTCATCGGTCTGTACGGCTCCCGCAAAGATGGCTACGGTGGATTTGCCTGCGAGCGCCTTGTCGGCGAACGCATCGTTCAAATCGCCGGAGTTCTGCGCGCAGAAGATGCCGGTCTGCGCCGAGCTCAGGGCGGTCGCCGTCACCCGGCCCGCGCTGAATGCGTCGGTAATCGAGCCGGCGTTGACCGCCGCAAACCCGCCGACGATGTCACCGCCGGTGACGGTGGTCCGCGACACACCGCCGGTAATGACCCCGGTCGCGCCGTTGGTGCCGACAAAGCCGCCGAGTTGCGTCGCGCCCGAAGCGGAAACGACGCTGCCGGATGAAATCGAGTTGACAATCGAGCCGTTGTTAACCGCGGCAAAGGCGCCCGCCTGCGCGGCTGTGCCGGCTGCCTGCGACGTGACGATATCGCCGGCAAAGACGCAGTTGGAAATCTGGCCCGCTGCGCCGTTGACCGCCGTTATGCCGCCGATGTTTGAAAGGCCGGCAATCGTTACGTCCGGATTGATGACGCAGTTGGTCAGAACGCCCTGGTTTTCCGCAATGATGCCGGCCACTTTGCTGCCGCCCGTAACGGATGCGGAGTTGATGATGCAGCCGTCGACGGTGCCCTGATTGTAACGTACCAGCGCAGTGCCGAGGTTTTCGTTTGCGGTCCCCACCGAATTGATGGTGAGGTTTTCAAACTTAATGTCACGGATGTCGGAAACCGAACTGATGCCGAACAGGAACTCGCGCGCCGAGGTGAAGTTTTTAATGGTATAGTCGTTGCCGGCAAAAGAGATGCCGCTGAACACAATGCCGGGTTTATATTCGATAGGTACGCCGCCGGGGCTAAGGTTCTCAATATAATGGTTGTCGTTGGCCGTGTTGCCGTCGCCGTCGTTGTCGACCGAAACGTCGAGTTTATCCTCCACGGCGTTGTAGGTGATATTGACATCGACAATCATATCGATATCGCTGAGCAGTTTGAAATAGACTTTGCCCTGGTAGTTGTTGAAGTTGGCCCCTTCGATGGTGATGGGCGAATACCAGGTGTTGTAGAAGTGCTCAAAGCCGGGAGTCGCCGGCAGGGAGGACGGGCCGATGTGCTGCAGGTCGGACTTGTTGGAAATCAAATAGGGTTTGTCGGCGGTGCCGAGCATCTGCGCGCAAAGGCGGTCA
>JAKJCA010000053.1 GCA_022706685.1 Bacillota bacterium
GGAGGTTCCGGTGAAAATGACGGCGCCTGCCATATCGGGGCTGCGGCTCAGCCGTACCTGCGGAGTGCCGGCTTCCGGCGCGCTGTGCCAGGCGAAGTTAAGCTGCGTTTCGTCGCTGCCGGGCGTCAGGCAGGCGTTGGTGCTGAGGTTGCCGTTTTCCGCCCAGCCGGCGTTCCATGCCTCGCGGGTCAAAGTAAAGTCGGGCAATACGCCCGAAGCGGCCGAGCCGAAGGCCAGGCAGCAGGCCAGCAAAAGGGCGAGGGCGGGGGCGGCGGCGGTTTTGCGCATGACAATTCCTCCCGTCAATTCGTCTGTTCTTCGTCGTGCTTCATTATAACGCATCGGGCCGCGGGGGCAAAGACTTTGCCATGTTTTCTTTTTACAATATTAAATCGGACTTTTGGTGATAGGATAAAGCCAATGCCCTGCCCGTCCGCTGTCAAGCCGGGCAAAAAATCTTTAAAACCAACGGAGGAGAGACCGATATGCCCGTAGCAGCCAAAGGAGTCGGCGTGCTCAAGTTCGCCTCGAAACGCATTAAAAACAGCTTAATCCGCAAAGGAAAAAAACTCGCCGCCACACAGCCCGCCCCGCCGCTGCCGAAAGGCGTGTATGACCGCGTCGCGCAAGCGAAGTCCGAGTATTTCACCGTGGGCTTCGCCAAAACCGACGTCATGCCGCCCGACATCCCGAAAAAGCGCTACTATATCGCCGGCTACAGTTCCTATAACCCCGCCAAACGCGTGCTGGACCCGATGACCGCGAGCGCCGTATGGATCGACGACAATTCCGGCCACGGCGGCATCGCCCTCGCCTCGTTCGACAGCGTCGGCCTGACCGACTACGACGTCAACATCATCCGCGCCGGCCTGAGCGACTTTGTCCAAAAGACGGGTTGCCGCGGCATCCATGTGCTGAGCACCCATAACCACGCGGGCATCGACACCATCGGCATGTGGGGCTTCCTGCCCAAGAGCGGGCGCAATAAAAAATACATGAAGCTCGTTCAGGACAGCATCCAGCGGGTCATCCGCGAAGCGTACGAAGACCGCCGCGAGGGCTCGATTTACTACGGCAAAAAAGAGTCGCCCGAGATTCAGCGCGACTCCCGCCTGCCGCACGTGTATTCCAAAGACCTGACGCGCCTGCGCTTTGTGCCCAACGACGGCTCGCGCGAGGTCTGGATGCTCAACTACGCCTCCCATACCGAGAGTATGCTCGGCAACGACGTGCTCAGCGCGGACTTCGCCTGCTATATGCGTCGCGGCATTATGGAGATGGCGGGCGCCGAATCCATCTATTTCGTCGGCGCCATCGGCGGCCTGATCCGCCTTAAGGAACTGGACCCCGACTTTATCGAGTCGACCAAAATCGGCGGCAAGGCGCTGGCGGACACAGCCGTCGCCATCACCGACGAGGTCAAACTCGAACCCAAAATCAGCACCCTGCGCCAGGAATATTACTCGCCCGTGGACAACTTCCTGCTCGCGTTCCTCGGCAAAGTCGGCATCCTGAAAAAGGACTGGTACGGCAACGGCGAGGGCGATCTCGGCCTTTCCATCAAGACCGAGATGACCTATATCCAAATCGGCTCGCTGAACATGCTGCTGCTGCCGTCGGAGATTTTCCCCGAGCTGTGCTACGGAGGCTACCTGCCGGCCGAGGAAAGCGCCGAAGGCAAATCGCCCGACATCAACCCCGAACCCCTCGTCGACATCGCGGGCGACAAGAACCTGCTGATTTTCGGCGTCGCCAACGACTTCACCGGCTACGTCGTGCCGCCCAACGACTTTTTGCTCAATCCGGACGTGCCCTATGTCAACACCACCAAGGACCGGCTGGGCAGGGGGCATTACGAGGAGACGAACTCCCTGGGCATCCAAACCGCGCAGCGCATCGCAGACACCTTCCGCGGCATGATGGAGACCGTTAGACAAGCCGAAGCCGCGCAATAATATCCTTCCTGAAAAACGGGCCCGCTTGCGGGTCCGTTTTTTCACTTTGCCGGCGGCGACGCCGGTTTTTCCTGCAGGTCAGGCGCGTTTTTTGACCGCTTACCGGCAAAAACGGGCGTTTGGGCGGCAAGCCCTTTTATTACACCGCAATCGTGCTACAATATCGGCGAGGGAGGCGGGCCGGTGAAGTGCATCATTGAAATCGTCGAATCACTCGCCGAGGACGAGGTCGTCATTCGCTGCCGCGCGGTGAACGACGCTGTAAGGAACATACAGCAGACGGTCTCGCAGCTCTCGGCGCCGGCGCCGGACATCACCTTTTTCAAGGAGGACCGGGAGTTTTACTTCCCCCTTGACGAGGTCCTGTTTTTTGAAACGGAAGGCGAGCACATTTACGCCCATACCGCCTCGGACGCCTTCCTGGTCAAATACCGGCTGTATGAACTCGAGGAAATTCTGCCCCGCTCCTTCGTTCGGGCGGCCAAGTCGGCGATTATCAACACGGCGAAAGTCTATTCCGTCACGCGCAACCTCACCGCCGCGAACCTTGTCAATTTCCGGGGCAGCCACAAACACGTCTATGTGTCGCGCGGCTATTACGGCCTGCTGCGGCAGCGCTTAAGCGAAAGGAGCAATTATGAAGCGTAGAAATATCTTTTGGGGCATCTTCCTGCTGTTGTCGGCGGCGTTCATCATCGCCAGCCAGATCGTCTCTTTCGGCACCATCGGGGTCTGGAGCATCCTCGCGACCGTTTTCCTCGCCGCCATTCTCATCCCCAGCCTCATCCGGCTGGAGTTCTTCGGCATCTTTATTCCGCTGGCCTTCCTGTATATGATTTACGACGCGCCCTTCAAACAGCTGCCCGACATCTCGCCGTGGATTCTGCTGTCGGCCGCCGTCCTGCTGTCGGCCGGGTTCAGCATCCTTTTCCGCAAAAGGCACAGGCGCCTTAAAGCGGTCCGCTGCGCCGTGGAGAACAGCGGCCGGACGAGCGAAAACATCGACGATAACAACCCCTACGCGAGGGCGTCGCTGGGGTCGTCGAGCAAATACCTGCACGCCGACGCTCTGCAAAGCGGCCGTTTCGAGGCGTCCCTCGGGGAGCTGGAGGTCTACTTTGACGGCGTGCAGCTGAGCCCCGCCGGGGCGGAAGTGTCGCTCGACTGCAGCCTGGCCTCAATGAAACTGTATATTCCCAAAGAATGGAACGTCATCGACAAAATCAGCTCGACCCTCGGCGAGGTCAGCGCCCCGCGCCGCCAGACGCCCGCGGAGGACGCGCCGCGCCTGACGCTGACGGGCAACGTCAAACTCGGCAGCATCGAAATTCACTATATCTGAAACCCTGTCCAAAGAACCGTAAAAAACCTGCGGGGCCTCTCCGCGGGTTTTTTCATGCGCAAAAGGCCGCGGGGAGGTTGTATGATGGTATGCGGTGGGATAAAATAGACGGGAATAACCCGCCTGTTGCCGTTTGCCCGGCCGGCGAACGCGGCGCGGGGTGAAAGGTGTGACGGCGTGGAGAACAACGCAGAAAAGCAGGAAATCGGCCGGCCCGACGGGGAGTTCACCAAACAGCAGGTGGATTACGTTTATCAGGACCGGCGGTATGTGGGCACGCGCGAAGTCGCCGGCTATGTGCTGTGGGACATGGCGCAAAGTTTCAATATCAACACCTACTCGCAGCGTTTCGTCAACACCATCCTGCAGGTCAGTTTCAGGTACCAGCAGATTTTGTCGTTTATCAACGGCATCTGGGATATCGTCAACGATATCTTCACCGCCGCGATTGTGGATAAAACGCGCACCCGCTGGGGCAAGTTCAAGCCCTATCTTGTCCTGCTGGCCATTCCCGGTACCGTCGGCACCTGCCTGTACTGGCTGATGCCGCTGTTTTTCCCCGGCACCGGGCCGGAAGACCTGAACAAATTCATTGTCTACTCCGTTCTCGCGATCCTTCGCGAGGGTATCGGGACCTTTTTGGGCATCGCGCAGGGCGGCATCATCACCACCATCACGCCCCATCCGGTGGAACGCACGCGCATGCTGACCGTCGCCAACTTCTTTTCCGGCCTGTTCGGGGAAAAACTGCCCGAGCAGATCATGACCATCCTGCTCGACTTAATCGGCAACAACGTCATCAAGCCGAAAAAGGGGCCGGTCAGCGCGCTTTATCTAAAGCTTTTCGTCGGGATGGGCGTTTTTACCAGCGTCGTCGCCGGCCTGGTTTCGCTGTGGTTCAACACCATCATGCGCGAGCGGGTGGCGCAGTCGGTCAAGACGCCGAGCATTATGCAGGGAATCCGGTCCATCACCAACAACAAGCCCGTGCTGCTGATGACGCTGTCGCAGATTCTGAGTTCTTTTTCCGTCGGCGGAAGCCGGTCGGACTACTTCATCGACGTGCTCAATTTCGCGTCTTTGGGCTATATCACCGGTTTCCCCGGCGGGCTGCTCGGGCCGCTGCCGTTTATGATTGTGCCGTGGTTCCGCCGCCATTTCCAGTCGCGCACCCTGTACCTGGCCAGCGGTTATATCGGGCAGGTGCTGATGGTGCCGATATTTTTTATCGGCTCGATCGGCGGCAAGAAAAACGGGCTGTATAAAAACAGAATTGTCATGGCCGTCGCGCTGACGATTTACGAAACCATCATCGCTTTTTTCTACGGGCTGAGGAAAGTCATCCCCACCGAGATGTACAACGAATCCATGGATTACTGCGAGTGGAAAAACGGCTACCGCACCGAGGCGATGACTTCCGTCGCCAAGGGGCTCGCGAGCAAACTGGCCGGCATCTACACCAACCTGCTTTCGCTTCAAATCAAACGCTGGATCAAGTACGACCAGACCGCTTATATCCGGGGCGCCGCGCAGAGCGACTCCACGAAATACTGGCTGTTCGCTTCCTATGCGATCCTTCCGCTTGCGACGGGCTTCCCGGGCATCATTCCGATGCTTTTCTACGACCTGTCCGGCAAAAAACGGGAAAAAATGTATGCCGAACTCCTGGAGCGCCGCGCCAATATGGCGAAAACCGCTTCGGACGCCGACAGGGAGACGATGGCGAAAGTCGCCGACGAGCAGATGGAAATCGGCGTGAAGAATAAGAATAAGAAGCTGTAGCCGGAAGGCGCAGCCGCGGAAGGACCTCCCGGCATGGACCAGCGGGCCCGGCATAAACGCAAATACAATTTCTATCAAAAACTGCTCGACGGCCTTTTGCTGGCCGCGGGCGCGCTGTTCCCCTCGCCCGCCTTTCCCCGCAAAAAGAACTATAAAAGCGGCGGTTTTTATCCCGGCACCGGCGATTCTGCCGCCGCTGCGCCCGGCGCGAAGTGGCGCCTGGGTTTCGCTTCCGATACCCTCTTGACGGGCAACGAACTCGACGGCAATCATTTTGTCGGCGGCGTCATCGCCCGGGGCAGGAAGACCGCGACCGAAGTGTACGACGATATGCGTGTGCGCGCCGCGGCTGTCAGCGCCGGCGGGGGAGGGACAGCCGTTTTCGCCGCGCTGGATTTGTACGGCCTGACCAACCGCGATGTCCGCATCATCCGCTCCCGCCTGGCGGACTATGCCGTCCAGAAGGGAATCGTGAGCATCAATCTGATGTCGCTGCACCAGCACAGCGTCGTCGACACCTTCGGCATGAACGGCGAACTCAAACAGGCCTTCCTTGTCAACCCGCTGAAAAACCTCGTCCGCCGCAAGGATATCAAAAGCGGAAAGAACCCCGCTTTTATGGAGAACCTTTTCCGCGTCACGGCGAACACCATCAAGGCCGCCTGCGAAAACATGGAGCCGGGCGAGCTGTTTTTCGGCGCCGCGGACGCGGCTGCTTACGTCGTCGACCACCGCCCGCCCTTTGTCAACGACACGGCGCTCAACCGGCTGCGCTTCCGCCCGGACAACCCCGCGAGCCGGGAGACGTGGCTGGTCACCTGGTGCGCGCACTGCGGGGGTAACGGCCCCGGCAACCGGCAGATTACCTCGGATTACCCGTACTATATGGAAAAAGCCGTCCGCGAAGAGTCCGGCGCGAACCTGCTGCTGATCCTCGGCGCCATCCAAAGCAACGCCATGAACAAAGACTCCGCCCTGCTCGGCCTGCCGGCGGAACACACGGCCGTCGACACGATGGACGCCTACGGCAGGGCGCTCGCCCGCCTGCTCGCCGGCATCGGGCCCGGCAGCGAAGAAGCGGTCGAACCGATTTTAAGCATCCGCCACCGGGAGGTCTTCCTGCCCTTAAGCAACCGGCTGATGATTTTTGTTTTCAAAACCGGGCTTTTCACCAACGCCGTCGTCAGGACAAAGCTTTTCGGCTACGCGCTGGCGTCGGAAATCGGCTGGGCGCGGTTGGGCAGAAACATTGCGGTCGCCTTAATCCCCGGCGAACTCGAGCCGTCGCTCGCCTACGGCGGGACATTGGGCGCCGGGGAGTCCTGGAGCGGCAAAGCGTGGGACCTGCCTTCCCTGAAGGACATGGCGGGGGAGAATCAAAAACTGCTGGTGTTCGGCCTTGCCAACGACCAGATCGGCTATATCGTGGCGGACAACGACTTTGTGCCGATGATGGCGCCCGAGACCGTCCATGTCGAGATGGTCTCGATTGACAGGCATTGTGCCTCGACTTTAATGACCGCCTTCGAGCAAATCGCGCGGCCGGCGCAAGCCGTTCAAAAAGAATAACTGTAGTTCATCTCTTTTATATTACTGCGAATAAAATGATTACGTTATTGGGAGCAAACTGCTGACAATATTGGGAATCGGCCGAAGGAAACGGCCACGTCAATCAAATAACGAATCAACAGCTGAGGTTCCCTTGTTTACCGGCTGCCGTTCCTGATATCGCGGGGTAACAACAAAAAATGCCTCCCTTGCCTAAAGGGAGGTGGCAGGCGAAGCCTGACGGAGGGAAACGCAGTGCGGCGAAAACAGCTGCCCCGCCTCTTGGCTCACGGCGTTGATGACATTCTAACGGTAAATAATGCCTCCCTTGCCTAAAGGGAGGCGGCAGTCGGAGCCTGACGGAGGGATATGCCGTGCAGCGAAAAAAGTCTCCATCGCATATCGGCTCCCGTCCCCAATCACTGTCTAATGGTAACCAAAGCCTCCCTTGCCCGCTTGGCTGCCGTTCCCAATCGCAGTGTAACAAAATAGCCTCCCTTGCCTAAAGGGAGGCGGCAGGCCGGAGCCTGACGGAGGGATACGTCATGCGGCGAAAACACAACCCCGAACTGACCAATTTGGCACGCAGCCTCAGAAAAAACATGACCAAAGAGGAACGCCATCTCTGGTATGATTATCTGCGTCAATATCCGGTGCGCTTCGTCAGGCAAAAAGTGATTGACAGTTATATTGTGGATTTTTATTGCCACGACGCGAGGCTGATTGTTGAACTTGACGGCTCACAGCATTATATTGATGAGGGAATCGAAAACGATGAAGACCGGACGGCCATTCTTCAAAAGCGCAATCTCCTTGTCGTCAGAATCGATAATCTCAGTGTCAACACCAATTTCGACGGTGTATGCGAATATATTGATAAAATTGTAAAGGAAAGATTATCCCCCCACCTTGACTAAAAGCGTTTTTTAGTCCGGGCTAAAGCCTCATCGTACCCCCTTAAAGTATCCCACCACCCCGACCCAAAGCAGCTTGTGGCTTGAGCGGGACCTTCTAATATCCCTCCACCGCAAGCGGTCCCCCTCCCTTTAGGCAAGGGAGGCAAATCGGGAGGCAAAAAGGGAAGCATAAATATTTCCAACCAATCCGATAAGAAGCGGTTTTAGCATCAGCCATCCACCTATAGGTATCCTACCACCCCGACCCAAGCAGCTTGTGGTTTGAGCGGGACCTTCTAATATCCCTCCACCGCAAGCGGTCCCCCTCCCTTTAGGCAAGGGAGGTAAATCTTGAGGCAAAAAGGGAAGCATAAATATTTCCAACTAATCCGATAAGAAGCGGTTTTAGCATCAGCCATCCACCTATAGGTATCCCACTACCCCGACCCAAGCAGCTTGTGGTTTGAGCGGGACCTTCTAATATCCCTCCACCGCAAGCGGTCCCCCTCCCTTTAGGCAAGGGAGGCAAATCGTGAGGCGAAAAGGGAGACATTCAAAGGGCTGTTGATGTGATGAATACATCTAACTATTGAGACAGTCCCACTCCCTAATATGCCAGCTGCCGTCTCTTATCGCAGCGTAACGGCAGCCCCAAATGCCTCCCTTGCCTAAAGGGAGGTGGCAGGCGAAGCCTGACGGAGGGATACGTTATTTAGCGAAAACATTATCACCAATTGACCACCTTTGCCCGCAACATTAGAAAAAGACTATGACCAAATAAAAACGTCGTCTTCAAGATTGCGGTGCGACGAAAACAGATCCCCTAACTTGCTTGCTGCCGTTCTTGTTCGTGGCGCAACGGCAGCCCCAAATGCCTCCCTTGCCTAAAGGGAGGCGGCAGGCGAAGCCTGACGGAGGGATATGTCATGTCGGGCAAGGCGGAAAAGAAAAGGCCTTGAACAGGAAAGGATGTTGAAGATGGAACTGACCGGCTTTCTTTCAGGCGCAAAGGAGTTCATTTCATCGATTCTGGCGGTACTGATTTTTCTTTCCTCCTCTTTCGGCATCGTCAACCCGCCCGTCGAGCCTTTCGTGCCAGAGAACATCGTCGAGGAGGTCGACAACTCCCCGAAGATGACGCTCATCGATACGGGCGCAAGCGCCTATGTCATCGTCAAAGGCGCGGCGGCTTCCCCGTCGGAGAATACGGCGGCGCTCAAACTCCGGGCCTATCTCCAACAAATCAGCGGCGTCGAACTCCCCATCGTCACCGATGCGGCGCCTGCGGCGGAGAAGGAAATCATCGTCGGCAGGACCAACCGTGAAGGCGCCGGCTATACGGTGGACCGCGCGGCGTTGGGCGACGAGGGTTTCATCATCAAAACCGTCGGCGCGAAACTCGTTATCGCCGGGGGAGAAAAACGGGGCACGCTGTACGGGGTGTTCGATTTCCTCGAGAAGTTCCTCGACTGCGCGTGGCTGTCGGCCGACACCACCATTGTGCCCGAAAAGGCGACGGTTTGTATCCCGGCGGCGATCGACGAGTACGAAACGCCGGCTTTCATGTTCCGCCAGCCGTCGCTGTGCAAGCCGGAAACAACCTTCAGCGCCGATTACGCGTTGGCAAACAAAGCCAACGGCATCGCCTATTCCGTCGAATCGGAGGAGCTCGGCGGCATGCTGCCTTACTATATGGGGCACAACGCCGCCCTGATTATGCCCGAGTCTGTCTATTTTGCCGACCACCCGGAATACTATGCCCTCAATGAGGACGGGGTGCGGACGACCGAAAACCCCTGCATGTCAAACCCGGCCGTCATCAAAATCTTTACCGATTACGCTGTCGATTTGGTAACAAACAATCCGGGGCTGCAGTGCTTCCAGATCAGCCTCAACGACTCCGGCGAATACTGCCGCTGCGACGCGTGCGAGGCGATTTATGCCGAGGAGGGCGGCGTCACCACCGGCACGCTGGTGCGGATGCTTAACGCCATCGCCGATCAAGTCGCCGCCATTAACCCGGAGTGTAAAATCATCACGCTGGCCTACGCCTGCAGCGTCGACGCCACCATTACACCGGTCAGGGACAACATCATCGTCTATTTCTGCCCCATCTCCATGTGCTATGCCCACCCGCTGGAGACCGACACCTACGACGAGTCGGTCAAATTGCGCAAGCAGTTCGACGACTGGAGCAAAATCTGCAAAAATATCTTTATCTTCGAATACCCGGTCATTTATGATATGTATCCGCATCCGTACCCGATTTGGGACGCGATGCAGCCGAACATTCAGTACTACCTCAAAAACGGGGCGACCGGCCTGTATGTGGACAGCAACGCCTCGTGCGACGCGAACTTCCTGTGCATGACCTCCTGGCTTTACGCCAAGCTGCTCTGGGACCCTTACGAGGATATGGACGCGCTCATGAGCCGGTTTATGAGACTCTATTTCGGAGACGGCTGGCAGTATATCAAAGAATATACGCGCATGATATCCGTCGAGTGCAACGGCAAAACAATCGCGGGGATTCAAACCCACATGAAGTGCTTTGACCTCAACCAGCCCGGCCTGATGGCGATGACAAAAAATCAAATCACTTATTGCGACGAACTGTGGGCAAAAGCCAAATCGCTGGCGAAAGAGGACTGGCAGCTGAACAATTTGAGAAGCTGCGAGATTTCGTGGCGGAGCTGGAAGGCCTGCCATTTCTACGGGGAATTCTCGCGCTTTCAGGCGCCTTCCGTTTGGACGGCAAGCAATCAAAAACTCTTCGAGGACCTCACCTCGCTCGGCTTGACCCAGTTCGACCCGGGCAACGACTATGTCACGCTCGAGGAGTTCGATAAACTCGATTTGAAGTATTTATACCCGCAATACTGGACCTGGCGGCAGCTCGGCAAGGATATGCAGGGCAAAGCGGACAACCTCGGCGATATTATTTGGGGATGGATTACGGATATCGAGATTTGACCATTATCAGATGAGAGGTACGAAATGAAACAGCCGAACATCCTTTTTATCATGTCCGACGATCACGCGGCGCACGCCATCGGCTGCTACGGGAGCGTCATTAACCGCACGCCGAACATCGACCGCATCGCCGAAGGGGGCATGCGGCTGGATAACTGCTTTTGCACCAACTCCATCTGCGCGCCGAGCCGCGCGGGCATTCTGACCGGGCAGTACAACCACCTGTGCGGCGTGCGCACGCTCAACGAACGCTTTAACGGGCGGCAGCAGACCTTCCCCAAAATGCTGCAGGCTGCCGGTTACCAGACCGCCGTCATCGGCAAGTGGCATCTCGGGCACGGCGGCGACGCGGACCCGACGGGTTTCGATTACTGGAACGTTCTACCGGGGCAGGGGGAGTACCACAACCCGCGCTTTTTCAACATGGGCGCCAAAACCAAAAAAGACGGCTATGTGACCGATATCATCACCGACCTGTCCCTGGACTGGCTGCGCCGCCGCGACAGGGAGCACCCCTTTCTGCTGCTGTGCCACCACAAGGCGCCGCACCGCCCCTGGGAACCGGACGACAAGCACGCCCGGATGTATGAGGATGAGGAAATCCTTGAACCCCCGACCTTCGCCGGCGACCACTCCGGCCACGCGCGCGCGGCAAGGGCGGCCAAAATGCGCATCGAGGACCTCAACCCCATCGACACCAAAGGCAGGCCGCCGAGGGGCCTTTCCGCGGCGGAAAAAAAGCGATGGAAATACCAGCGCTACATCAAAGACTACCTGCGATGCATCGCCTCGGTCGACGACAATGTCGGACGCCTGCTCGACTATCTCGACGAGGACGGCGTCGCGGAGGACACCGTCGTTATCTACACCTCCGACCAGGGCTTTTTTCTGGGCGACCAGGGCTGGTTTGACAAACGATTTATGTATGAGCCGTCCCTGCGCATGCCCTTTGTCGTCCGCTACCCGCGGGAAATCGCGCCCGGCGGCGCCTGCGGCGACATGGCGCTCAACATCGATTTTGCCGAAACCTTCCTAGACTATGCCGGGCTGGATATCCCCGCCTCGATGCAGGGAGCGAGCCTGCGCGGGGTGCTGCGCGGCGAAACGCCGCCCGGATGGCGTACTTCGATGTATTACCGCTACTGGATGCACAAAGACAATCCGCACAACGTCTGGGCGCACTATGGCATCCGCACACATGAGTATAAACTGATTTACTACTACGCCGACAAACTCGACACGCCGGGACCCTTCTATCCAAGCCGCGGCGAGCCCGGCAGACCGGAAAAGCCGGAGTGGGAACTATTCGACCTGAAAAAGGACCCGCTCGAGCTGCGCAGCGTCTACGGCCTGCCGGAGTATGAAACAATCACAGCCCGCCTGAAAGACGAACTGTACGCACTGAAAGACCGTTTCGGGGACAAGATGTAGAAGTACGGGCTCTTTTACCGCATTCGCCTGTTAACCGTGGCAAGCAGCATGGTTGTGTTTGGCCCGGCAGGGGTTATAATGGGGATACGGAAACCGCGAATATATTTGAAAATAAATCATAAGGGCGTGACGTTATGACGTTCAAAACAGTAAAATCGCTCATCGCTTATGTGGTCGGCGTCATCATGCTGGTCGGCAACCTGATCAACCCGCCGCCGGCTCCCTTTGTCCCGCCGCCCGATATCATTGACCCCGTTACCGTCGAAACCATGGCAATTACGCAAAACGGCCGGAGCGATTACGTGATTGTCCGCGGCGCCAACTGCCGCGCGTCGGAGCTCAACGCGGCCTATACGCTGCAAAACTATATCGCCCAAATCTGCGGGGTCACCCTGCCGGTCGTGACGGACGAAACCGCGATACAGGCAAAAGAAATTATCGTCGGCAAAACCAACCGCGAAGGCGGCGGCTATACGGTGGACCGCGCCGCCCTCGGGGACGAAGGGCTGATGGTCAAAACCGTCGGGCAGAAGCTCGTTATCGCCGGGGGAGAAAAGCGGGGCACGCTTTACGGTGTTTATACCTTCCTGGAGGAAGTGCTCGGCTGCCACTGGTACACGTCAACCCTGATTGTGATTCCGCACATGGATGACCTGAAAATTCCGGTGGATATTGACATTACCCAAAAGCCGGTCTTTGAATACCGCGAGACCGACTGGCTCAGCCCGCACGACCAGACATACAGCATCGCCAATAAGCTCAACGGCAACACGTACCGGCAGCTGAGCGAAGAGCAGGGCGGCACGATGGGTTATACGGGCGGATTCTGCCATACCCTGACGACATCCATCCTGCCTTCGAGCGTCTATTTTGCCGAACACCCGGAATATTACGCTTACAGAGAGGATAAAAACGCCAGGAGCCCGAACCAGCTTTGCCTGACCAACCCCGAAACCCTGCGGCTGGTCATCGCGCAGGTCAGGGAAATGCTCGCCGCCAATCCGGATACGCAGATTATCTCCCTGACCCAGCATGACAACGGCGATTACTGCCAGTGCCCCGCCTGCAAGGCGGTGGACGAATATGAAGGTTCGCAATCCGGCACCATGATCCGTTTTGTCAATGCCGTGGCGGACGCCATCAAAGACGATTACCCGAACGCGGCCATCGACACCTTCGCTTATACCTATACCCGCAAACCTCCGCTGCACGTGATTCCGCGGGATAATGTCATTGTCCGCCTCTGCTCGATTGAGTGCTGTTTTGCGCACCCCATCAGCGACCCCAGCTGCGCCAACAATGCCGCTTTCAACAGTGATATTCTGGGCTGGCAGAAGATATGCAACCGGATTTATATCTGGGATTATACGACGGAGTACGGCAACTTCCTGGATATGTTCCCGAATTTCGGCGTCCTGCAGCCCAACATGCGCTTCTTTGCCGCGAACCATGTCAAAGGCGTCTATGAAGAAGGCAACTATTTCGCCGCGCAGTCAAACGGCGAGTTTGCCGAACTGCGCGCGTATATGCTGGCGAAACTGCTTTGGAACCCGGATATCGATTACGATAAAACGATGAATGATTTCATGAGGGCCTATTACGGCAAAGGCTGGCAGTACATCCGCGAGTTTATCGATATGACGATCAAGAACGCGGGCAGGGACGGCGGCCACATGACCATTTCCGAAAGCCCCGATAAAAAAGGCTGGCTGGATTTGGACAAAAGCGAGATTCAATATTGCGACGATTTATGGAAAAACGCGGTCGCCCTCGCGGATACTCAAACCCAGCTGAAAAATGTCCGGATGTCGGAACTCTGCTGGCGCCAGTGGAAAGGCAACAATAAAGTGCTGGAGTTTTCCCGCCTGCAGGAACCGTCCGCCTGGATAGCGGCGAACAAAGCGCTGTACGACGACTATGTGAAATACGGCGTCGCCTACCGCAGCGAAGGGCATCTGCTGACGACAGAAGCCATCGGCTGGTATTTGTATATGCCGACCAAGTGGCGGTAACGGCGTCCGGTCGCGAAGTGTCGCGAGAATAAGAGATAACCTGTGTTATCGGCGCGGCCGATGCCATGAAACGCACCGCGAACGGCAGAACTTACCGTCAATGGCGGCGTGCTCGATATCAATTATTGAAGTCCGCATCATTATCGTAACCGCGTTGCTCCCAATAGCCCTTGTAGTCCGCGTTGTCGGACAGTTCTATCCGGTCAATCCACTTTGCCCACTTATAGCCCAGCTTATCCTCCGCAACCAGCTGGAAGGGGAAGCCCCTCTCCGGCGGGAGGACAACGCCATTCATTTTATAGGCCAGTATCATATTCTTATCCAGAATGGTTTTCAGCGGCAGCGAGGTGGTGTATCCGTCCACCGAATGGAAAATCACCGTGTTTGCCTGCGCTCTTGCCTTCGACCGGTCAAAAATATCTTTCAGTAATACGCCCTCCCATAAAATGGTGACGTCCCAGCCCTCCACGTAGTGGATGGTGACCACCTTGCTGTATTTCGGGTTGGCCAGCACTTCGGCATATGTATAGGAAGCCGTTTTTTCGACCAGCCCGTCCACCTTGAGCCTGTAAGTTTTGATATCCACTTTTTGCGGGCCTTTAATCGAGTTCTCCCTGAAATCTTTGATGGAGCCCAGCTTTTCGCCTTGGTACTCGTTGATTTCCGCCTCTGCCAGACTGTTGATGTTGCTGCTGCCGTTGGAAGCGCAGCCGAAAAGGCCCGGCAACAGCAAAGCGCAGAAAGCCATGCAAAAAAAGCGTTTCATCAACATTTCATCTCCTCCTTTCGCGGGATGAGCGTGATTTCTTTGTCGGGGTCCTTCTCCAAGCAGGCACAGTCCTTTTATCAGCGGATATGGTTGATTGTAGTATAACGACTTTTACCTGTCAAAGAAAAATGTTGCTCAATGAGACCGTGAAATGCCGAAATAGCACCAAACTTCTGTTGTTAGTGTTTATTATTATTAATAGAAATTATTTGTTAAGCCTTTGTCCCGTTGGCGCGTTCAAATGAACCGGAATCGACCTGCCGAAAGGGGATACAGCATGAAACCGATGACAACGCATGAACGCTTTTCGCGCATGTACGCGCATGAGCAGGCCGACCGCGTGCCCATCGTCGATTCGCCGTGGGCCGGTACGCTCGCGCGCTGGCGCAAGGAGGGCATGCCGAAAAACGTGCCGTGGTACGAATATTTCGGCGTCGACCATACCGTCAGCATCGATGTCGACAACTCCCCCAGGTACAAAGGCGGCATGATCGAACTGACACCCGATTATACCGTTTTTACCACCAACTGGGGCGCGACGTTAAAGCGTCAGAATCATGCCGACTCCACCCCGGAGTTCCTCGATTTCAAGGTCAAAACGCCCGACGACTGGCTCAAGGCGAAAGCGCGCATGACCCCTGTCAAAAGCCGCGTCGACTGGAGCTGCCTGAAACGCAACTATAAGACCTGGCGCGAAAACGGCGAATGGATTGAGGCGGGATTCTGGTTCGGGTTCGATGTCACGCACTCCTGGTTCATCGGAACGGAGCGGCTTTTGGTCGCCATGGCGGAGCAGCCGGAATGGTGCGTGGATATGTTCAACCATTTCCTGGATTTGGACATCGCCCTTTTCGATATGGTTTGGGACGCCGGCTATACCTTTGACTGCATCAGCTGGCCCGACGACATGGGCTACAAGCAAAACCAGTTTTTCTCGCTGAAGATGTACCGCGAACTGCTCAAACCCGTCCAGAAGCGCGCTGTGGAATGGGCGCACGCAAAAGGCATCCCCG
Organism: Bacillota bacterium; assembly: GCA_022706685.1. GTDB lineage: Bacteria > Bacillota > Clostridia > Oscillospirales > Acutalibacteraceae > UBA1447. Next base: position 15,722 of record JAKJCA010000053.1, read on the forward strand.
CGCATCTGCATTCGTGCGGGGATATCCGCCCCTTTATTCCGGAACTGGTCGAAATCGGCGTCGACGCGCTCAACCCCATCGAGGTCAAAGCCGGCATGGACCCGTATGCCATCAAAAAAGAGTTCGGCGACAAACTGGTTCTGCACGGCGGCCTCAACGCCGTTTTATGGGACGACGCGGACGCCGTCGAGGAGGAAATGCGGCGGCTCATTCCGGCGCTGAAAACGGACGGCGGTTATATTTTCAGCTCCGACCATTCCATACCCAACTCCGTCAGCCTCGCGACCATGCGCAGAATCGCGGACCTGGCGAAGGAACTCGGGGCATATTGAGAAGCGATATTTACCGGCTCATTTGCTATGTAAAAGATTATTATAAAAACAGCGGTTTTTTCCCAAGCAAAAAGTCTTCCAAACCGAGGTTTGCGCTCCCGATGACGAGGGAGAGCGTTTCGGGGTACAGTTTTTTGAACTGAAGGCTTCCGCCCGCGTTTTTCACCCGGCCGCTTTTCACCTCAAGGGCGGTCAGGCTGTTTCCTTTTTTGATAACGAAACCCACCTCGTGATTGCGTTCGCGCCACCAATACACTTCAAATCCTTCTTCCTTTCCGCGCGCGAGCAGATAAGCGCCTACCGCGCTTTCAACCAGCCTGCCGCGTTCGGCGGGGTTTTCGAGCAGCCGCCGCCTGCCGGAGCCGTCAGCATACGTCATCAGAGAGGTGTCATACACCATAAATCTCGGCGAACTTTTGCGGGCGCGTATTTGATTGCCGGAATAGTTCTGCAGACCGGTCAGTATATTGGCTCGCGTGAGCAGTTCAAGATAATGGGCCAACGTCACGGTGTTCCCTGCGTCCTGCAACTGGCCGAGCAATTTTGTATAGGATAATTCCTGCGCGCTGTATTGTGAGCCCAGCACAAACAGCGAGCGCAAAAGCGCGGGCTTTCTGACTTCTTCCATCATCAAAATATCCTGTGAAATCGTGGGCTCCACAATGGAAGCGCCCATATAACGCGCCCAGCGGTTTTCATCCCTGATGAGCGCCGCGGCTCCGGGATACCCGCCGAAGAAAAGAAAATCGTCAAGGCTGTAACCGAACGCTGCTTTGCATTCGGCATAACTCCAATGGGGAGAATATAAGATTTCATATCTGCCCATCAGGGATTCCGTGAGCCCCTTTTGCAGCAGCAGGGAAGAGGAGCCTGTCAGAACCACCTTGAGCGGCACGTTTATTCTGCTGTCCTCATCCCAGAGCAATTTGACGATTGAAGACCATTTGTTGATTTTTTGAATTTCGTCAACCACCAGGATAGCGTCGCCCGTTTTTGCGAGGGAGCGCGCTTGCTCCCATTCGTTGCGCAGCCATTCTGCGGAAACGAGGTTTGGGTCATCTGCGCTGACGAAATGCTGTGGGGCCTCCAACCGTTTGAGCGCCTGAATAACGGCGGTTGTTTTGCCCGTTTGCCTCGGACCTGTAACTATTTGTATAAACTTCCTCGGTTCTTCCAATCTTTCCGCTAACTGCGCGACCAAAGCACGGGTGAACATAAGCGCCTCCGTACAATTTACTCAATATACCTTTCTAATTACTCATTATATATATAATTCTGCGCATGTCAACCGGTGTGACTGGTGATATTTTGCGGCAAGCCGCAAAATGACACTGAGTCCGCGTCACACAAAAGACGCGGACTCAGTTTGAATAATTTGCCCCCGGCTTTGCCCGGGGCAAATCATTCGCTGTTTCTATAGTTCAGAGGCGTGACGCCCTCAAGTTTCTTAAAAATCTTGGAGAAGTAGTTGCTGTCGTTGAAGCCGCAGGCGAAGGCGATTTCCGTCACCGGCATCGCCGTGGTTTTCAGCATGGCCTTGGCCTGCTCGATACGGATATGCGTCAGGTATTCGTTGAAGCCGCGCCCCGTCTTGGCCTTGAAGATTTTGGAAAGGTAGGAGCGGCTCAGGTAAAAGCGCTGCGCGACGTCCTTTTGGTTGAGGTCCTCGGCGTAATGCTCGAGCAGATAGCGCGTGATGTCGTCGGCCAGCGAGGCCTCTTTTTCAAACGCGGGGTCGCTGCCGAAGCTCCTGGCCAGATAGACGAAAAGCTCGAGGAGGAGGCTTTTGCGCATTTCGTCCGAATAGCGGTCCGCCCTGCGTTCCTCGTCGGCGATTTTGGCGAAGACGCCGCGCACAAACTTCGCCTGCATCAGGTCAAGCCGCAGGGGCCTTTTATAAATCGTCTCGCCGAAGCCGGCCGCGAAGTTCAGGCTCAGCAGGCCGGGCGGGATGGCGAGCATCAGGTTCCGGCATTTCCCCGGGCCGGGCGCCGCCGCATGCCGCGTGGCGGCCGGGATAATCAGCAGCTGGTTGCGGCGCAGGCGGAAACTTTTGTCCTCGACGCTCATCTCGCATTCGCCCGTCTGGAAAAACAGCAGCTCCGCCCAGGGGTGCGTATGCGCCTCCCCGCCGCGGGCGGCTTCGCCCTCCAGCGAGTTTTCAACGATGCGCAGCCCGTCCTTGTCGAGCGCGGACAAAACCCCACCCCTTTTAAGATATGTTGGATAAAAGCCGCAGACATATCGTACAGGCAACCGGACAAAAAAATCAAGAAAAATCGCGTATTGGACACAAAATTCAAGGCGCCGGCTCCCTCTCGGGGGCTATACTGCCCATGCAAACCGGGGCCCGGCCGCCGGTGTGAAAAAAGACATGCGAGGCAAACCGATGAAAAAGACGCGCACTTTTACCGATGAATGCAGGCAGCAGCTGTTTAGAAACAACAAAAAGGACTTCGGGATAACGCTGGCCACCGTTTTTGCGGATACGCTGTGTTCTATCAGCATCGCGTTCATCATGAAATATATCACCGACGCCATGCAGGCGAAGGATTACACGCTGCTGATGCGCACGGTTATCCTTGCGCTGGGAGCGGGGGCGGTGGCGCTGGGCTTTTCCGTCGTGCAAAAAACCTACCGCAATCGCTACCTCAAGCGCGGGCTGTCGCAGTTCAAAACCTTTCTGTTCGGCAAGATCCTCGAAAAATCCATCGGCGACTTCGCCAAGACCTCCTCGGCCAAGTTCATTTCCGCCTTCTCCAATGACCTCGGGCAGATCGAGAGCAATTACCTCGCCGCGAACATCCAGCTGGTCTACCAGTTGTCGCTTCTTGTCGGCGGCATCGTCGCCATGGCTGTCATCAACCCCGTGATGATGGCCTGCGTCATGGCGGCAGCCGCGGTGCCCACGGTCATCTCGCTTCGTTACGGGCGTAAAATGACCGCGATGGAGAAACGGACGTCGTCGAAAAACGAGGGCTTCGTCGACCAAATGAAAGACTTGCTCAACGGCTTTATCGTCATCAAAAGTTTCCGCGCCGAAAAAGAGGTGATGAAACTCTTCGACGGCAACAATGCCGAACTGGAGGAAGCCAAGCGCAACCGGCGCGAAACGCACGACCGCGTCGGCATCATCAGCACCGCTTCTCAGCTTTTCGTCACCGTTGTGCTGCTGTGCGTGGGCACCTACCTCGTTTTCAAGGGGCGGATGACCATCGGCTCCGTGCTCGCGTTTTACCAGCTGCAAAACTACGTCATCGGCCCGCTGACGAAACTGGTGCCGCTCTACGTCAACCGGAAAGCGGCCGTCGCGCTGATTGAAAAACTGGCGGCTGCCGTTGAGAAAAAGGACGTTCCC